>JAICXC010000067.1 GCA_025980665.1 Bryobacteraceae bacterium
CACGATGAATTCCTCGAAGCTCGCTTCCCGATGAGTCGCCAGTAGCTTTACCCAAGCTGTGGTGAGCGTCTCGTGGTAAATGTGAGTAGCGCCGTGATGCGCGGCGAATCGCTGAATTCCCTCCCGGATCAGCCGGAGAGCTTCATCGAACGGCATTCTGTGGAGCAGAAGCCAAGCAAACCGCAGGTGATCGCCGTGACGGAACAACGAAGGCGGTAGCTCGCAGCTCGTAAGATCTGTCAGGAATTCGTCATCGCTAAGTTCGCGAGAAGCAACGATGACGGCCATTCGCACGATTTTATCAGACCAACATCAGCGATACCCCGCGGCTTGCAGCTCGAAAAGCTGCGCGTAGCGGCCTCCTGCCCGCAGCAATTCTTCGTGCGAGCCCAGTTCCGTAACATGCCCGTCCGCGATCACCGCGATCCGGTCGGCGATGCGCACGGTGGAGAAGCGGTGCGAGATCACGATACCGATCCGCCCCTTGAGATTCTCCTTCAGCTCGGCGAAGATCGCCGCTTCAGCTTCCGGATCGAGTGACGACGTCGGCTCGTCCAGAATCCAGATGTCGGCATCGCGGTACATGATGCGGGCCAGGGCTAGCCGCTGCCATTCGCCTCCAGAAAGATCGTGGCCGCCTTCGAAAAGTCTCCCGACTTTGGAATCCAGACCGCGAGGCATTTTCGTCAGCAGCCAGTCGCTGCGGGCGTTGCGAAGAGCCTCCATGACCTTCTCGTCGTTGGCTTGATTGTGCACTTCGCCGTCGTCCGGGCGGCCCATCACGACGTTTTCGCGCACGGAGAGCTCGTAGCTTACATAGTCCTGAAACAGCACCCCGATCCGGCTGCGAAGGACGGCGGGATCCAGATCCTTTAGGTCGATGCCGCCAACGCGAACCGAGCCTTGATCCGGATCGTAAAAGCGAAGCAGCAACCGGACGAGAGTACTTTTGCCAGCTCCATTCTCGCCGACCAGCGCGATCAATTCCCCGCTGCGCATGCGCAAATTCAACCCCGCCACGGCCGGTTCCGTTCCACCAGGATAGGTGAAGGTGACATTGTCGAACTGGATTCCGGCGGTGCTAATCGCGTCGTGCCAAGCGGGCTCGGGATGCGGCACGGCCGGCACCGGCACCAGCGAACCTATCGACAAGAATGAGAAGTAGTCATCCAGGAACGTGGTGTGTTGATCGACTGCGACAAAGGTGCTCGAAATCTGTCCCAGGGTGCTTGAGACCGCCGTGAAGGCGCCGATCACCAGCACCACGCCGCCCGGATCGATGGTGCCTGCCACGCCACGAACAGCCAGAAACACGTAGGCCAGCGCAAGGGTGGTCCCACCCACCAGTCCCGTCAGCATTGAAATGCGCGTGGCTGAACGATACATCAGCTCCCGCTGCTTGAACAGATCGTCTGACAATTTGCCATGCCTGCCGAGCAGGTAGTCGGCGAGAACGTACGCACGGATTTCCTTGGTCGAGCGCGGCTGGACCAAAAGATCGCCGAGATACTCGCGTTCCCGCTCCTCGGGCGTCTCTTTGTAGAAATATTCGTAGAGACGCGAGGTGACACGGCGCTCGAGCAGCAGCGAAAGTCCGGCCGCCGCTAACGCGAGAACCACCAATATCCAGTGCAGGCTAGCAAGCAGCCCCGCCATCAGAACCACGGTCACGATGTTGCCCGAAAGTCCGAGCACGGACCAGGTGAGATCGCCGGGCCGCCAGGAAACGTCGCGCTTGGCGCGCGCCAGACGATCGTGCCAGTCCGAATTATCGAAGTGGCCGATGTCGACTTTGGACGCCTGCGCGAGCAAGCGGCGCTCGGCTTCGAGCTGGACGCGGCGGACGAACAGATTGCGGCCGTAGCCCATGTAGGCGCCCACGGCGCGCTGCACGGCTGTAGCCATCCACAATCCGAGAAGAATGGGAACCAAGTCGCGGAATTGAAGTGAATGCAGGCGCGCTTCTGCGATGCGATTGACCAGCGTCGCGCCCAGATAGACGGCGATGGGAGGCATTGCGGCGCTCAGCATCCCCAGCACGGAATAGCGGATCAGAGAGCTTGGCGAGGCGGTCCAGGCCAGACCCATCCCTTGCCTCAGGTTCTTCCTGACCCGGCGGCCGCGGCCCTTCGTAGAGGGTGGGCTATCCGGCATTCTTCTACAGTAGGCCAAACGGCAGACTCGGACAAGAACCTGGTCCAGGGTGCTACAAATGAAATTCAGACACTCTTAATGGACGTCACGAAGATCAGCGCCGGCAGAAATCCGCCATCGGATCTGCACGCGATTATCGAGATACCGGTCGGAGGTACGCCCGTCAAGTACGAGTTGGATAAATCCTCAGGCGCGATGTTCGTCGATCGATTTCTCCACACCGCCATGTTCTACCCCGGCAACTACGGTTTCATTCCGCAAACATTGTCGCTCGATGGCGACCCGATTGACGTGCTGGTGATTGCGCCCGTAGCGGTCGTGTCCGGCGCCGTGGTTCGCTGCCGTCCCGTGGGGGCGTTGCTGATGGAAGACCAGGCCGGCCTTGATGAGAAGATCATCGCGGTGCCGGTGGACGACCTGCACCCGTTTTATACCGGTATCGAGTCGTACCTGAATCTGCCTGAGATTATGCGCGAGCAGATTGCGCACTTTTTCAATCACTATAAGGATCTGGAGCCGGGCAAATGGACCCACATCGGCCAATGGGTGAACGTGGAAAGCTCCAAGAAGCTAATTCTGGATGCGATTGACCGGGCTGCCAAACGCGCTAGTTGAGTGCGTCACTCGTGCCGCAACGCCCTAACGGGATCGACGCGGCTGGCGCGCAGCGCCGGGACGTATCCCGCGGCACACCAGAATTAAGCCAAAGGTTGCGATCACCATGGTCGAGGGATCGTTGGGAGCAACGCCGTACAGCTGAGCGCGCACCAAGCGCGTGAGCCCGAACGCAGCGGGCAAAGCCGCGGCCACGCCCACCACTACGAGCACTAGAACTTCCTTCATCATCATCCAGACGACGCGGCCTTCTAGCGCTCCGAGGGCCATGCGGATGCCGATCTCCCGCGTCCGGCGCGCAACGGAGTATGCCATCACACCGTAGAGCCCGATCATCGCCAGTAGGGTTGCCAGGAACCCGAATACCACCGACAGGTTTGCTGTCATGCGTTCGGTAACGAGGGTATCGTTCAGGTCCTCCTGGACCGTACGCATGCCGTAGATCGGCAAGCTTGCATCCAGCTCGCGGATCTTCGCGCGCAAAATCGGGAACATGGTATCGGGGTCCGCGGCCGTTCGGACGAATAGGGTCATGCCGCCCTGGTTTCGGGAGGACAGATAAGGCAAGAACGCCTGATCTGGAACCTCGTTGCGGAGATTCATATACTTGATGTCTTTCACGACACCGATGATCTCCATATCCGTCTTCGTGCCGGGGTCGATTCCAAATCCGACGTGGCGGCCGAGGGCGTTACGGCCGTGGAAATAGCGCTTCACGAACGATTCGTTGACCATGATCCTGGTCGGCGCCCAGTTGTCGGGTTCCATGTGCAACACCTCGCCCGTGTCCTGCGCCGTAAAGTCACGTCCCGCCACGATAGGGACGCCCATCGTCGCGAAGTACCCCGGGCTGACCGAATTCATGAACGCGTCGGGACGGTCGCCCGGCTTCGGCGTGTAGCCTTCGATTGTCACCCAGTTATCCCACTCGTTGTTCTTCAAAATACGCACGGCCGCCAGCCCCACGGATTGGACGCCGGGGAGCGCTCGCACGTTCTCGGTTAGTTGCTGATAGAACAGCTTGGTTCTCTGAGGGGTGTAGCCGATGAGCGTAGGATCCAGATTGATCCCGATGAGCCGCTCTACAGGAAAGCCGGGCCCCAGATTTCTCAGGTTACTTAGGCTCTTGAGGAACAGCCCGGCGCCCACCAGCAGAAGCAGCGATAACATCACCTGCGACGCCACTAGCGCCTTGCGGAGTTTGACGTTGCCGCCTCCCACCACTGCACCAGCCTGATCCTTCAACGTAGGCGCAATGTCCGGGTTGGTCGTCCGCAGCGCCGGGACGAGCCCAAACAGCAATCCTGTCCCCAGCGTCAGTGCGAATGTAAACAGAAGGACGCGCAAGTCGGGCGTCGTCGAAATCTTTAGACCCGGTGAATCCGAGGGCACGAATGCGGCTAGAAGCGCTTTGTCGGCGGCAAACGCGATGCCTGTTCCGGCCAGACCTCCCAGAGCCGCCAATAGAAGGCTCTCCGTTAGAAGTTGCTTGACGATGCGCCATCGCCCGGCCCCGACAGCCAGGCGCACGGCGACTTCCTTCTCACGACCCGCAGCTCTGGCTAACAGCAAATTTGCCAGGTTGGCGCATGCGATCAGCAACACGGTGGCAGTGATCGCCATGAGAACCCACAGAGGCGCTTCCAAGCGCTGTCGCATGAAAGAACGTCCCTGCGAACCGGGAAGCAACTCCATATAGCACTTCAAGAACTGCTCACGGACCAGGTCCGACGCGGTGCGGAATGCCGGCTCGCGCACCTCCATCTCGAGGATTGAATGCATGAAGGGCTGTAGAGAAGCCTGAGCCTGCGTTTGACTGACACCCGGCTTCAGCCGCCCGAACGCATTCACCCAGCGAGTCCGGCGATTCGTGAGGAATGTCTTGTTGGAGGGAAGCACGTCGGGCTGCATCATGATCGGAACGAACATTTGCGCGGTATTAGCGAGATCGATGCCGTAGAACTCGGGTTGCGCGACGCCGACGATGGTCATCGGCACATGGTTCACCAGGACGTTTTTCCCCAGAACCTTGGGATCCTTTGCGAAGCGCGTTTCCCAAAAGTTGTAGCTGAGGACCACAAACGGATGGCCGCTAGGTGTCTTGTCGTCGTCCGGCGTAAAGGTTCGTCCAATGGCGGCTCCCACGCCCAAGGTAGGGAAATAAGTGCCCGAGACCAACTCGGCTTGAATCCGGTCGGTAGCGCCCTCAACGGTGAAGCTCCCGCTGAACGAAAAGCGGGCAAACATCGCTGAGAACACGTCATTGTGGTCCTGGAAATCCCGATACATGGGATATGACACGGCATTCGGGCCCCAGTTGCCTCCGTAATGTTGGCCACGCATGGTGAAGAGCACCAGCTCCTTGGGATTCTTGACCGGCAGCGAGCGCAATAGAACCTGATCCAGAAGACTGAAAATGGCGGTGTTCGCGCCGATGCCGAGCGCGAGAGACAGCACCGCGACAGTCGTGAACATGGGGGATTTGCGGAGCGAACGAAAGGCGTATTTGATGTCGGCCCAGAGTGTACCCATGGTAGGAATACTGACTTGGCAGGTTCCGGTTACAGGAAAAAAGGGCGTCAGCAACTATCGAGCACGCAGATGAAGTTCTTCCAGCTCTTCGAGCGTGCGCGGCCAATCTTTTCCCAAAAGGCGACTTAATGCGCGATCGGCGAGCAGATGTCCGCCGGTCTGGCACACGGAGCAGTAGTTGGTCTCATTCGAGGCGTAGCGGATGCGCTGGATCTTGGCGCCGCAGCGCGGGCAGGGGAGCCCGTAGCGGCCATGCGCGGCCATCTCCGGGCGGAAGGCCGTGACCTTTCCGGGGAATCCGCCGGCGGCTTCGGCGCGCAGGCGCTCGATCCATTCTTGTAATACCTCGCGTGTCGCGAGGTGGAGCCGTGAGATTTCGTCCGTCGTCAAACGTGAGGTCAGAGTGATCGGCGAAAGCCGGGCGCGATGCAGGATCTCGTCCGAATACGCATTGCCGATGCCGCTGAAGACACGCGGATCCGTCAGGGCGCGTTTCAACGTGTGGTTGCCGACGGTCAGACCACGCGCGAACTCATCGAGAGAAGCCGACATGACATCCATGCCGCCAGGATCGAGCGCGGCTAGGCCGGCCTCCCCCGCCGCCATGTGCAGGGCTGCTCGCTTCTGCGATCCGGCCTCTGTCAGGGTGAGGCAGCCGTTGTCGAATACGAAAGCCGCGAGCGTACGCCGGCCGTCGGGCTTCTTTGCTTTCTCATACCAATGCAAGCGCCCCGCGATCATCAGGTGCAGCACCAGCCAGACATCGTTATCGAATCCGATTGCAATGCGTTTGCCGACGCGCCGGATCGATGAGACCGTGTGGCCTACGCAGTCGTTCACAGGCGGTTCAATTGTGCGCACAAGAAAGACACTGGCGATATGAGCCTGCATGAGCGTGTGCCCCAGGATCCGCTGTTCCAGCGCTTCGATGTAGACTGTGATGTCGGGAAGTTCCGGCATAAGGCCCGTATATATGAAAATACGAGTATGACTGCTGCCGAAGCCTTAAGGCATCTTCGATACTCCGGGTGGGCGTCCCGAAAGCTGCTGGACGCCGCCCGAAATCTCAGTCCTGAGGACCTGACGCGCAACGTTGGAGTGTCGCACCAAAGCATTCTGGGAACGCTGTGCCACGCTCATTTCGCGGACCGGATCTGGTATGCGCGCGTAGTGGACCCGCAGGAGCCGCTGATCAAAGAGTCGGATCTGCCGAAGCTGGAGCGGGATTGGGCGGATATCCAGCGCAAATGGGAAGCCTGGGCGGAAAGAGCATCCGACGCCAATCTGGCGCGTGTAGTGGCCTATAAGTCACTGGACGGAAAAAGCGCCTTTGAGAGCGTTGTATCCGAGATGGTTCTGCACGTAGTCAATCACGCGACGCTGCATCGCGGGCAGGCGGTCGGCATGATTCGGCAGTTGGGGATTGCACCGCCCGTAACGGATCTGATGATGTACTATCGCGAGCAGTCGGCTGCCGCGGCGTCCTAGAAGGCGCGCCTCAAAAGGCGCATCTTAAAAACCCATCACCTGATATCCGGCGTCGACGAACAGGACATTGCCCGTCACGCCGCGGCCCAGGTCGCTTGCCAGAAATACCGCGGTGTCCGCGATTTCCTCGGGCGTGCAGTTACGCCGCAACGGCGCGCGCGTTGGCATGGTTTCGAGCATCTTCGAAAGTCCCGCAACGGCGCGAGCCGAGGCCGTCTTCACGGGCCCGGCCGAGATCGCATTGACACGGATATTCGATGGACCCAGGTCGCTGGACAGATAGCGCACACATGCTTCGAGCGCCGCTTTAGCAACGCCCATCACGTTATAGTTGGTCACCACGCGGGTCGCGCCGAGGTACGAGAGCGTGATCACCGAACCGCCTTGGGTCATCAGCGGCGCAACGGTGCGCGCGGCGGAAACCAGCGAATAAGCGGAAACATCCTGTGCCAGCAGGTAGCCCGCGCGCGAGGTTTCGACGAACGGCTTGGTCAGGTCTTCGCGGTTGGCGAAAGCGATGCTGTGGATCAAAGCGTCCAGGCGCCCGTGCTGGCGGACGGTTTCGGCGAGCTTGGTCAGATCCTCCTCGCGCGTGACGTCGCACTCGAAAATAGCGGGGGCGCCCAGCTCGGAGCCCAGGTCCGTGACGGTTTCTTTCTGGCGTTCTCCCTGATACGTCAACAGAAGTTTTGCGCCTTCGCGTCGAAACGCCTGGGCGATGGCGTACGCGAGACTCCACTTGTTCGCGACGCCTAGAATTAGCGCGGTCTTCCCCGCGAGCAGTTCAGGCATGAATTGCTATTCTACCGGGTTCCGCCAGACTGTACACTAAATTTATCCTCCGTTGGACCTCTTAACCCCACTCATGTACGTGAAAGGCGTTGGGCCGGCTCGCGCCGCGATGCTCGATGCTAAGGGGCTGAAGACCGTCGAGGATCTGCTCACCTACGCCCCTTTTCGTTACGAGGACCGCAGCAACGTCAAGCAAATCCGCGCGCTCGCGCCGGGCGAGATGGCCACTGTCCTGGCCGAAGTGCGGACGACGCGTCTGGCGGGCTTCCGGCGGCGGGGCCTGGGCATGTTCGAGGCGACTTTCACCGATCCTTCGGGAGCAGTGCTGGCGGGGAAATGGTTCCACGGCGGATACCTGAATGACATCCTGACGCCCGGTCTGAAAGTCGCGCTGTTCGGCAAGGTGGAGTACGATTCGTATTCGCGCGGCATCGCCATGATGCACCCGGAGTTCGAGATTCTTTCAGGCGATGACGATGGCGATTCCTCCCTGCATACGGGCCGCGTGGTCCCGGTGTATGAAGCCGCGGGGAAGGTCAACACGCGAGTGTTTCGCTCGCTGATTCACCGTATTTTGGAGAGCCTACCGCCGCAAAGCGATCCGTTGCCGCCGCACATCCTGCAACAGATGAAGCTGCCGGATCGCTGGACCGCCATCCGCGGACTGCACTTTCCTCCGCCGGATTCAGACCTGCGGCTGCTCAATTCATTTCGCTCGCCGGCGCAGTACCGCCTGATCTTCGAGGAATTCTTTTGGCTCGAGTGCGGGCTGGAACTGAAGCGCGCCCGCGCTCGCCTGGATCCGGGGATCGGCTTTCAATTGACGGACCGCGTGCGGGAACGCATCAAGCAAATGCTGCCGTTCAAGCCGACGGGCGCACAGAAGCGCGTGCTGGGGGAGATCGCGCACGATATGGCGGCTCCGCATCCCATGTATCGCCTGCTGCAAGGCGACGTCGGCAGCGGCAAAACTTTGGTGGCGGCCGAAGCCGCGATTATCGCTATCGAGAATGGTTATCAGGTGGCGGTGCTGGCGCCCACGGAAATCCTGGCGGCGCAGCACTACTTCTATTTCAAGAAGCTTTTTCAGAAGCTGGGATACACCACGATTCTGCTGACCGGTTCGAGCACGGCGCGCGAGAAGACGCAGCTCAAGAAGCTGGCGGCCGCCGGCCTGGCGAAGATCGTCATCGGGACCCATGCTCTGCTTGAAGCCGACGTGGAATTCGCCAAGCTGGGGCTGGCAGTCGTCGACGAGCAGCATCGTTTTGGCGTGGAGCAGCGCCAGAAACTACTCGAAAAGGGCGGGCAGCATCCCGATGTTCTGGTGATGACGGCGACTCCCATCCCCCGCACGCTGGCATTGACCATTTACGGCGACCTGGACGTGAGCGTGATCGACGAAATGCCGCCGGGGAGGAAGCCGATCGTCACGAAGCACGTGGAGGACGCGCGCGTCGAACAAGTTTATAGCTTCGTGCGCACGCAGATCGATCAAGGCTCGCAGGCTTACGTTGTGTACCCAGTGATCGAAGAGTCGGAAACTCAAGCAATGAAGGCCGCTCAGAAGATGCACGAACATCTTTCGAAAGTGGTCTTTCCGGATGTGGCGGTGGGCCTGCTGCACGGCAAGCTCTCCTCTGACGAAAAAGAATCGGCGATGGAGCGATTCCAGCGTGGTGAGACCAAGATTCTGGTGTCGACCACGGTGATCGAGGTCGGCGTGGACGTGCCGAATGCGACGGTGATGATGATCGAGCAGGCCGAGCGTTTCGGTCTGGCGCAGCTCCACCAGCTGCGCGGGCGCGTGGGCCGGGGCGCGGAACAGAGCTACTGCATCCTGGTGACGGAAAAGCTGAATCCGGCCGCGAGTGAGCGAATCCGCACGCTGGTAGAATCGTGCGATGGATTTTATATCGCCGAGATGGATATGAAGCTACGCGGTCCGGGCGAGTTCTTCGGCACGAAGCAATCCGGACTTCCGGCGCTGCATATCGGGAATATTCTGCGCGACCCGGATATTCTGGAAATCGCGCGCAACGAAGCGGCCTCGTTTGTGGCGCATCCGCCGGTCGAAAGCGATCTGCGCAAGGCGATTGAGTTCATCCGCGACCACTGGCAGCGGCGATATGGGCTCGTACAGGTGGGCTAGTGCGAGTCATTGGAGGAGAATTCCGCAGCCGTGTGATCAAATCCGTGCCGGGTCTGGACGTACGTCCGACTCCCGATCGTCTAAGAGAAGCCCTGTTCAATGTGCTGGCGCCCCGAATCGCCGGCGTGGTATTTGCGGATCTTTACGCCGGAACGGGCGCTGTCGGGATTGAAGCACTGAGCCGCGGTGCGTCGCGCGCGATCTTTGCAGAGACTGGTCGGGCCGCGGTTGGCGTGTTGCGCGAGAATCTAAAATCGCTAGGGCTGGAAGGCCGAGCGGAATTGCGGCAAGGAAGAGCAACCGCCCTCATCGGCAGAATCACGGCAGATATCGTGTTCCTGGATCCTCCCTACGAACTTCACAGCGAGTACGAGACGTCGCTGACGAAGCTCGGCGAGATCCCGCCAGGGTTAGTTATCGTGCAGCACGACGTGCGGCTCAAGCTTGCGCAAACTTATGGAGAGCTCAGGCAGGCGCGCGTGCTACGGCAGGGGGACAACTGCCTGAGTTTTTACGCGGCAATCAACTAAGGTTGTCGCGGTGCGATCAGATAATCGTGATACATCCAAATGCAACCGGCGGCGACCGCGATGGCGATCACCACCACGATCACGATTACGAGCCACCGGCCCGAAACGATTGGAGCTGGAGACCTCATGTCTATTGCGAACTGACGGCTGCTGACGCGCCTTGCCCGTTAGTCAGTGTCACACTCACTTTTGTTACCGCGGTGGCACTTCCCTGGGTGACGCTAAAGGGAACGGTGAGCTTGAACTCACCGCCGGTGGCGTTCGACGAAGTGTTGTTGAACCATGTGGCGTAGGCCGACGACAGTGTAACAGGGATGGTCGCCTGAGAAAGCGTGTTCCCGCTCGATACCGTGAAGGTGAAGCTGCCACTGGACACCTCGCGCGTATTGGAATAGCCGGTCACCACTACGTTCAGGCCGCCTGTCACCTGCTGGAGCACCACCTGAGTGATGACGGGAACAGCAGGAGCGATGATGATGGTCTTAATGACGTCCGGACTGCCGGGCACACTCGCGGTCAGGGTGATCGTGCCGGCCACGGTGCCTGTGATCACGGTGACGTTGGGAGTCGTCGTACCTCCTTTTGGAATGGTGAACGTAATTGAACGCGATCCGTTCTGGAATGTCACCAACTTATCGTCGCCGCCGACGGAAGACGCGAATCCGAGGGTCAGCGTGCCGTTGATATCTCCTCCGGCCGCGACCGGAGTCGATACTGTGATGCCGGACTGTTGGCCCGAACCGGTGCTGCCCGGCACCACGATGGTGAGAGGTACGGCGTTGACGGTAATCGTGATCGCGGGATTCGGAGTCGCAAAGCGCGCGTCGATGTCGCTGACGAAAAACGTTACAGGGAAGGTTCCTGCGGCTGTCGGCGTCCCGCTGATCAGCCCCGTGTTTGCGTCCAGATTTAAGCCCGGCGGCAGGTTTCCTGAGTTCACAAAGAATCCGTACGGTGGAACGCCCCCGGCAGCGGTAACCGATTGAGAAACGGCGGCGCCTACCGAAGTGGTAAAGCTATTGGCGCTTGCCGTCACCGGCGTCGCGATCAGCAGGGTCAGGTCGCGGGTTGCTGTTTGGTTCCCCGAGTCCGTCGCCTGGACCGTGAATGAACTTAATCCTAGGACGGTAGGCGTGCCGCTGACCTCGCCCGTGGAATGATTCAGACTAAGACCGACGGGCAGACTCCCGCTGATAATTGTCCATGCCGTTACGGGCGGCGTCCCTCCAACAGTACTGAGGGTCCGCGAATAAGGCTGATTCAGCGATCCGCCAGGTAGCGATGTTACTGTCAGGATACTCAGCGGCTGAACGATTGAAAGGGTCAGCGCTTTCGTAGACATGCCCCCCGCGACATCCTTCACTTGCACCGTAAACTGGAACGCTCCTTGTGCTGTGGGTGTTCCGTGGATCAGCCCGCTGTCTTCCAACGTAAGACCCGTGGGCAGGCTTCCCGTGAGCACGCTCCAATGATAGGGAACCGAACCGCCAGCCGCCGTGAGCGTGGCGGAGTACGGCACATTCGGTGAGCCGTTCGGAAGCGAGAGCGAAACGATCCCGACTCCCGTGCCCACGTTGAGCGTGTAGTTTTTTGTAACGCTCGCTCCCGTGGAATCGGTCAGCATAACCAGCACCGGAAACGATCCGGAGGCGGCGAGTGTTCCGGAGAGGACGCCACTACTGGAGCCGATGCTCAGGCCTTGCAGGTTCGAGATGCCCAGACCCCAAGTGTAGGGCGGAATCCCGCCGTTGGCAGTAAGGGCGGTCGAATATTGGACGTTCTGGGTCGCAGAGGGCAGCGCAAGCTCATTAATGCTCAGCGGCCCCAGTGTGATCAACAGGGCGAAGCTCTTCGTCACGAAGACACTTGGAAACTGGGCGTTCGCCAGTTGAACCGGCAGATTGAGCGTCCCCGGACCGTTTCCGACCCCGGTAATTAGACCGCTCTGGGACAATCCCCATCCCGCCGGAAATACCGCGCCAGCAGGAATAGACCAAACCAGGTTTTGACCGGTCCCCTGCAACTGGAAGGAATACGGTTGGTTCGCGGTCGCGTTCGGCAGCGCGGTGGTTAGAATCGAGACACCATTTACGACGGTGATGCTAAGCGCTTGCGTCGCCTTTTGCTGGGTCGCCTGATCCAGTAGTTGAATGGTGAACGGGTAGACGGCGTTTACTCCGGGCGCCGTACCTGTCAGGCTGCCCTTAAACGGATCCAGCGAGATGCCCTGTGGAAGGGTGCCGTTCAAGATCGACCAAGTATATTGTCCGCTGCCCCCCGATCCGACCATCTGCGTGGAATATGCCTGGTTCGCATTGGCGTTGGGCAGAGAGGTAGTTAAAATCTGGAGCGGATTCTCCACAATCAGGGTGTAATTCTGAAAGCCTGTTTTCCCCGTGGTCTGAGAAGTGGCGATTATGGTGGCCGGATATTGGCCAGGCTGCCCTTGAACCAAAGGTCCTCCTGCGCAGGACACGTAGCAAAATAACCCCGTGGTCGCGGAGCCGGCCTGGACGATAAAGCCCGCCGGTCCATCGATGCTCCAGCCCATGGGACCCGGATCGCCGGAAGTCTGGAGAGTCACTGGGGAATACGGTTGGCCGATGATTGCGGGTGGCAGCGTAGTCGTCGTTATGGGGAAGCTACCCTGCGCTGCCATCGTTAAGGCCGCGGCCACGATGAGAAATCCTAATGTCGCGAGCCGTCTCATTGCGCGGCTCCTTCGGTTTCCGCCAACGTGAGCGGTACGAACAGAACTTGCCCGCTGGCGGCATCGAACAGCTTAAGAGCTCCCGCATCGAGCCCCGTGAGCCGGAACGCAGAGGGTCCCATGCCGAACAAGCCTGCCGGTTGGCAAGCACAGTCGGACGTAGTGGCGGTTCCTGAAGCGACATCAATGATTGTGAGAGAACCGCTTTGATCCGCGAGCACCACCGTCTTGTTGTCGTAGGTCGCGGCGACGGCAGCGGGCTGAAGCGACGAGTCGGCCGAAGTCAGAAGATTCGATAGGACAGCGAAATTTTCGATGCCGGTCACAATTTGCAGCCCGGCCGCGCTGGCTGCCGCCAGATTATGGGACCCCTGGAAGAAAGCAAGGGTCACAACGTTTTCGATGGGCAGCCGGTTCACCTCACCCGTGGGACCGAAGGCGTACACGTTTCCAGGCCCTACTCCCGCCAACCATGTTCCGTCGTCACTTACCGCCAAAGCGGCCGGCGCGGATCCCAGAAGTGATGCGTCCAGTTGCCGGATCGCGGGAGCGTCCGGTAATCCAGTGATCACTTGTATTTGATGGATCGAGGAGTACCATAGTGCCGCGGAGAATCCGCGCGGGCTTAATATTACAGAGTCCGGAGCGCTTCCCGCGCCATCTAACGGGACGAGTCCGTGTTCCTGCGTATAAATCGACGCGATTCCGGTATCGGCCGCGGAAACCAGGACGTAATTCCGCGCGGGCGATGCCGCGATTTGCGCGAAGTCTTGACCCGCCGGAATCGGAGCTCCCACCGCGGCGGCTGCGGGAATTCCATACACCGGCCGGATGCGCGCGCCGTCGGGAATCCAGCCCAATTGCGGTGCTTCAATCTGCGCGAATGTAATGCTCGCCGCGCCCAGAAAGCAAGCCGCGAGGATATTTGGCCGTCGCACTTTACGGACCTCCGACGCTAGGGGTTCCGGGCGAGAGCGTGACGGTTGACGGCGGTGCACTGGTGCTGCTACCGCCCGTGTGAGTGGCGACGATGGCGCCTGCCGCGGCCGCGCCTCCGGCGATGCCCAGGATAATCACCAATTTCGCAGCGGTACTGAGGCCGGCGAATCCGGATGCGGTGGCGGCTCCCGCCAAGTTGGTCTGCGTGATCACCGAGCTGGCGGTCAAACCCTGAAATGAGGCGGTCACACGAATCTGCATCGGTCCGCTCTGATTATTGGGACGAATGCCGCGAGCCGTGGCGCGACCCTGGTTATCGGTTACCGTCATCAGCATGTGGGATCCGTCCGGAAAGGCTCCGCTGGCGCCGCTATCGGGAAGGAAGAAGATCACCACCGCTCCGGCGATCGGCTTGTGATTCTGATCCTCCACCTGCACGATGGGCTCGCGGTTCACCCGCTGCCGGATGTTGTTGATGGCGCCCTCTCCCTCGACGATATTGATACTGAGCCCGGTGGGAGCCTGCGCCCATGCCGGTGCGCGGAGCAGGTTCACCAAGATCAAGAGAACCAGCGAGACCCGCGGTACTGCGACGATCATGGTACCCTCCGAACTCATAACAGTAGCATTCCTGCCTTGCCGGGGCCAAGCTGTTTATATCGTGAGGGAACGCATCCCGGTGTACCATCGGAATACGGGCGCATTTGCGGGCGCGTAGCTCAGGTGGATAGAGCATCAGCCTTCTAAGCTGAGGGTCGCTGGTTCGAGTCCAGCCGCGCCTACCAAATTTTCAATAAGTTACGGCTAGGCCTGTTTTCCGCATGCACCAGATGAACACCGGACAGGCTTGCAACGACGCCCAGACCGAAGCCGCGCATCACCATTGTAGATAACATCTTCTGGTTTATTACCGTACAACATAAGCCGCTCATACAGCGTGTGATACCTAATTCCCGTTCGCCGCGACCACTCCGCCAGCGTGAGCGTTTCTCCATCCACGGCAAATGATATTTTCATTCCGACACGCTGCGTTAAGGTCCGTTCCGGCGTCCATCCCTTTCGGATTCGATCAGTGATGGTTCTTGCACCGATGCTAGTCTCTTCCGCCTATTGCGAAGCTGTTTGCCGTTTCTGACCTGCGCGGCGTACTGGATAATCGCGAGCCGCTATCGCACAGGCCAGAACAGCCGAGGCTACGAAAAGCTTTCGCAGCTCGCGCGGCTGAAATATGAACCCGGATTAGCGTCATGGGAACACCAGAAAGGTTCAGAAGAGCGTAACGCAGCGGCCGTGCTACTCAGGCGGCGCAGACGTGAAATCAGGTTGGAGTGGTGAAGACGACGTGCCCATCAGTATCTTAGGCGCGGCGCAACAGGGACAGACCAAGGTATCCTGTTTCTCCATGAGAACTGCTCCAGTACGCGTTCCTCCTGTCATCACTGAATTGCTGGTTTTCACATCAGTGCTTGCGATTGTCGCGTTTTCTATATACAGAGCAGTTAAAGCTCATGACCCATACGACAGGGTGGAATCAATCGGTTTAGCCATCGCCTTATCTAGGTTCCTAATCGTTACTTTCGCACTCGTGGTATTTCGTGGCGCCGCTCGAACACCGGAGGTTGGCCGCTTTCCTTCGCCATCGGCAATGCATTCATAATCGTGGGATTTGCCGTTTTGGTTGGAAACCTGCTTGCGAATCCCCGGATATGGACCTGGCTCCAAACCCAGCATCTTAAATTGTTCGCGCGCTTCGGCGTTTGGTGGATCGCGACAATTATGTCATTCGTAACGCTCGTCGGATACCTAATGAACGTGCTGAAGGCGAACCGCCTGTACATCTACGCTCGAATTGAGATTACCTTTGGACTGGCAAGTTGCTACCTCGCTCTTCACAAAACAACGACACAGTGGGATTTCAGCGCAACCATTGCGGCCTCATTATTCATCCTCGTGAGAGGATTTGAAAACAGGGCGAAAGATTTCGTTGCAAGAAATGTTGGCAGGGAAAGATATTATGAAGTTCTTGGTTACGTTTCTTCGTGAACATGGACGCCTCCCGGGGTTTCCCGTTTCACAGCTACCCATCTGGCCGTGAAGCTTCCTGCGAAGCGATAGGACAGCCTGTTGTTACCGAGGAAGTGTCGCGCAGAATGAACCGCTCCTGTCCAACACGAACACTTCCGCGAAGGCTTTATGAACATTGGCTTCAACAATTTGACGGACCACTTCATTCCACTCGGGATGTAGCGTGACCTTATTTGGTACGACTCCCACAATAAGGACGGTGTCAGAACCGTATCCCTTGGTTGCTTTTGCACGTATTTGCGCTGTCACGCGCTCGGCCAGTTCTTGCATCGCTGTCCACCCATCACCTGCGCGCGCTTCAGAAGCAATCTTGCCCGTCTTTTTATCTCTCGTCGTGTTCTCTGGACCGAAGGAAGCGCCGCCCTTATCAACATTCTCTCGGACGAGGTGTTCATTGGGATGCACCGACATCGTGACCTCTACCGCTAGACGCCTGGCTGCAAGACCGTGCCCAAGCCAGTCGCCGGAGCAAAGCAGCACGGCATCATGGCGCTGGGAACCAGCATTCCACCGCACCTTAATCCGATAGGCCTCGTGATATCGGTACTGGATGTATCGGGCGATTGGAATCAGCTCCTCGACAAGGCGCTTCTCGGTTTTGCTCCTCAGCATCCGAAGGCGCGATCTTCCGCCCGGCACCTCCAGAATTTGATCGAACAGCCTGTAAACCTTGCGGCAGAACGAGAGACCGTCTATAAGGTGTCCATCGAAGTCGGTCAATTCTAGCAACTGCGGCTTTGCCATTCATTCATTGCAGCACAACACCTTTTCCAGCCGAGCTACGAATGAGCGCCAGACGCGAAACCACGGAACGCCGCGATGCTATGCAGGAGTTCGCAGACAAGATTGTCGCGGCCCTGGAATCCGGCGTGAAGCCTTGGGTCCGGCCGTGGGACCCCGAAAAGTGTACCGGACAACGACACCTGCGTCGGATACACTGGATGCGTGATTGCTGAATGTAACGGTTGTGGCCACCCTATCGCACCCAAGGAAGTCTGCATCCGAACCCTTGGGAATACCTATCATCTCTCGTGTGAAGATATGTTGCGTCCCGACGCGCCGAGGCTAAAGATGCCCGTCGAGGAAGCTCTTGACTTGAGCGAAAAAGGATTTCGCTACATCACTGATCCGAACTACCGGCACGAAGAGAATGAAGACGGTGAGCTGGATGAAGAGCGCGATGAGGATTAGACTCTTTGTCGGCAATTATGGTCCTGATCCATACACCCCAAAGCCTGAACACCACCCTGAACACCACTCGCCGGGCTCGCACAAGAAAGTCTGAAAATTCCATGGTCGAAGCTAGGCGTCTGAAAACGCCATGCTCCTTGTTTCCAATCGACACTTAAGCTTCTAAGCTGAGGGTCGCAGGTTCGAGTCCTGCCGCGCCTACCAACGTGCGATACATTCCGTTCATCCTGGATCCTAGGTGTATGGCAATCTCCGCTAGAAACCAACTAGAGGGAAAAGTTGTGCAAGTCGTCCTGGGCGACATCATGGCCCACGTCGACGTGTGCATCGGGAAGGGCCAGATCGAAAGCGTGATTACGCCAGGAGCGCCGAAAAGCTCGGTCTGAAGAAGGGCGACAAGGTGACGGTGGTTATTAAATCCACCGAAGTAATGTTGGAGAAGGACTAGCTTTCCGACGCGTTCAGGCGACTAACGTCCCCGTCTGCGACGTATCGTAACCGGCCAGAACTTCCAGCTTGCGGCGCAACGTGGCGCGCTGCAGGACATCGAGGAACGCTTTTATCGCAGGTAGATCGGCGGTGCGTTTGCGCATCACCAGGTCGTAGCGCTCGCTGTGCAGGGGAACAAAATCCAGTCCGAACGTCTGCGCGGCAGAGCGCGTCGCCAGGCACACATCCGCTTCCCGCGAGACCACACAGTAGGCCGCCGCAAGATGGCCGTGGGCGATCCGATCGTAACCCTCGACCTTCTGGGCGTCCATTTTGGCCTTCTGCATGAGTTGATCCAGCAGCCCGCGGCTTCCCGAGCCAGGCTCCCGATTCGCAAACTTCACGTTCTTGCGCGCCAGATCCTCAATCTTGCGGATGCGCTTTGGGTTTCCGGCTGCCACGACGAATCCTTCCTCCCATCGCGCGAAGGTAATGACGATGAAATCCTCATCGGGAAACTGCTTGCGGATGTAGGGCAGATTGAACTCGCCGGTTTTCGGATCTTCCAGATGCGAGCCGGCGATGTGAACCTTTCCTTCGCTCAGCCACGTGAGCGCCAGCTTGCTGGAGGCGGCCGCGGAGACAATTTCCACGCCGCTGATCTTTTCGACCATATGGGCAAGCAAGCCGGTGGCTGGATCGCAACCGGCCAGCACCAATCGCTTCTGCGATGCTTCTTCCTTCGCGAATACCACGAGATCCGCGCGGCCAGCCGTCTTGCCAGTTCGCTGGATGATGCCATCGGCTTCCGGCAGGAGATAGGGAGAGGCGCTGACGGGCACGCTGACCCAGCGCGACCCGATCTGGCAGATTCGCACGGGCTGTCCCTTGACGGGGGCTGCGGCGCTTAGCACGTCCGCGGCCAGAGAATCGGGCGCTGTGGGAATCCCTTCCTGGAGCAAGAACAACTCGTCGACGGTCACCTCCAGCTGGCGCGCGAGATTCAGAGCGACCTCGGTATTAGGAACGTAGGTCCCGGCTTCGATCGCATAGATAGTCTGGCGGCTTACACGCACGCGGCGCGCCAGGTCGGACGCGCCTACGCCCCGGCTCTTGCGAATATCGGCCAGCCGGCTCTGGACGCGTGTCTTCTCCATACCTGACATTGTAACGTCAGCTTGTCGCCCGGCTAGAAATGAACTTTAGAGACGAATTCGAAATCGCGCGGATTGCCCGCCGTGGAGATCGTACCGAACGTCGTGGCGGCAGGATTAAAGATCCCGTTCGGATCGTTCAACGGAGGGGTGTTCGACACATTAAAAGCTTCCGCGCGGAATTCGAGGCTCAAACGTTCGCTGAGGCGAAATGTCTTGCCGATCATCAGATCGGCATTCTGAAGTCCCGGTCCGCGTACAGGATCCCGCGAGCTGTTTCCGATCACGAACTGACCCGCTGCCGTAAATGCCGCCGTGTTGAAGTATTTCGCTACGGTGCGGCCGGCGAAATCGTTGGGGTCACTGAGCAGATTGGGCCTTTGCACCACGTAGCCCAGCGCCGAGTTGTTGTTGGTCGCCTGCGTGACAGGAACCGTATCGCCCGCCTGGACGCGCACTAAGCCCGCGATCTGCCATCCCACGATCTTCCACAGACGCGGGACATCGTAGACCCAACCCAGTGCGAATACCCGCGGAATGTCGCCGCTCGAAAGATCTTTTTCCAGATGGCGATTGTTGGCATCCGCGGCGCCCGTGGTGCCCAACACCGGGCCGGTGAAGATAGTCTGCGAAAACACGCTCGACGCGTCGTCAATAAGCTTGGAGAAGGTGTACGATGCCGTGACGGTCAATCCGTGCGAGATGCGTTTCTCGAGCTTGGCCGCCGCGGCGTTGTAAGTCGACTGGCCCACGTTATCGCGGAATAGAACTACATTGGTGAAACGCGGGTAGGGACGCAGCAGCAACTGCTCGGCGATCGTCGCTCCTCCGAGAGACGACGAGGCCGGAATCTGACCGAAGTACGGATTGGGGACCCTGGTCAGCAGTGCGGCACCCTGGGAAAGGTATTGCGATGGGAGCTGGTTGATGTTCGGATCGGGTATGCCCAGCCGAGTATTTTTGGAACCAAGGTATGAAACTTCTATATTCCAATCCTTGCCGATGGTTCTTTGTGTCGTGAAGTTCCACTGCTGCGAATAGCCCGACCCGTTGTTGCTGTCCACGCCAAAGACTCCTTGTCCCAATCCGGAGTTTGGATTCGGCGCGGTCACCTGAACCGTAGGCCCCCGCGACAGCAGGAACACCCGGTTGATGTTGTCCTGCGTGGACTGACTGACGGTTTGCACGAACGGGAATTGGGGGATGGTAAACGGCGTCGTGATGCCGGACTGCTCAAAGTACACCATCCCGTAGCCGGCTCGCAGCACCCAATTGTCACCGATTCGATAGGCGGCTCCGAAGCGCGGACCGAAGTCGCCCCATTGAAGCTTGCGGGCGGTGTGGACGAAGTCCAGAACCTGAGTATTCAGGTTGAAGACCGCGCCTTGATCGTGCTTCTCAGTGGATGGAAAGTTGAGTGTATAACGAGTGCCGATGTTTAGCGTAAGCCGAGGCGAAACTTTCCAGTCGTCGCCGACGAAGAATTCGGCGATGTGGGCGCGTTCTTGCAGGAGTTGCTTTTGAATGTCGATGCTGAACGTGCCCACCTGTCCCAGCAGGAGCGACGCGAGTGCGTTGCCCCCAGTAGCCGTAGAGCTGTTGGTGCCCGTAGTGGTGAATCCAAACGATCCCGTGGGATTCGGCGGGTTCAGAATATCCAGAGCCTCACGCCGGAAGTCGACTCCGAACTTGATGGTGTGGCGGCCTCGAATTGACGTGAACGTATCGAGGAACTCGGTGATCGACGT
The DNA here is from genome assembly GCA_025980665.1 of Bryobacteraceae bacterium. Lineage (GTDB taxonomy): Bacteria > Acidobacteriota > Terriglobia > Bryobacterales > Bryobacteraceae > Palsa-187. The sequence continues at coordinate 20,520 of JAICXC010000067.1, forward strand.
CTTGAAGTTGGAGTTGGCTGCCGTGGTCGGGCCGATCTGCTGCAGTCCGGTGAGCGTGAAGATCGGCAGCACCGATGCGAATGAATTCGCTGGCAGGCCCGGAATCGTGATTCCGCCATCCTGAAGAGAGGACTGGTTGAAATCGCGTCTGGAATAACCGGCTCGGAACTGGTTCAGAGTCGTGGGCGACAGCGTCCAGGTATAGTCGCCGGCGAGTGCATCGCCACGAGTGATCGCATGACCGATGACCGCAGTGGTCACGCTCCCGCTTCCGTCCGGCAAGGGCGTCGCGGCGTTGTCGTCATCGCGGAAGTAGGTGTAACGTCCGAAAACGCGGTGCTGATCTTTGAAGTAGCGGTCCACGCGGAAATCAGCTTGATCCTGATTCTCAGGCTCGGTCGCGGTTCGAACGTAGTTATTCGCGCCGATGGTGTTGGGAAGCGGATAGTGGTCCAGAATCTGCTGCGCAATAGGATCGAAACGGGTTATCGGAATGGTGTTGTTCGGGAACGGTGTGCGCGGGTTTGTGTCAGGATCGAAAATCTGCTGAGTGAAGACGCCTTGCCGTTGCGCCAGGGTAGGGACCACGCTTGGGCGTATGAGACCAGTCCGCAGCCGTGTCTCCTGCCAGTCCACAAAGAAAAATGTCCTGTTGGTCTGAATCGGTCCGCCTGTCGTCGCGCCATACTGATTGCGCCGGTATTTTGGATTCGGTCCGGGTTGCGCGAACAGGTTCCTGGCGTTCAACGCTTCATTGCGGAAGAATTCGAAAGCATCTCCATGGAACTGATTGCTTCCCGATTTTCCGACCACCATTACCGTGCCGCCGTTCGATCGCCCGTACTCGGGAGAATACGAGTTGATGTTGAGTTTGAATTCGGCCATTCCGTCGATAATCGGGTAGAAGACCACTTGCCCCGGCTCTGGCTGCAGCACGCTGATGCCGTCGTACAAGTATTCGTTGGTACGCGGCCGGCTACCGTTGATTCGCGGCAGAAGCGAGCCGCCACCGGGGAGTGCGACACCTGGAGCCAGCGTCACGAGAGGGATGAAGTTGCGGCCATCCAGCGGCAGAGTGGTGATTTTTTGTTCGTCGACGTTGAGACTCACCTCGCCACTAGCGGTCTGGAGGAGGGGGGCTTCAGCGGCGACTTCGATGGTTTGTGACGGCTGGCCGATGTCCAGTTTCACGTTGATCCCCGTTCGATCTCCCAAGCGCAACGTAATGCCAGATTGGTGATACGTCCGGAAGCCCGGTTGCTCGACCGTTAGAGAGTACTGGCCCGCGGGCAAACCCAGGACGTGGTATTCGCCGCGATCATCCGAGGTGACGCTGTAATGCACCATGGTTGCCTGGTCTTCCGCCTCGACCTTGGCCTTGGGGACCGTAAGGCCAGAAGGGTCCTGAATCGTACCGAACAGTTCGGCGCGGCCTGCTTGCCCGAAGCAGAGCGTGGACGCCAAAATCAAGGCAACCAGCCAGCGCCACATATGGTGTGCAAAAAGGACGATGTAAGGTTAACACATCATATGCGGCTTGTACTGTCCACAAGACGGCATATAATTAACACACCAACCTATGCGTCCCCGATCCGCAGCATGGATACTGTGTGCGGCATTTTTCCTTGGCTCCTGCCACTCGCCGGCGACTACGAACGGCAAGCTAACCGTGGCCGCCGCGGCTAACTTAATGGACGTTTTGGGCGAGGTCGGGCAGGCGTTTAGGGCGAAGACAGGCGTGGAGGTTATCTTCAGCTACGGATCGACTGCGCAGCTGGCCACGCAAATCGACAACGGCGCGCCCTTCGACGCCTTCGCCGCGGCCGATACTGAACATGTCGACTCGCTGGTCGCGGCCGGAAAGGTGACGGGCGATAGCCGCGCAATCTATGCGTTGGGGCAGCTGGCCTTGTGGATTCCCGAAGGCGGGTCCAGCGGCGTTCACGAATTGAAGGATCTAGCCGGGCCGAAGATTCGCTTCATCGCCATCGCGCAACCGGAGTTGGCGCCTTATGGCCGAGCCACGGTGGAGGTTTTGAATCACACAGGTCTTTGGGATGCCGTGCAACCCAAGCTGGTGTATGGAACCAGCATTAGCATGGCCAGGCAATTCGCCGCGTCGGGAAGTGCGAACGCGGCGTTCACGGCCTATTCGCTGGTGCTACACGAAAAAGGAACCGTTCTGAAGATCGATTCTCATCTTTACAAGCCGATTGAGCAGGCGATGGGGGTCGTCGCGGCATCGGCCCATTTGGAAGAGGCCAAACAATTCCGGCAGTTTCTGATGGGAGCCGAAGGACGCACGATCCTGGCTAACAGCGGATATCTGCTGCCGTGACACGTTGGTCCATGATTGACAGCGATTGACAGCAGTGCCGTCGCGGAGTATTTTGGGTTACTTGCGACGCAAACTCCATCTTCTTGGCGTGCTGATGGCTGTGACGCCGGCAGCGCTGTTCGCGCAGTGGCCGGACTATCCGACCCCAGGTGTCCCCAAGACCGCCGACGGCAAGCCGAATCTCGCTGGACCGGCGCCCAAGGCACCGGACGGTCATCCGGATCTTTCTGGAGTCTGGCAGTACCAACGTCCGCCAGGAACGCCCGCGCCGGCCAAGCCTGAACCCGTTAGTGCAAATCAAGCAGCGGGGTCGAACGACATTATTCCGCTATCTGTACGGACCAGTCAGTTCTGGAATCTGGGCGCATCGTTTAAGGACGGTCTTCCGTTCCAGCCTTGGGCCGCCGAACTGCATCGCCAGCGCGCGGCCTCGAACAGCATCGACAATCCCGATGCGCACTGTCTGCCGCTCGGTGTGATGCAGCTTCACACGCACGGCCAGCCCCGAAAGATGGTGCAGACGCCGGGCGTGATCGTCATCATCTATGAAGCCAATGCGGGACTGCGGCAGATTTTTACCGACGGACGTCCGTTGCCCACGGACGCCGAGCCGTGGTGGTTCGGCTACTCAACGGGTAAGTGGGAAGGTGACACACTGGTCGTGGAATCAGTGAAATTCCGCGATTTAGGCTGGCTGGACGTTGAAGGCAGCCCGCTGACCGAGTCCGGCAAAATCATCGAGCGTTTCCGCCGCCCCGATTTCGGGCATCTGGAAATCGAGGTGACCATCGACGATCCGAAAGCGTACACCAAGCCGTGGACCGTCACCGTGTACCAGAAGATCATGCTGGATACGGACCTAATCGAGTTTATCTGTCAGGAAAACAGTAAGGACGGTCCGCATCTACGATGACGCTTTATGAGCGCGTGGGTGGCGAAGCCGAGGTCGCTGCTTTGATAGATGAGTTATACGTGCGTGCGCTGGCCGACCCGTTGTTCACGCCGTTTTTTGAAAAGATCGACCTTCAGCGGCTGAAGTCCCACCAGTTTGCGTTCACTTCGCAAGGGCTGGGAGGGCCGCATCCATATTCCTGGCCCTTGTTGATGCAGGCTCACGCCGGACTGCGAATCGAGCGGCGTCACTTCGATGGGTTCGTGGCACATTTGCGAAGCGCTCTTGGTGAGATCGGCGCTCCCGCCGAGATCATGACGAATGTCACGCCGCTCAGCGGCTTAATCGTGAATCAGAAAAGCTGAATCAGTAGACGCCGTCGAGAACCGCCTGGCAGACATACTCCTGCAACTCCCACCCGGGTGCCAGCGTGAAGGACCGGGTGAACGAGTAGGGCTTGGTGAAAGCCTTCGCGTCGTCGATGGTCAACTCGACATTCAGATGCCCCAGATCGGGGCGTTTGTACCGCTCGGTCAGATGCATGGCATCGCTATGCGGCTTGCCCGTCGAATCCAGCCACGATTTATCGTTGAAGCCCACGGTATCGACCACTAGCGTATCGCCGTCCCATTTGCCATTGGAGAGACCGGTCCAGCTCTCAGGTTCGACGTCCAGATTCGGCTTGCGGCCGTCCAGGAAGAATCGCCGGTAGCTGTGGGTGTTGCCCTCCCACAGGAGCGCAATCATCTTGGGACCCTGCACGATCTTATAGGGGAGGGGATTGACGCGGACCGCGCCGTTGGGCAGGCAAAACTTTTCAGGATCGTCTTTGCCTTTGTTGGCTTTTCTCTCGTCGTAAATCTTCTTGAACGCAGGTTGATAAGAAGGATCGCTCGGAAGCGTGGTGCTGGTGGGAACCCATACGCCGGATAGATCCACTGTGCCTGTATCCGAGTTATGCGGAGTCGGACCGGCGGGAGGAACAGGCGCTTTTTTCGCTTGAACAGGAGGTACGCCGTTCACCAAACGCTTGTTCTGCGCGCCACCATCCGAGCCCAAGGTCGCATCCAAATGCCCGGGGTCCTGATTGTTCTCATTACAGACATACTCGGTCATGTCGAAATCGGGTTCGAGCGTCGTAGTTCGATTGATGACCCACGGGCCGTTCAAAGCGCCGGGATCCTCGATGGTCACTTTCATCGCCATGTTCCCGTAGTCGAGGCGGTGGAACTCCTCAGTCAGGTGCATGTCTTTGGTGTGCGGAGTGCCGGCGAAATCGTACCAGGATTTCTCGAAGAAGCTCACCGTATCGACTACTAGAGTGTCGCCGTTCCAGTGGGCGCGCGAGTCGCCATAAAACGTCGGCTTCAGATCCTTGGGATGGCTGCTGCCATCGACAAAGAACTGGCGATACATGTGGGTGTTGCCCTCAAAGAGCATCAGTACCAGCTTGGGCGTTGCGAAGAAGGACGTATGGTAGGGAGCGGCACGAGGCGGGCCGCCGGGAAGGCAGCGCGCTTCGAAATCCTCTGCGCCTCCGTGCGCTCTGTGGTCGGCGACGATTTTGGCCGCCCAGGGCTGCATGTTGGGAGCATCATTACCGCTGCCACCGAATCCGTTCCAGACGCCGGTGAGATCGGGCTTACCGTCGGACAGGCGCGGCAGAGGTCCCGCGGGTCCTTTCTTGGCGGCGCGCCCGGGACCTCGGCCCTTGCCTTGCGGTGGAGGCGCACCCTTATCTTGTGCGACAGCAAGGGTCAGACTCGCAAGTGTCGCGGCACTTCCCACAAAAATAGTGACGACAAATATAGTGAGTTTCTTCCGCACTTGGAGTCTCCCGTGGCGTTGATCGTTACTGATTGGCGGGGCCGTTGCCGCCCGACGATCCTGCGAATACGCGGCGGCCATCGGCCAGCACCACGCTGCGGGCGTTGGCGGATTTAGAACCGTCCTTGGCGAGCGAGCCTTCGACAGTGATCTGGTCGCCCTGCTTCAAGGAATCCTTGCGCCATCCCTGTTTAAGCAGCACGGGAATCGCACCCAGTTCGAAGTTCCAATTGACAACCTTGCCGTCGGCTTCCTTCACGTCGACATAGAAGCGCGCGTGAGGATTCATCCATTCCATCTTGGTGACGACCCCTGAAATCTTGATGGGTTTGTTGGCGTCGTACTCCGCGGCGAAGGAGTGGTGAGCTAGCGCAGGAACAGTGCCGGCCAGTAGACCTATGCCGGTGAGGAAGGCAGCGAGTTTGAATCTCATGATCGTCTCCAACTTGGATTTTGCGCGACATTATTCTGCCGGCGCAACGCGTTCAAATCTATCGACTCACACTACCCCTATGGACGCGCGGTGTCAAGCCGGGGGGTACTTGCGCTACTCGGCTCTCAATGCTTTGGTGGGATCGATCCGCGCGGCACGCCAAGCAGGCCCCGCGCAAGCCAGCAATCCCGTGAGAGCCACGATTCCCAAGACTGCAAGCCAGGTCCGGGTATCCTCGAACTGGGTACCGTACAACTGGCTGGCGATCAGGCGACGCGCACCGACCGCTGATATCGCGCCGAGAACGCTTCCCCCCAGCACCAGAGGCATCCCGCCCCGGCACACCAGCAGGGCAATGGCTCGATGGCTCGCGCCGACCGCGATCCTGATTCCGATCTCGCGCCGGCGCACCGCAATCATATATGAGAGCAGGCCGAAGAGCCCGAGCGCGGCGAGGGCGATGCCGGCGCTGGCGAAGACGCTAACCAAAGAAGCAACGAAGCGCCTGGTCCGCACTGAGCGGTCGACGAAGGTTTGTAGCGGCATGACGTCGTAAACCGGCTCATTTGGGTCGATCTGCGCCACGATGCGCTGGATGTTCTCGGTAATGGTGTTCACCGGAAGCCGGCTGCGGATTACCAGGGTCGTGCCGGACGTCGGCGTCTGTTGCGCGCTGAAATAGATGGTCGGGCGATTGTCTATGTCCAGCGCGTTGTTTTTGATGCCCCCGACGACGCCGGCAATCGTGAACGTGCCCCACGGCATTTTTAGCTGCTGGCCTATGGGATCGATTCCTGTAGAGAATCGCCGGGCTAACGTGTCGTCGATCACCGCGACTGGCTCCGATCCCGGCCGGTCCTGCGCTGTCAAGTATCTGCCTCGCAGCAACGGAATGCGCAAGGTCGCGAAATAGCCTGGCAGAACGTTGTTGATGAGGGCGAAGGGCGGGCTCGGTGGTTTCGGCCGGCCGAGGATCTCGAAAGTATTGATGTTTTCGCCATAGCCGAAGGGCAGAAGCGAACAGCCAGAGACGTTCTCTATGCCCGGTGTGCGCGCGGCTTCCTCCAACAGGGTGCTCAGGAAATGCCCCCGCGCTTCGGGCGTCGTGTAGCGGGAATTTGGCAGCGCGATCTGTATGCTTAGGACGTTCTTGGGATCGAAGCCGAGAGGCACGTTCAAGAGCCGAATCAGGCTCTGCGCGAGAAGTCCGCCGCAAAGCAGCAATGTCGTCGCGAGGGCGACTTGAGCCACAATCAGACCCTGCTGCCAGGTTCGCTTGCCTGCGGTCCGCTGATGACCACCCGCTTTTAACGAATCCGCGGCAGGGATCCTGGTCGCCGACCACGCGGGGTATAGCCCGCACACCACGCCGGTCACCAGTGACATCGCCGCGCCGAACCAGAACACCGGCGCCTCAATGTGCAGCTTGCCGGCCGGTCCGTATTCGGACAACAAGGCTATGCCCGCCCGTGCCAGAAGCAATCCCAACGCGCCGCCGCCGATGGAAAGCAACAGGATTTCCGTCAGAAGCTGGCGGACTATTCGCATGCGGCTGCCTCCCAGAGCTACGCGCACAGAAAGTTCGAATTGCCGTTCCGAGGATCGCACCAGCAGGAGTCCCGCGACATTCGAGCACACGATCAGCAGCAGGCACATCACCGCCGCGATCAGGATCGTCACCCAGCGCCGCAATGTTCCATCGTCGTCGCGAGCTATGGGCGATACGAACATGCTCCACCCCGCGCTGGTTGACCGGCGAGCATCCGGATGGCCGTGCGAGGATTGTTCGCTCAGCTGCTCCATGCGGGACGAAGCTTGATCGAGAGTCACGCCCGGTGCCAGCCGCGCATACATGCGGAGGAACACTTGCTGGTACGTCAACTGGCTCTGCTGGAAAGCGATGGGCACCCACATTTCCGTCACATCATTCGGGAAGGCGAAGGACTGCGGCATCACGCCGGCGATCGGATATAGCTCGCCATCAAGCTGGAGCGTGCGTGCGAGGATCTGGGGATCGGCTGCAAACTGGGCGCGCCAATAACCTTCGCTGAGGATGACAGCGCGAGGGCCCTGAGGACGCTCTTCATCGGCTGTGAACGTGCGTCCTAATAGTGGTTGCACGCCCAGCGTGTCAAACAGGCTGGAGGTGACCGCGATCGCGTTGACCTTGACGGGCCGCTCGATCCCGGTGCG
>JAICXC010000059.1 GCA_025980665.1 Bryobacteraceae bacterium
GTATTTGTAACGACCGCGGCCAGATCCGCGAGTTTCTTTTTCAGGCCGGGGACATTGGGAAATGTAGGGGACTGCTGGCGAACGGCTCCTTCGGGTAGGAGCACAGCGTTGGTCCATGTGAGGCCTCCCGCAGTGAGCGTGCTGTCGCACGTTGCGGTCAAGGTCGGCCAACCCTGCACGGTTGTGAGAATGCCGACCATGACGATTAGCCTGTTTCCGTATTGGTCGGGGCTTTTCAGGGCTTCGCAGAGATCGACTACAGCAACCGGAGGCCGAGGTGGAGCACCGCCGAAAATGTAATCGCAATTTGTGCCCGGGAAGTCACAACTGCCGATTCTGAGCTCCAATGTACCGACGTCAGCCTCTTGCCCACTCGATACGTGTACTGTTAGAACCCGACTTTGAAATCCGCCCCCTCTCGCAACGATCACATATTCTCCGGCATCCACAGGTATGAACCGGAACGAGCCATGGAGGTCCGTATGTGTGGACCGGGTGACCCAATCGCCCCCGACTGGAAGCAAACCGACAACAACATTACGAATACTTGCCTGGGCCGGATCGACGACTTTGCCCGTTATGCTTTGCCCGCATGCAACAAGCGGAACAAGCAACGCGATACCGAACCAATTCACGATCGTTAGTATACTGCCGTTATTTGCTGCGGAGGGCGCGGGCGGAGGCGGCAGCTTGAGAGAAAACGGCTTCGAGCTCTGACGAGCGCAGTTGGGCGCGAACTTCTTCCAAGCGTGCGATAAAAACGCCTAGGGCGGCGTCAATCGGCTCGGCATTGGTGGAGAAAATGTCGCGCCAGATATCGTAAGGGCTCAAAGCAAGACGGGTAAGATCGGCCGCGGCCGGGCCGGCGATGTTTTCCTTCCCTGAAAGTAGCGCCGCGAGCGTGGTCGAAAGCAGTTGCGGCAAATGCGAAACGAACGCGACTTGTTGATCGTGCTGGATCGGATCTAGAATCACTAGACGCGCCCCAAAACGCTCAATCCAGTTTTCAAGTTGCGGCTCGCGCGAAGTCAGCACATAAGGACGACCGCGGAACAGATCGGCATCGGCATGCTCCACGCCGCGCGATTCCTTGCCTGCCATGGGGTGTCCGCCGACGAAGCGTTTCAGCTTCCGAGCCCGTTCGCATATCACCGCCTTGGTGCTGCCCGCATCGGTGACGATCGCATCCGTCTCCAGCACATCAAGAGTGTCGAGAATCTGGCTGATGGGTTGCGAAAGATAGATCAGATCGGCAGCGGCGGCGGCTTCGGACAGTGGAAGCGCCTCATCGATCACGCCGAGGGCCAGAGCTTTCTGGACCGTCGCCGGCGAGCTGACGCCAATGATTTTTCTTTGAAATCCAGCCTTGCGAAGTGCCAGCGCAAACGAGCCCCCAATCAGGCCAACGCCGCAGATGGCGACTGTGTTCACGACCGTCCGATTTTAAGGCGGGCCACCTGATGGTCGCTCATCTTATCAATGATGCGCTCGAAGATGCTGGTCAATTCTTCGTTCGAAAGCGGACCGGCGTTCTGTGCTCTCGCGTGCGCCAGGACCTGTTCGCGCCGGCTGGGATCGTCGACCTCTTTGCTAAGGATGCGCTTCGCTGACGCGATATCCTCAACCACGCCGGCGCGGCGGCTCAGCAACTCCACCAGCTTCACGTCAATTTCATCGATCTTTTTCCGGCTCTCCTGCAAGAGTTGCCAGGCATCCTCAGAAGTCATTTCTTCATTCTCTCCGCTAGCGACCTGGCGAGGGATTCGAGGCCTCTCGGATCCTTCTCAATCTGCCGAACGATTGCGCTGCCTACCACGACGCCATCGGCCATTTTCGCCACCGCACCGGCCTGCTCCGGCGTGGAAATTCCGAATCCCGCGGCGAGCGACAGCTTGGTCGCAGTGCGCATTTTATCGATCAGCGGAGCCAGGGAATCCGACAGCGCCGATTGTTCCCCGGTGACTCCGGTCCTCGAAACAAGATACACGAAACCCGTGGAATACTGCGCGACCAGTTTCAAACGCCGTTCAGTGGAAGTTGGCGCGGCTAGAAAAACAGTGTCGAGCTCCGCCGCCCGCATGGCCGCGACATAAGGTTCGGCTTCTTCCACACTGACGTCGGTGAGCAGACATCCATCGATCCCGGCAGCTTTCGCGTCACGGGCGAGCTTATCCAGCCCGTAGCGTAGCACCGGATTTAAATACGTGAAGAGCAGAATCGGTATCTCTGACGTTTTGCGAATCTCGCGCGCCATGTCCAGAACTTTCGGGACGGTTGTTCCGGCCTTGAGCGCGCGGGCGGCGGCGCGCTGGATCACCGGACCATCGGCGATCGGATCGGAAAAAGGCACGCCCAGCTCGATGAGATCGACGCCTCCGCGCTCCAGTGCCGCGACGATTCCGGGAGTGCGCTCAGGCGAAGGATCGCCGGCGGTGACGTAGGCGATGAGCGCGGAACGATTCTCTTTACGGACAAATTCAAACAGCTTTTGTATTCGGGTCTGCTGCATCAAGCTCCGGAAAATTTTCGCGATAGATGTCGGTATCTTTGTCGCCGCGGCCAGAGAGATTGACAACGAATAGCTTGCCTGGCTCAGCGGGCGCGCGACGGATCGCCTCGTGCACGGCGTGCGCGGATTCGAGCGCCGGGATGATCCCTTCAGTGCGGGCCAGCTTCATGGCTGCGGCCAGCGCATCGGCGTCGCTGCAGGAGGTATATTCGGCGCGGCCCCGATCATGCAGCCAGGCGTGTTCGGGGCCGATCAGCACGTAATCGAGACCCGCCGAAACGGAGTGAGTCAGTGCGGCCTGTCCGTCGGCATCCTGTAAGAGATAACTCTTGGCTCCGTGGAGCACGCCTGGCGCACCACCCGCGAAGCGCGCCGCGTGTTCACCCAACTGCAGGCTGCGGCCGCCCGCTTCAATCCCGATCAACTTTACGCTTTGGTCGCCGATAAAGGCGTGAAACATACCGATAGCGTTCGAGCCCCCACCGACGCAGGCGAAAATCGAATCGGGCAAACGGCCTTCGCGCTTGAGAATTTCGGCGTGGGTTTCGTCGCCGATCACGCGATGGAAATCGCGGACCATCAGCGGATAAGGATGCGCGCCGAGCGCGGATCCGAGCAGATAGTGCGTGGTGTGGACGTTAGTAACCCAGTCCCGCATGGCCTCGCTGATGGCGTCCTTGAGCGTGCGGCTGCCGTTTGTGACGCTCACGACGTTGGCTCCCATGAGTCGCATGCGGAAGACGTTCAGGCGCTGTCGGCGCATGTCCTCTTCGCCCATGTAGACGACGCATTCCAGGCCGAACAGCGCACATACGGAGGCCGTTGCGACACCATGCTGACCCGCGCCAGTCTCGGCGATGATGCGCTTCTTGCCCATGCGGCGGGCGAGCAGAGCCTGACCCAGGCAGTTGTTGATCTTGTGCGCTCCGGTATGGAGCAGATCTTCGCGCTTGAGATAAATCTTCGCGCCACCCAGAGTTTCGCTAAGCCGCCGCGCGTAGTAGAGAGGCGTGGGGCGCCCAGCGTAGTGGGAAAGGAGATCGGTCAGTTCTGCCTGAAAGCCCGGGTCGGCGCTGGCCGCGCGATAGGCCTGTTCCAGTTCCTCGAGCGGAGCCATGAGCACTTCGGGGACAAAGCGGCCGCCGTACGGACCGAAGTGACCGGTGATATCGGGCTCTGAGGTGACTTGCGAAGTGATCATGATGCTTCCTGCGCCGTCTTGATAAACTGCCGCACCTTTTCGTGATCCTTGATTCCCGGCGCGGATTCCAGACCCGAACTGGCGTCGACACCCCAGGGCTGAGCGATGCGAATGGCCTCGGCAACGTTAAAGGCGTCGAGCCCACCGGCGAGAATTATTTTCTCCGAAACGTTGCGCGCACCGTTCCAATTGAAAGTGATGCCGTTGGCGGCGCCGTCAAAGAGAATGGCTTCTACGCTTTTGCTGACCGACCTGGAGGTCGGCCCTACTCCGGCCGGCCCTACCCGAATTCCACGCCAGATGCGCGGGACATTCGGAAGATCGCCGCCATAGATCTGCGCGATGTCGAGGTCCGCGGCGCGCATCGTCTCCTCAATGACGCTCGGGGATTCATCCTGAAAGACGCCGACTTTCCAAATATGCAGCCCGGCCCCCAATTTCTTAGCGGCCTCTGGCGTCACATAGCGCGGGCTTTTCGGATAAAAAACAAATCCGATGGCCGAAGCTCCCGCAGCTACTGCGGCTTCAGCATCTTCACGGCGCGTGATTCCGCAGACTTTGACTATCACGACCGCAGCTCCCGCAGTGCCGCCGATGGATCAGCGGATTTCATCAGGTGCTCGCCGACCAGGAAAGCGTGAAAACCCGCACCCGTCAAACGGATAACGTCCGCCCGCGAATGAATTCCGCTTTCGCTGACTTTCACGACGTTCGCGGGAATCCTTTCAGCTAGCTGCAACGACGTTTCCAGGGCGACCTCGAACGTATGCAAATTGCGATTGTTCACGCCGACGATCTGGGCGCCGGAGCCAAGCGCGGATTCAAGCTCAGATGAGTTATGTACTTCTACCAGCGCGGCCATCCGATGCTGCGCGGCTAACTCCCGCAGTTCGCGCATTTCTTTTTCCTCGAGCAGCGCCGCGATCAGCAGTATCGCGTCCGCGCCGTGCGCGGCAGCTTCGACCACATGAAACGCGTCGAGTGTGAAATCCTTGCGCAGCACCGGCAGAGATACAGCAGCCCGCGCGGATTCCAGGGCGTCGAGGGATCCTTGAAAAAACTGGCGATCGGTCAGCACGCTCAGGGCGGCGGCGCCTCCGCTCAGATACATTCGTGCGATGGCCGCCGGATTGAATTCGCCAGACGCGAGCACCCCCTTGCTGGGAGACGCTTTCTTGATTTCGCCGATGATAGCAGGCGGATGGGCGGTCAGCGCGCCGCGAAAATCCCGATAGTCCGTACGCGCGGAGGCACGCTGCTCCAGTTCATCCCGGCGTGCGAAATTCCGAGCAAGCTCGGCTCGCTTGTGTTCGGCAATGCGGGCTAGAATATCGGGGACTTCACGCACCATTTGAAGTTACCGCGAGGGGAAACCCCTATGGTAACATCAGGCGCCCGGCTGCACTGACTGCGGCCCAGGGGCAGGAGCTGTCTCCAAGCCCAAAGCATTCGAAAGAATGAGATCGGATTGCTCGACCAGCTCCCGGATGCGCGCTAGCTGGGGCTGAATTTTCGCATCACCCGGAGGGAGAATCATGCTCAGATAATACGCGATGGCCTCGATGTTCGAAAGCGGCTGTCGCAATTCATGAGCTACCGTCCCTAGCGCCTCCGTGATCGCGATTCGGATTTCATCGCTCACATCATTCTTTACATCGGGCTTCGCATCGACGTGCGAGGTGGCTAAGGAACTCATGACGAATTCTTATGGTCTTCAATTTAACAACGCGGTCGCGCGGCGAGTCAAGGGGGTTTTCAGGCGATGGCGATTCTTACGGTGCGAAGCGCGTGCACGACGCTTCACTGGATTTTCGCGCCTCGGGATTTCCCCAGGCACTCCAAAGGAAAAGAATTTGCGACGCCCAATATATAGTTCGCATTGTAGGCGTAATCAAGACGCGCCAAAACGCTTCCTTCGGGATGTCATCGATGAGGAATCCTATTCCGTTGTTGAACGCATCGTAAGCGGCGCTCAAGGCGGAAGGAGCGGCAATAATCCCCAGCACCAGCGCGGCTGCGCGAGTGCGCGCATCGGGAGCACGACCCTGAGACAGCGCGAAGGAAATCAGAAACACGGTCCATCCGAGCCGCAGCAACCAGCCTGAAATGCTGAGTGCGTTGCCGAACGGAGTCCAGTAATTCACCGCGTGCTGAAACCGGATGTAGGCGACGACGGCTTCCAGGAACACGGCGAAGACGATCGTGATCCACGCGAAGACTCGCGCCGAAGCAGGACTTCGGTACACAATGAAAAAGAATCCCGCCCATACGACGCTGGGGACTACGCTGCCTAACAAAACAAGCGCAGGCGCCTCATTAACGAGCGCCGTGTTGTCGACCAGGTAGTACCCCGTCAGCAGTACCATCGCCAGCGCGGCGAACAAAGCTGCTTGCGCCAGCGTAATAGAGCCCATTACAGACTCAGCTCAATTTTGCGCGCACACGATCGCTGAGCGCCTTGCCGTCGACGCGCTTGCCGGCGAGCTTAGCCTGCGCGGCTTTCATCACAACACCCATTTGTTTGACCGAGGCGTTCCCGGTTTCCGACAGCGCCGCGGCGATAGCTGCGTCGATCTCCGCTTCTGTGGGCGCGGAGGGCATGTAGGCCTCGATCAGCTTCAGCTCGGCCTCTTCTTTATCTGCGAGCTCGGGACGATTCCCTTTGCGGAACATGTCAGCCGATTCGCGGCGCTGTTTCACCAGCATGTTCAGGATTTGCAACTCGCTCTGCTCATCGAGCTCCTTCATGGTGTCCACTTTGTACTTCATCAGCGCGGTCTTGAGCATGCGCAGCGCGTCTAAACGCGTGGCCTCGTGGCCTTTCATTGCGGCCACCATATCTTTTGAAACCTGATCGATCAGCGCCATAATCCCCTCAGTCTACGCGATGCTATGCTGAAAAAGTAGTCCAACCTCCTCCCATGCACATCAAGAAACAGCGTTTATTGACTCCCGGGCCGACCCCTCTCTACCCCAAGGCCTTGCACGCGATGATGGACGCCGATCTGCATCATCGAACTCAGGATTTTCGCGATCTCTACAGCCGCGTATTAGCCGATCTGAAGGAGGTCCTGGGCACGTCGCACGATGTACTGGTGCTGGTGGCATCGGGAACCGGCGCCATGGACGCGTCAGTGTCCAATTGTTTCTCGCCGGGCGACCGCGTGATTGTGTGCACGGCGGGAAAATTCGGCGAACGTTGGGTGGAAATCGTCAAAGCGTACGGTTTAAACGCCGTGGTTTTGGAAGCGCCTTACGGGAAGGCCGTCTCGCCAGAAGCGGTGGAAGAAGCCCTGGCCGCGAATCCGGACACCAAGGGCGTATTCGTGCAGGCTTCGGAAACCTCCACGGGCGTCGTGCACGATGTGCGTGCGATGGGCGAAGCGGTCAAGAAAACCAATGCGATTTTTGTGGTGGATGCGATCACCGGAATCGGCACCATGCCGCTCGATATCGACGGCTGGGGAATCGATATCTGCATCGGCGGATCGCAGAAGGCCTTCATGATCCCTCCGGGACTCGCGTTCATGGCGATCAGCCCGAAAGCCTGGGCGTTCATGGATACGGCCAAGCTGCCGCGCTATTATTTCAGCCTCAAGAAAGAGCGCAAGATGGCGGCGGGAGGCGAATCCGCCTGGACGCCAAACACGGCTTTGATGCTGGCGCTGGCGGAAGCCTTGAAGTACATCAAACAGCTCACCATGGCCAAGCTGGTGGATAATGCACAACAACTCGCGCATGCTACGCGCATCGCTTGTGGGGCCTTGGGACTGGAACTGTTCGCGCCCGATAGCCCGGGTTCGTCGGTGACCTCGATTAAAGCGCCGAAGGGGATGGATTCCGGCGTCATCGTCAAGGAATTCAAGAGCCGCTTTGGATCTATCATCGCCAACGGCCAGGGATCCATGAAGGGACAGATTTTCCGAATCGCGCACTTGGGATATTTCGATTTTCCGGATCTGTTCGCGATGATGGCCGAGCTGGAGCTCATTCTGCACGCGAATGGAGCGCCGGTGGAGTTCGGCAAAGGCGTCGCCGCCGTCCAGCGCGTTTATGCCGAGCGAGCGATCGCCAAAAAAGAAACGGTGAACGCATAGTGAAGATCTTAGTTGCCGAGCCGCTGGCCGCGGCGGGAATCGAGCTATTGAAGGCGCAGCCAGGATGGGACATCGTCATTTCCAATCCGAAAGAATATGCCCAGCACCTGGAGGACGCGGACGCGCTATTCGTGCGTAGCGCTGTGAAGGTGAATGCCGAGGTGCTCGCCAAGGCGCCCAAACTCCGAGTAATCGGACGTGCGGGCGTGGGCGTCGACAACGTCGATCTTCCCGCCGCCACGGCGGGAAACGTTCTGGTAATGAACACTCCCGGCGGCAATGCCGTGGCGGTGGCCGAGCACACCCTGGGATTCATGCTGTGCATGGCGCGATCCATCCCCCAAGCCAGCGCTTCGACCAAATCCGGCAAGTGGGAAAAGAAGAAGTTCCTGGGTTCCGAATTGCGCGGCAAGACTCTGGGAATCCTGGGTCTGGGGTACATCGGTCAGGAAGTGGCCAAGCGCGCCCGCGGCTTCGAAATGAAGATCATCGCCAGCGACCCGTACGCCAACGCGAAGATCGCCGCGGACTTGGGCGTGTCGCTTGTGAGCCTGGACGAGCTTTACAAGCAAAGCGACTTCATCACTTTGCACGTTGCCATTACCAAAGAGACCAATAAGATGCTGGGTGACGCCGCCTTCGCCAAGATGAAGACTGGCGTGCGGATCGTCAACTGCGCCCGCGGGGAGCTGATTGACGACGCGGCGCTGGCTCGAGCGATTCAATCCGGCAAGGTGGCGGGAGCCGCAATCGACGTTTTCGAGATTGAGCCTCCATCGGCGGACAACCCTCTGCTGGCGCTCGAACGCGTCCTGGCCACACCGCATATCGGTGGCTCGACTGGAGAGGCCCAGGAGATTGTCGGCGTGCGGATCGTCGAGCAGGTGGTGGACTATCTGCAGCGCGGCGTGGTCCTTAATGCCGTCAACACGGTTGCTGTTCGGTAGCGAACAGCGTTCATAGTGACCGCTTTCGGAACGCCGTGTATACTTGACTTAAAAGGATTTGAACCCCCGCGCGGAAGGCTTGTGTTGGGGGGCAAGGAAACCGCGCGGAGGCGTGCTGCTTTGTTATATAGACGGACGTAACGCCCCCGATGTTTGTTCCCGGAAGAAATTATTTTTGCCAGTCGGTTGGGCCGTAGTGACGCGGAGCGTTGAGCAGGTAGTTGATATGATGGGCTCACGGTTTCTCTTTCCGGCTCGTTAAACTTTTCAGCCCCGATTTTCGCCGGGCTGGACCCTACAGATGCACACCAATACAGATCAGCTGGATCTCAGATTCGGGCTTTCGTTTGAAGACTTGTACCGCCAGGAGGGCCTCGCCCGACTGGATCAGACGTTCCTGGAGCAATTGCAGTCGGCCAACCTGTCGCTGAGTCAGCGGCTTGCGGACGCTCGTTCGAATCCCAACGCCCTGGCGCGCAAACAACAGTCCGATCTTATTATCGAGTTAGCGCCGCATGTAGAGGATTTCATCGGCGAGCTGTTCGGCATATCGGCCGACCTGCGCGCGCTTCAGGCCAAGCATCACAGCCTGGCGCCTATCTACGCTCTGAAGCGCCGGTTCGTGCAGAAGAAGGCCATTAGCGGAGTTACCAAGGAGCAAGCCAGCGCGATCAACGGCCCGGCCGTGGCCGCCGAATTGGAATCGCTCTTCAACGAGCCGCTCACCGAAGCGAGCTTCGTCGAACATGTGTCCCGCTGGCTGGATGCCGAACAGGAACATGAGCCGCAGCTCAAGATTGCCGCGCAGTACGCCGCATGGGCCGCGCTCTCACCCGCAGGTATCGAAAAGCATCATCGCGGCGTGCTGTTCCGCGTCCCCCACAAGCTGGAGATGACGCACCTGATCCCGGTGGAAGCTTTGCAGGCGAATGGCGTCGCGGCACTCGCGCTTCCCGAGCACCACTGGCGGCATCGTGAAGGTTTCAAGCTCACCGATGCGGGGATGGATCTGACCCGGGCGCTCGATCAGGCCAATTATTGCATCAAGTGCCACAACCAGGGCAAGGACAGTTGCTCGACCGGCCTCAAGGAGAAAGACGGATCGTTCAAGGCCAGCGCGTTCGGAATTACATTGGCTGGCTGCCCGCTCGAAGAGAAGATCTCCGAGATGAACCTGGTCAAGCAGGAAGGTAACACCGTCGGGGCGCTGGCGATCGTCACCATCGACAATCCCATGGCGGCCGGCACCGGTCATCGCATCTGCAATGACTGCATGAAGTCTTGCATCTTCCAGAAGCAGGATCCGGTGGATATCCCGCAGGTGGAAACGCGCGCGTTGAAGGACGTGTTGGAGCTGCCCTGGGGCTTCGAGATTTATAGCCTGCTGACGCGCTGGAATCCGCTGAACTTCGCGCGGCCCATTCCGCGTCCGGATTCCGGGTATAAGGTGCTGGTGGTCGGTCTGGGCCCCGCCGGGTTCACTCTGGCGCATCATCTGATGAACGACGGCCACACCGTGGTCGGAATCGACGGCCTGAAAATTGAACCCCTGCCGGACAACATTTCCGGGGTGACCGTGCGTGGGGAACGAGCCTCGTTCCGCCCGATTCACGACGTGAACGAGTTGTACGAGTCCTTGGACAACCGAGTGATGGCGGGCTTCGGGGGCGTGGCTGAATACGGCATCACCGTTCGCTGGAACAAGAATTTTCTAAAGCTGATCCGGCTGCTCCTCGAGCGGCGCGCGCAGTTCAGCATGTTCGGCGGCGTGCGCTTCGGCGGCACCATGACCGTCGACAGCACCTTCGAAATGGGATTCGATCACGTTGCGCTGTGCGCCGGTGCCGGCCGCCCCACCGTGATCCCGATGAAGAACGGCCTGGCGCGCGGGGTACGGCAAGCGTCCGATTTCCTGATGGCGCTGCAGCTCACCGGCGCCGCCAAAACCAACTCGGTCGCGAATCTCCAGCTCCGGCTTCCTATAGTCGTGATCGGCGGCGGACTCACGGCTATCGATACGGCCACGGAATCGCTCGCATATTACACGGTGCAGGTCGAAAAATTCCTGGAGCGCTACGAGACTCTGGTCGCCGAAAAAGGTGAACACGAAGTACGGGCAGGCTGGACCCCCGAGGAAACCGAGACCGCGGGCGAGTTCCTCATGCACGCTTACGCCATTCGCGCCGAGCGGGCGCTGGCCGCGCGAGAAGGTCGCTATCCCAAGCTGGCCCAACTGCTGAACACCTGGGGCGGAGTCACCATCGCGTACCGCCGCCATTTGATCGACGCACCGAGCTACACGCTGAACCACGAGGAAGTCGCTCTGGCGCTAGAAGAAGGCATCCGGTTCGCGGAATTGCTAACGCCGCAAGAAGTGGAACTGGATCAGTACGGCCACGCCGCCGCACTTCACTTGAAGGCGGCATCCGGCGAGCAGGTGCGGATGCCCGCCAAGTCGATTCTGGTGGCGGCGGGAACGCAGCCCAACACCGTGCTCGGACGCGAAGACCAAACCAACGTTTTCCTGGACGGTAAGTGGTTCCAGGCCGTCGGCGAGGACGGCAATCCGGTCAAGCCGGAGCGTGTGGCGAAGCCGGCACAAGTCTCCGTGCTCATGTCGATCCGCAAGGACGGCCGCGGGATCAGTTTCTTCGGCGATCTGCATCCTTCGTTCGCGGGCAACGTCGTCAAAGCCATGGCCAGCGCGAAGCAAGGCTATCCAGTGGTCTCGCGTCTGCTGGCCCGCAGACAGCCTTCGGCGCCCCAGCCGGTTGACCTGCTCAAGAAACTCAATTACGAACTACGCGCACGCGTGAAGGACGTCATCCGGCTGACCCCGAACATCGTCGAAGTGGTAGCGGAAGCCCCCACTGCGGCGCGAGCGTTTCAGCCCGGCCAGTTCTATCGTCTCCAGAATTACGAGTCGCTCGCACCCAGCGTGAACGGAACGGTTTTGGGCATGGAAGGCTTAGCCCTTACCGGCGCCTCCGTCGATCGCGAAAAAGGGCTGCTCTCGACCATCGTGCTCGAGATGGGCGGATCGTCGGATCTGTGCGCGCTGCTCAAACCGGGCGAGCCGCTGATCCTGATGGGCCCGACCGGCACGCCCACGGAGACGCCGGGCCAGGAAACGGCATTACTGATCGGCGGCGGCTTAGGTAACGCCGTGCTGTTTTCGATCGGCCAGCAGTTGCGCGCGCAGGGATCGCGCACGATTTACTTCGCCGGTTACAAGAAGATCATCGACCGCTACAAGGTCGAAGAGATCGAGAAGGCCGCTGACATCGTGATCTGGTGCTGCGATGAGGCTCCTGGATTTACGCCGAATCGCGTACAGGACAAAGCCTTCGTCGGAAATATTGTGGATGCCATTCTGGCCTATGGCCGCGGTGATTTCGCGCCCGGCGCGGATGCACTACCCGCCGAGGAAGCCGAGTCGGATATTTCGCTTCATTCCGTCGACCGCCTGGTGGTCATCGGCTCGGACGCCATGATGGGGGCGGTCGCGCGGGCGCGGCACACGGTGCTAGCGCCGTATTTGAAGCCCGATCACAAGGCCATCGGCAGCATCAATTCGCCCATGCAGTGCATGATGAAAGAGATCTGCGCGCAATGCCTTCAGCTCCACAAGGATCCGAAGACCGGAGAAGAGACCGTGGTGTTCTCCTGCTTCAACCAGGATCAACAACTGGATCACGTGGACTGGAGCAACCTGCGTACCCGGCTATCGCAAAACGGCGTCCAGGAAAAGCTCACTAAGCAATGGATCGACCGGTGCCTGCGGCAACTGGGCGTGAGGGCCGAGCCGCAACCCGTCGGGTAATCAGTCCAGGACTTTCAGTGCGATTACCACGAAAATCGCGGTGTCTTCTTCCATACCTGACACTTTGCCGAGAACGGTCTTCTGGCCCTCCAGGAAGTCGCCCGATGTGGTTAATCCGGATTCTATGAATTGGAAGCTTGCGCCCGTGGACACTGGTATTCGAAACCCGATCTTCACCTGCTCGAAGCGGACGTAACGTCCCAGATCCTTATGAGTCACAGACTCCGGGTGAATGCGAATATTCGCGGCAGGGAACGCACCGCCGGGAACCATGGAGCCAGGTAGGCGTAACGACTCCTCCGTCACCTTGCCTTCCTGAAGGCGCAGGGGCACAACATCCCAAACCTCGATGTCTTTGTACTGTGTAGCGGCGCGCAATTGTTTCGCTACGGACTCGAGATCAGCCGGCAGGGCGGACGTTCCCGCCGGTGCCTTCGTGGAACACTTCAGAAAGGTCATGGTCATGTCGATGTTGCGTCCGATGGCCGCTTCGCTCCCCGGCCGGTCCAACTCGGTCACGACCTTACGCATCTGCTCGACCACATCCTTGGGTGCGTAGACCAAGATCGTACGCAGGTTTTTGTCGGCGGTCATTTGTGCGCCGAATACTCCCAGCAGCCTCACCAACCTATCGAAGGAATCGCCGGTAAGCGTCTTCACCGGAATGATCACGGCTTCCCGCGGCTCGGGCTTAGCCTCGGCAGGTTTGTCTTGGGCCTGAAGCAGGCCGGCAGCCAGAAGAATCGCCAGCAATGAACGCATAACCATTCCCTCCTTAGTTCACCTTGTTCAGTTCACCAGCAGGATCACAACATCGGGATCCGGGGTTTCGATACGAATCGACACCGGCACGGCTTCCACCGCCGGTCGGGGCCGGGCGCGCTTCGGCCTGTGGGCACTCCGCACTGGAATCTCGGGTAGCGCGGGCATCTCCACCGGCGGCAACACCTGCGCGATATCGGGCGGCCTCATCTGCTGAACCGGCTTCGCCGGCCTCAGCCACAGGTACCCAGCGACGATACAGCCAACCATAACCAGCGCCGCTGCCATCTTCCACGCCGACAACCACCGTCTATCGTGAATCCGCTGGTCCACCGAGGCGCGCACCCGAGCCAGTGAATCCGCCGGAACCGGCTCCTCTCGCATTTCGCGAAACAGTTCACGCAGTTCGTCTTCTTTCATACGTCCTCTCGATTCAAAATCTCCCGGAGCCGTACGAGTGCCTTGGAGATCTGGCTTCGAACGGTGACCTCCGACGACCCCAGTGCCGCCGCGACCTCCGCCGTCGACAATCCCTCGATTTCACGCAGCACCACGGCCGCACGCTCCTTGGGAGGCAGCGTAGCTAGCGCCGACATCAGCCGCTGCTTTTTCTCTTCTATCAACACCGCAGCCTCAGCAGAGCGCTCCCGACTTGGCATATCCAGCAGCTCCTGCGACGGCCGTCTCGAACGGGCCCGATCCAGGCACAGATTCACCGTTACCCGATACAGCCAGCCTCCAGCCGCCGCGTCATTCGCGAATACCAGTCCACGCCGGTGCAGGCGCAGGAACACTTCCTGGGCCACGTCTTCGGCATCCGCCCAGTTACCCAGGATGCGAAATGCGGTCCGCAGCACCTGGGCTTCGCGCTGGCGAAGAACTTGATCGAACGACGCTACCGCTTCGCCCCGAATCTCGTGCATGAGGGCTGCTTCTAACATTCCTCTGCCAGATAAAACGTGCGGGAAAGGTAAAACGTTGACTGGGGGCTACTTCAAGCCGGCTTGGGCCAGGAACTCCGAAGCCACCGTGGCCAGCGGCCGGTTCGATATATCCACTTGGGCGTTCAGCTTTTGCATCGTGTCCGCGTGGATCTTCCCGGATAGTTCCGCCAACGCGGCCCGCAGGCCGGGCTCAGCCGCAATCAGATCCTTCCGGACCAGCAGGCAAGCCTGGTAGGGCGGAAAAACTTTTTGATCATCGGCTAGAATCTTCCATTCCGGCGTCAGATGGCCGTCAGTTGCCCGGGTTGCGATCATGTCCACCTCGCCTTTGGCGAGCGCGGCAAAGAGCTGCTTCGGATCCAGGGTTTGCGGCGAATCTAACGGCAGGCGGTAGGAAGCAAGCTCCTGAAATCCGTCGGACCTGGATTGAAACCCGTAGGGAATACCCAGCTTCCAGCGCTTCGTAACCTTGGCCGCGTCGCTCAAGCTGGCGATCTGTTCCGCGCCTTGGGCACGAATCACCATGGCAGAAGGATTATCGAATCCCAAGGGATCCAGAACCTCGATCTGCATCATATCCATCTGGCCCCTCACACGCGTCAGGACGATCTGCGGATCGGAGTTAGCCTGCTCCTTGAGAATTTCGGATTCGATCAAGCCGGTGTACTCCGGATAAACGCCGACCTCGCCGGAAAGAAGGGACTGGTACAGTATCGCGGTATTGCCAAGGCCCGAGCGCCGCTCAACGGGCCGGGACAAGCGATGCTCCAGGTGCTGGGCCACGATTTCGCCCAGCAACATCTCCTCGGTTTCGTTCTTCGAACCGACTATGATCGGTTTTTTGGAGTTGCAGGACGCCAGGAACACGGCGCACAGCACGGCAGCCGAGGTCACGCGCAGCATGGCGAGCATCTTTCAGCATAACGCGTTTCTCGCGGGCAGCATATCGCGAATCCCTAGCCGCAAGCGGCGTCTGCTATTCTCAAATTCTTTAGCCTCGAAGATGTCATTTCAGATTCATCCCCTTAAGGAATTCCTCGTCAAGCCGGCGCTTCCCCCGGCTCTTAGCAGGCTGCCCGAACTCGGCCTCAACTTAATGTGGAGCTGGCACCATCCCCAGCGCGCGGTATTCCGCCGGCTGGACCCGGCCATCTGGAAAGCGTCGAACCACAACCCGGTGGTCCTGCTGGGTCGCGTTCCGCAGGACACGCTCGAAAAGGCGGCACGGGATCCCCGCTACCTGGCCTTGTACCGCCGGGCGTGTGAGACGCTGGATGCCTACCTGGCCCCGCAGAGCGTTCCGGCCTCGGACATGCTTGTGGCCTATTTTTCGATGGAGTACGGCCTGCTTGATTGCATGCCCATCTACTCCGGCGGTCTGGGCGTCCTTTCCGGCGACCACCTCAAAGCGTCCAGCGATGTGATGCTGCCGCTGGTGGGGCTGGGCCTGCTGTACCAGCGCGGGTATTTCAGTCAATCGCTCGACCCGAACGGGTGGCAACAGGAGCGGACCCCGGTTAACGACTTCTATTCCCTACCCATTACCCCGGTGACGCGCGCGGACGGCAGCGAGCTTATCGTGGATGTCCTGGCGGGCGATACCGTGGTGTACCTCAAAGTGTGGCGCATCGATCTCGGACGCGTCCGGCTCTATTTGATGGATAGCAATATCCCCAACAACCCCGACCCGTTTCATCGCGACATCACCGGTCAGCTGTATGCCGGCGACCATCACAAGCGGATTTGCCAGGAAATCGTGTTGGGGATCGGCGGGCTGCGCGTGCTGAAGGAACTGCGGCTGCAGCCGACGGTCTATCACATGAACGAAGGCCACTCGGCTTTTCAGGCCATCGAGCGGATTCGCCTTTTGATGGCGGAGCACCAGTTGAGCCTCGAGGAAGCGCTGGAAGCCTCGCGCACTAACAACGTGTTCACCACGCACACTCCTGTGCCGGCCGGTATCGATTTGTTCGACACGGGCCTGATGCATCAGTACTTTGAACCGTATTGCCGTAAGGCTGGAATCGGCTTCGATGAACTGATGTCGCTGGGACGGCGCAATCCACAAGATGAACAGGAGCCCTTCTCTATGGCCATCGCGGCCATCAAGGCATCCGCTTTCCGGAATGCGGTCAGCCGGCTGCACCGGACCGTTTCGCAGCACATGTGGGAAGGTTTGTGGCCAAAGCTTCCCGTATGGGAAATTCCCATTACGTCCATTACCAATGGCGTACATCTGCCCTCCTGGATCAATGGCGATTTCGCCGCACTCTACGATCAATATCTGCAACCGGATTGGCGTGAAGGCCACGCCGAGCCGAAAGTCTGGGAGCAAATCGCCGACATCCCGGATTCGGAACTGTGGGAGGCGCACCGCCGGAGAAAGCGTCGTATGGTGGCATTCGTACGGGAGAGCGTGATGGCCAGCGCCGTCGCCCGCAATGCGTCGGCGCCCGAGGTCCACCGCTTGCAGGACGTTCTGGATCCCGAAGCCTTGACGATTGGATTCGCGCGGCGCTTCGCCACCTACAAACGGGCCACGCTGATTTTCCGGGATCTGGGACGGCTCAAGCGGATCCTGACTCATCCCACCCGGCCAGTGCAACTGGTCATCGCGGGAAAGGCTCATCCGCAGGACATACCCGGCAAGAGCCTGATACGCGAGATCGTGCAATTCTCGCGCGATCCGGAACTCGCCGGGCGGGTGATCTTCGTGGAAGATTACTCTATTCAGGTCGCGCGCGAGCTGGTCGGCGGCGTCGACATTTGGCTAAACACGCCGCGCCGCGGCGAAGAGGCGTCGGGCACCAGCGGCATGAAAGCCGGCATCAACGGCGCGTTGAACATGAGTATTCTGGATGGCTGGTTCGATGAAGCCCAGGATGCAGCGGGGGGCTGGGCCATCGGCGACCGCGAACCGTATTACCCGGATCGCGACGATGCGCATGCGGCTGGGATTTACTCGGCTCTGGAGAACGAGATTGTACCGCTGTACTATGACCGGGATCAGGGTGTGCCGGAGCGCTGGATGCGGCGCGTCAAACAGTCTCTGCGCCAGTTGAGCGCGACATTCAACTGCCAACGCATGGTCGAGGAGTACAGCACCCAGTTGTACGATCCGGCGCACCGTGCCTTCCAGGTCATCTCAGAGGGCGGCTTCCGGCTGGTCCGCGAACGGGTTCGCTGGAACCGTGAGGTAGTCGAGGTTTGGCCCCGGGTGCGTTTCACCAATTGCAGCATCGATGCCGATTCGGTTTCGACCGGGCTGCCCATTGCGCTGCGTGCCGAGGTGGATCTGGCAGGTCTCAAACCGGACGACGTGCGCGTCGAAGCCCTGGTAGGCAGGGTCGGACCAGAGGGGGAACTGGAGGAAGTCCAGGTGCTGATTCTCGAACCGCGCGAACAACATGGAAGCACGGTTCTGTTCGGGCGTGATATGGTCCCGTATGCCACGGGACGCCTCGGTTTTTCTGTCCGGATCGCTCCCAACCACTTTGACGATCCCATCAATCGCCCGTGTAACGCCCTACTAAAATGGGCTAGCGAGCCCGAGTAAGGCTGGGCTATAACCGCGCACTAATACTGCCCGAAATAACTTGTGAACCTTAAAAGATTTTGAACAGTGGTTTTAGATGGCAACCTTCGCGATTGTGTCAGCCATTTTCTACTCTATGATCTGATCGCAGCCGTGTTCCTTGCAATGCTATGCGAGTGCTCCGAAGGCCCTTTCCTTGCTTCCAACGGCGTTTTCTAGATCCTTGTCCATTGGCCTGAGCGACCGACAAAAGCCCTTCGCTGCAGACCGCCTTAGCTGTCTAGGGCACAACTGGAGCCACTTGCCTAAGTACTCATCGAGCGAGACAAAAAATACAGAGGCTACGGCGGCCCGGGAGAGAGCGAACCGTTCCTCCTCCAGTGCTCCCTCAACCGGCACCGCTCACAACCGATTTGATGTGGGGGCCTAGCGAACCGTTTCGCCAACCGAGCATTACAGCCGCTTCATGTTTCCGCCGATGGTACTATTGTTTTGAGCAGCGTTTGATTGTCAAAGGAATCCCGAAGATTTTGCTGGATTCTGCGCTCAGTTCGTGGTACATAGTGGTTTAGACGTTCTCGCGGGTATACCAATACTAAATTGTTCCCCGTCTGGCTGGACCCCGCCGTCTTGCAGAATCCACCGACCCGATTGAATCCGTCGAATCCCAGCAGCGCTGTTCGCCCAAAGTGAACGATAAAGGAGTAAGCCAACCAGCATTCTATGGAAGGCGATCGCAAGTACCGGCAACGGGGCTATAACGACTCCGACCGTCCGCATACCGACAACGGTTCATTTAACCGGGAAGACCGCCCCCGCCCGCAGGGTCCGCGCCCGCCACTCGATATCACCGGGCCGCGTTTACCGCGGATGGTGCAGTCGGTAACTGCGTCGCGGTGCTACAACTGTTCCACCATGCTCGGCGAAGGGTTCGATTTCAAGGAATGCCCCAAGTGCCATGTGGCGCTGCACTGCTGCAAGCAGTGCTCCTACTTCGAGCCGTCCACGCGTTTCCAGTGCCTCAAGCCCATCACGGTGCGCATCGCGGTTAAAGACCAGGCCAATCAGTGCGAACTGTTCAAGGCGCGCGTCACAGTGGCGCGCGACGTCGCGCATCCGGCGCCCACCGCGGCTCCCCCGGCCGGCAGTAATGGTACCAGCCTTCCCGAACCCCGGAACGCAACAGACGCACGAGCCGCGTTCGACAGTCTGTTCCGCAAGCCGGAATAGATCTTTCTTACGGCCAGTACTCCCAGCGCCCCGCAAAGATCACATAAGCACTTAAAACCGCGTTCGTGATTCCGTGTGCCACAATCACGTCGCCCAGGCTTTTGGTCCGCACCATCCACCAGTTGTACAAAATCCCGGCAGCCAGACCTACATCCCACAAGGCTCCGTGTTCCACCGCAAACAAGACAGCTACAATCCAGAACGCCCGCGCCGACCAAGCGCCCAGGGGAACCTTGGTGAAATCCTGGGAAACGATCCAGCGCATCAGCCAGCCTCGCCAAAACAATTCCTCGGCTATAGGCACGAACACAGCCGCACGCAGCGTCCGCAAGGCCAGGACTGCCCAATCCCCGCGGCTCGACGCAGGCAGCGATGGCGCCACGGAGCCGGTCAGGGGATTCGAAAACAGCCAATGAGTGTGGTACCCGGGGAAAAGAAAGTCCGGTCCGATCCAAATGGCGAAGACTGCCCCGCCCACCAATAACGACCCGCCCCAGTTGCGGACCCGGAACTTCAAGACGGGACGCGCCACGGTAGCGAGAATGGCGGTCATCACGAGAATCCAAACTACCTGCTCCGCCAGAGGAGATAACGGCAATAACGGGCGGACGGCAAGCAGAGCGATGACCGCGCCGAACGGGACGACGTAGGGAAGCGAGGTCAATCGGATCTTTCGCTACAGGTTTTTCAGCGCATCCTGGATCTTGCTGGCTTCGGGTTTGGAGGGCTTGCTCTTCAGAGCAATCTCCAATTGTTTGCGGGCGGAGGGTTTGTCGCCCTTCTGTATCAACGCCAACCCGTAGTGATAGCGGAAAGTGGAGTTGGTGGGATCTTTATCTACCAGATCCTTTAAGATGCGCTCCGCGTCCCCACTCATATTCTTCTTGATGTAGATCCATCCCAGCGTATCGGCCATGGCGGAAGCATTGGGTGCCAGCTGACGGGCGCGTTGCGCCATTGTCAGCGCGGCATCGAGATCCGATCCCTCATCGGCTTTACGCATCGCCAGATTGTTCAGAGCGACCGCGTTATTGGGTTCGAGCTTGAGGATCTGCTCATATATCGGCTTGGCCTGCTCGGCCGGGCCGACCGTTTCCAGGATGAAGCCCAGCTGCACCAGTGGAGGCGTCCAATTGGGATTCGCCTGGCTGGATTTGCGAAACGCGTCGGCTGCTAGATTGATGTCCCCCTTGCGCTTGTAAGTTTCCCCCAGCTGGTAGAGCGTAGTTGCCGGATTCGTCTGTTTTCCTACCAATTCCTTATACGCCGCGATGGCGTCGTCGTAGCGTTGGGAGCGCACATACAGATTGGCGCGGGCCATCATCAGGTCCTGCCGATTGGGCTCGGCCGCGATGGCCTTGTCCAGTTCCTTGATGGCGTCGCCGATGCGGTTTTGAGCGGCCAGTGTTTCGGTGATGCCCAATAATCCGCGCATATCATGGTTGTCGTGGTACAGCGAGCTGAATGTTTGCTCCGCCTTCTTGTAATCCTTATCCTGCCAAGCCAGTACGCCGACCTGATAACGGGCATTCGGGTCCTGCGGAAATAGCTTTATGGTCTGGTCCAGCTCCTCGCGGGCCTTAGCGACGTTATTGGTAGCCATCAGCGCAGCCGAGCGCGTGATATGCCCGGTCAGATTTTTAGAATCGTACTGCAACAGCTCATCGGCGGCCTGCAGCGCCTTGGGTGCATCCTGCTTGGCCAGATAGATACGGGCCAGCAATTCTCGTGCAGCCACAAAATCCGGACGCGTCTTGATAGCGTCTTCCAGTTGCAGCCGGGCCGGCTCGATCTGGTTCTTGGCAAGCAAAGCTCGGGCATAGTTGAAACGCAGCAGGTGATTGTTGGGATTCTTGGCGACCAAGCTTTGCAGATCGACCGCTGCCTGATTCACTTCATCCGGCTTGCCGCTTGTCAACAAGAGCGCCGCATGCATCGCGATCGCGTCGGAATCTTTGGGGTTTTCCTTCAGAAGAGTGGCTACCAACTGATTCGCCTGTGGGAAATTTCCAGAGTTCGCGTACAACTCCACCAAGCGCTTCTGATACACCGCTTTATCTTTCGGAAGCGCCGCCATTCCTGCCTCGTATTGTTGTTTCGCGAGTTCGATCTCGTGCAGCCGGGCAAAATAAAAGTCGCCCGCCAGCAGATGGCCGCCGGGGAACTGTTTTTCATCGGTCAGCTTCAGGATGACCGTATCCATGTCGGGGCGACGGTTGACGATGATGTAATGCGTCGCCAGCTGGATCAGGTAATTCGATGATTTGGGATTGTTCTCGACCTTGAGCTTGAGAATCCGCTCGGCATCGTCGGGCCGCTTGTCGACCATGTACTGGTAGTACAGCCGATCATAAGCCGCCGCGAAGGTTTTTTCCTGGTCGATCAAACCACGAAGTAGTTTTTCCCCTACATCTTTTTGGTTGTTGCGGACCAGAGCCTCGTAATATACCAGCACGATTTCCGAGGAATTAGGCTTTAGCTGATTGGCACGCTGTAATTGCTCAAGCGCAGTTTTGTTATCGTTTTTCAGCAGCGCGACTTGACCGGAGATCCGAAAACCATCGAAAGAATTGGGATCCTTGGCGAGTATCTCTTCGGCTAATTTGGAACTCTCTTCCAGAAGCTGAGCGGCTTCCTTTGTGTTCTGCGTTGCAGCGAACAGATAAATGTTCGCGAGTTGCACCCTGGCGTCGGTGTTCTCAGGCTGCAGCTCCCTGGCGCGGCGGAACATTCCAACCGCCTCCCCTAGGCCCCCCAGCTTCAGATCGGTCAGGCCCATGCGGTAATAAGCCTCGCCAAAGAGCGGGCTCTTCGCATACGCTTTCCGGTACATAATACCCGCTTCTTTGTACAGGCCTTTGCCGAAAAACTTGTTACCTTGATCGACCGAACGTTGCGCTTGGGCTTTCGGATCCGTGTTGCAGGACGCCAACACCAGCAGCAACAGCGGCAGGCATAGGAAGAGTAGACTGCGTTTCATAGCTACTATCTTGACGCTAAAATCAGGGGGTTGCAACGAACCCCCAGTCCTGGGACGGTCCTAGGAGAATAGTCCTGCCTGCGGGCTTATCCCCTCGATCTAGCGGGTGTAGATAACCCGCGTCCCGCAGAGATGATCGTGCAGCGCACGCTTTTCTCGGTCGAAGGCGGCAATGATAAAACCGATCCACAAAATCATTGCACTGAGAATCTTGGCGAAAAACCGTCCCACAGCGACGCCGGCCGAGATAGGCCCTCCGTCCGCACGGGTTACTTTCAGTCCCAGCGCCATTTTCCCCGGGGTCGCGCCCTTCGTGGTCAGGAAATAGACGTCGTAGGCCAGGGAAACACCGAGTTGGATCAGGATGGAGATACCCGCCAGGCTCAAGATCGCGGGTAACGCCGCAAGAACTTGCCCCGGATCCGGATTGCGGCTCAGTCCCAATCCCACTCCCACGCCCGCCAGGCCCAGCGGAATGCGAATAATGAAGCTGACAACCCACAAGATGATGCCATCAATGACGACCGCCAGGAATCGCATCCAGAAACCCCCGAAATGTCGCGCGCCGGTCAGGCGCTGGGAGTAGGCGGGCTGGCATTGGGCACAGACTGAGACATCCCCGTGGCTGGTGAGCTGACTGGCCGGCACCCCCCGGCCGCACTCCGAGCAATAACGCAGATCCCCTCCAGGCGGAGTTGCTGCCGGCGCCATTAAGGGAGAAGGCGTCTGCAGCGGGGCAGCCGGACTGGCGCCCCCACGAGCCGCGGAATGCCGTTGCCACGCGGCCATGCCTTCTCGCCATACCAGAGTGTCATCGCGCACGACGCCCTGGCGAACCAAGTCGTCCAGCGCGGACTCCTCCACTGGACCAATCTGCTTCCCGCCTTCCGCGTAATACCACTTCATAGTCCTCCTCCGCGCGCAGGGCTGCCCTGTTGTAACGCGGCCGCGCACATAGAGGACAGTGTACCCGTTTTAAGACAAAAACCCCCGCCGGTACTGCATAGTTCCGGCGGGGGGTTCGCTCCGGCAGGGTGCGTAAGAGGATCGATAAGTGAGGCTAAGGGGCCGCAGTTACGTGTGCGCGACGATTCTTCTGCCAGCAACTCTCCGATTCGTCGGTGCAAACGGGCCTTTCCTTGCCATAGCTGACAACGGCTAATTGAGGTCCGGGGATTCCCTGCGATGAGAGGAACTCCTGGACCGCGTGCGCCCGGCGATCGCCCAGCGCCAAATTATATTCGGACGATCCACGTTCGTCGGTGTGGCCTTCGATTACCAGCTTCTGATTCGGATAATCCGCCAGAATACCGCGGATCACGCTTACGTCGTCTCGCAGCGCTGCACTGGCGTCAGAGCGGATGGTGCTCTGATCGTAATCGAACAGCGCATCTTCGAGCTTGGCCAGATACTGGTCAAGCTTCTTGCGGACGTCAGGCGGCATGGTTGACTGTTTCGCCCGATTGACGGCAACCTGCCTCGGCGGCGTTGGATTGTTCTCCCTGGGCACGACAGGCGTGCGTTGCTGCTGAGAAGGAGTGGCTGCCACCGGGGTAATGTCGGGAGGTTTGTTGACGGCAGCCACTTTCCTAGAACAGGCTGCCGCGGACAAGATCGCAATTGCAGCCAGCCCCGTTATGAGTGTGTTCGCTTGTTTCATACAGCTTTCCTCCATTAATGCATTCGGCGGTGAAGCCGGCAATCCTGTGTAGACGGTATTCCTTATCTGGATACGCGGGTTAGACTTAATTCGGATGTCAGTATTGCCCCGAACTGCGCGCCAGGCCGGTGGACGTCCCCTCCTTTTGGCAGGCTTTGGGAGCCTCCTTCTGCTGATGGTCGTGGCCGGCGGCTATGCACTTCGGACACTGGAACAGGTACGCAGCAGCGACTTGGACGAGCGCAATGTCCACCTGCAGCGCGATCACGCACTCGACCGGATTCGAACCGGGATCTACCAGTCAGCCATCATCATGCGCGATTACTTGCTGGCGGTGGATGAGAAAAGCGGGGCCGCGCAGATCGAACGGTTCTCCGAAACCCGCGACCAAACGGACCGAGCCCTGGCCGAATGCGCCGCGGTGATCGATCCTGCCGAAAGTCAGGCTTTGCGCGAGCTGCAGTCCGAACTCCAGGTGTACTGGAAGCTGCTGGCATTTATTTCTGAAATCCCGGCCGAAAACCGCGCCCGCCGGGGCTCTGAATATTTATCCCAACAAGTTCGCCAGCATCGCGCCGAGCTGATCCAGATGGTGGACCAACTGGATGCTCTCAGCGCCCGCCAAATGGCGGCCTCCGACGCCCGCATGAACGAAACGTTTGGCCGTCTGCGCGGGCGTCTGACATTGATCGTGGCTTTGGCTGTAGGCGTGGGACTGTTGCTGGCCGCATTTACTATCTGGCGCACCCTGCGACTCGAACAGGAGTTGGAACAACGCTATCAAGAAGTTTTGAAAACCCAGCAGGAACTGGCGGAGCTATCGGCACGCCTGGTTTCGGCTCAGGAAGAAGAGCGGCGCAGCATTTCGCGCGAGTTGCATGATGAGGTCGGCCAGTCCCTTTCGGCTTTACTGATGGAAGCCGGAAACGCCGCCGCTCATGTCGCTCCCGATGACGCGCACGTCCGGCAGCACGTGGATTCGATCAAAAAGCTGGCCGAAGCCAGCGTGAACATCATCCGTAATATGACCCTGCTGCTGCGGCCGTCCATGCTGGATGATTTCGGCTTGGTGCCGGCGCTTGAATGGCAGGCGCGTGAGGTTTCCAAACGCACCGGAATCCGCGTGCAGGTGGCCGCGGCCGACTCGACCGGCGAACTTCCCGACGCTCTGAAGACCTGCATCTACCGGGTGGTCCAGGAAGCCCTGCACAACTGCGCGCGGCACGCCCAGGCGCGCTCCGTGCGGGTCGTGGTGCGCCAGGAGGAGTCGAGGATCGTACTTTCGGTGGAGGACGACGGCCGGGGTTTCGACGCCCGCCGCGTGCGTGGCCTGGGCCTGGTGGGCATGGAAGAGCGAGTCCGTCACTTAGGAGGAGCATTCCATGTTCGTTCGACGCCCGGTGCCGGAACTAAGGTCGATGTGGAGTTGCCCCTTGCCAGCTGAAGCTTGTGAGTTAAAAATGATTCGTATTCTTCTGGCCGACGATCACACCGTCATGCGCAACGGCCTGCGCCTGCTTCTCGAACGCCAACCAGACCTGAAAGTAGTCGGTGAGGCGGCGGATGGCCGTCAGGCCGTCGACATGGCGGCGGCCGAAAACCCCGACGTTGTGATTATGGATATCGCCATGCCGCAATTGAACGGCGTCGAAGCCACCCGCCAGATCGTCAATCGAAACCCTGATGCCGCAGTGGTGATTCTGAGCATGCATAAGGACGAGAGCTATGTGATCCGGTCGCTCAAAGCCGGCGCGCGCGCCTACCTTTTGAAGGATTCCGCGGAAGCCGATCTGATTGCAGCTATAAGCGCCATCACGGAAGGGAAGTCTTTCTTCAGCCCGGCCGTCCGAAGCCTGCTCAAAGAGGACTACATGCATCAGCTCGACGAGCTCGGCGCCGAGGATACCTACGAGCTCCTGACCAACCGGGAACGCGAAGTCCTGCAGCTTGTGGCGGAGGGCAAGGCCAACAAGGAGATCGCTGGAATGCTCAATCTCAGCCTGTATACGGTGGAAACCCACCGTACCCATATCCTCCAAAAGCTGAATCTGCACAGCGCCCCCGAACTGATCCTCTACGCCGTGCGCAAGGGAATCATCAGTTAGGGGGTTGAAAGTTGAGGTTAGCAGCCCGCACAAGGCCGGGGCGGTTCGTCCGCAAACTGGAAACTCGACGGGTTTCGCCCGCGGCAGGCTCCGCTGTGCGGGCAAGCTCCAAAAAACGTACCCATGGACCATATTGGCAGTTAGGTATTATTTGAGTGGGTTAGTCATGCGCTACTCGGACGTCACGCCTAAAGAGATCTACCTGAACCGCCGGCGATTCCTCGCCACCGCGTTAGCCTTGCCAATCCCTGCCGCTGCCGCAACGCTTACCGCCGCTAAGACGGCCTTCAACGCAACTGGCGAAAAAATCACGCCACAGAAAATCACGACCACCTATAACAACTACTACGAATTCGGCACAGGCAAGGACGAGCCCGCCAAAAATGCTCCCAAGTGGAAACCCACCTCTCCTTGGACCGTGCGGATCGAAGGCGAAGTCATGCAGCCCAAGACTCTCGACCTCGATCGGATCCTGAAGCTCGCGCCCCTTGAGGAGCGCATCTACCGGCACCGCTGCGTGGAAGCCTGGTCGATCGTCGTGCCCTGGATCGGAATCCCGCTCAGCGCCTTACTGAACCAAGTGAAGCCGACCAGCAAGGGCAAATTCGTGGCCTTCGAAAGTTTTTACGATCCCCAGCAGATGCTGTCGCCGCGCAAAGCGGGGATCGAGTTTCCCTACGTGGAAGGCCTGCGCCTGGATGAGGCCATGCATCCCCTGGCGCTCCTGACCGTCGGCATGTATGGCGAGACGCTGCTCAATCAGAACGGCGCGCCGCTGCGGATGGTGATTCCCTGGAAATACGGCTTCAAGAGCATCAAGTCGATCGTGCGGATCCGCTTTTCCGAGCAGCAGCCGCCGACCACCTGGAACAAGAGTTGGCCGGCTGCCTACGGCTTTTTTTCCAACGTCAATCCCAATCACGACCACCCGAGTTGGGATCAAAAGGAAGAGCAGCGCCTGGGCGAAGGCGGCCTTTTCAGCGCCAAGATCGTCAAGACGCAAATGTTCAACGGATACGGTGACCAGGTTTCGAAGCTCTATACTGGCCTGGACCTAAACCGCAACTACTGATTCGGGAAAAGCTCGCCAGCCGGTAAGCTGGGCCAAATCTATCCGCAACCAAACGTCAGTCCGCAACTTCCGGGTTCCCGAGCATCGGGGAGTTGGACGGAGCGCTCTACCCTTCACGGGTTTTTCGCGATCTATTGGCGACGAGGATGCATTTTCAACTGGCCGCGTCCCAGTTCTCCTATCGTTTACGGCATCTGCGGCGAGGCAGTTTGGAGGATCCTCTTCACCCAATCCGCATGCGGTAAGCCACATGCCGATAGAGCCTTCAGTTCACGATCAACATCGTACTCGACACGACGAATCGTAGGTACCGAATCGTCGAGCAACAAATAGGCCGCACGTCGATCGCCATCGTGCGATTGACCGACGCTTCCCGAGTTTGCGATACATCTGCCCGATTGGGCTGTATTGTTGAGGTGCCGAATAAAGGGCGTGTGGATATGGCCGTAGACGACGGTAGGCTGAGGCATGCCCCGATAGGCTTGTTCCAATTCGGCATCCGTGGCCTGCATAAAGGGGGATCGCCATCGGCTGTCAGGTGAAGCATGGACCAGTGCCACTGCACCATGGACTTGTGTCTTCGGCAACCTACGCAACCACGCGAGCCTGTCTGCGCCCAGGAGATCGCGGGTGAATGCAGCCATTTCCCGAGCCGGTGCCCAGATGGTTTCGAGTGCAGGCAACTGGGCGGCGAACTCTTCGAAGGCCGCCGGTGTCGAGAGCATCTCGTCCGTATTCCCAGCAACTCCCTGCCAGCCAGCGGATTGAACCATGTCTACTACCTCAACTGGACTGGAGCCGTTGTCCGCTAGATCGCCACCGTGCAGGATCAGGTCGGGTGTCGTAATCTGCAAGTCGGCCAAAACCGCTTCAAGTGCCGTCAGGTTTCCGTGGATGTCGGAGATAATCGCCGTGCGCACAATCCTCGCCTTATCATCGCCAAACCTCACGGCTTGCGCAAACGGTATAAGCGGACTACTCGCGCAAAGTCGCTAATGTTTACTTATCCTATGCGGGGCCCGCACTGAGTATTTGAATACCGGCTTTTCTATTTGATAGCGACCGCGTTAGGCGGTGTCGCGATTCCGCCTTCCAAAACCATCGGCGCCGACACCACCATGAATTCGTAACGCCGGTCGCGCGCGCAATCTTCGGCCAGCGGCGCCAGGACAAATAATTCGCCCAAGGGCAGGCCCAGCAAGGGCAGAGCGCGATAGTGCAGAATCCCCTCGTCGGCGAAATTGGCGGGCAGCGGTTCCACCCCTGGGCAATCGGTTCCGATCGCGGCAACGCGCTGGTCCCACAGCCACGCGGCCATTTCCCGCGTCGCCTCAATCCCGACCGCTTTCACACGTTCAAACGTCGACATGCCGCCTTTTTGTTCCGGCGTACACCGCTCATAGCTTTCCATCCATCCGGTGCGGACCAGGAGAATCGTGCCGGGCTTGAGCGTCGTGCCTTGATGCTCCAGTGCGCCTTTCAGGTCCGCGAGCGTGAACACGTCACGCTCCAGAGGCTGCACGGCACGGCTCATGGCCTTACGGAAACCGAATGCGTCAATCAGCACGCCCCTTCCTACGAATCTCGCCGCCCACCGATGGATGCTCAACTGGCCGCCCGGACTGATCTGGTCGGGTTGGACCCCCAGCAGATGCTGTCGCCACGCAAAGCGGGGATCGAGTTTCCCTACGTGGAAGGCCTGCGCCTGGATGAGGCCATGCATCCCCTGGCGCTCCTGACCGTCGGCATGTATGGCGAGACGCTGCTCAATCAGAACGGCGCGCCGCTGCGGATGGTGAGTCCCTGGAAATACGGCTTCAAGAGCATCAAGTCGATCGTGCGGATCCGCTTTTCCGAGCAGCAGCCGCCGACCACCTGGAACAAGAGTTGGCCCGCGGCGTACGGCTTCTACTCCAACGTGAATCCCAATCACGACCATCCCAATTGGGACCGGAACGACGAGCAGCGACTGGGCGAAGGCGGCTTGTTCAGCGCCAAAATTATCAAGACGCAGATGTTCAACGGATACGGCGACCAGGTCTCGAAGCTTTACGCCGGCCTGGACCTCAATCGCAGCTACTGATTCGGGAACAGCTCCCCATCCTAGTAAGCTCGCCCAAATCTATCCGCAACCAATTGGGACCATTGATCAGTTCCGATTCTTGGACACTACGCCATCGCCGTAAGTATGCGAAAAGCAGCTTCCGGCTGTCGAGCGTCGCGAGTTGGACGGGTCGTTCAACCCTTCGCCCTTGATCGGGTGTTAATCATGTTACAGTTCCAACTGTAATGAAAATAATGCTCAGCGTACTCATGTTTGCAGCCACCGGCTCGGCTCAAATTCAGTACACGAAGGCCGGAGAATTTGTTCTTCCGAAAGACTTCCGGAGCTGGCCGTTCTTGTCATCCGGCTTAGGAATGACCTACTCCAACAATCCCGTCCAGAACCCGCGATTCAGCAACGTTTTCGTAAATACGAAGGCACTGCAGGTATTTTTGCGCAAAGGTGAATGGCCGGATAAAACGGTCCTCATCACCGAGGACAGAGCCTCCAGCACTCACGCCTCAAATCGGGATGGACGGTTTCAAACCGACATCGCCTTCTGGGAGGCGCATGTCAAGGATTCGAGCCGCGGCGGATGGTCTTACTACGTCATTCTCAAGACCGCCGCCAGCGCGAAGCCACAGCCAGTGTCGGCGGGGTGCTTGGCATGTCACGCGAAGAACGCCGCCACAGACACGACTTTCGTCCAGTTCTACCCAACCCTCATTGAAGCGGCAAAGCGCGCAGGGAACTACAGAGATTCGGGTGATGTAATCATGGAGCAGCCCTCGAAGTGATTTTACGCTCACTGTAATCGCCCGTCGGGCAGTGTTTACCGATCCTATGCGGGGCCGCACTGAGTATGAATACTGCTTTTTCTATTTGATAGCGACCGCGTTGGGCGGCGTCGCGATTCCGCCTTCCAGAACCATGGGCGCCGACACCACCATGAA
>JAICXC010000033.1 GCA_025980665.1 Bryobacteraceae bacterium
ATGATCGAGCCGATTTTCGGGGGCAAGAGCGCCATCGAAGTAATGGCCGTGCTGCTCGATTCAAAAGACCGGAAGGGTCTCGATTTGGTCAAGAACTTCTGGGCGGCGACATGGCCGGCCGCGACCAAGGAGAATACTTGGCGCAAGACGCTGAACGATGGCGTGATCGCTGGGACACAGGTGGCCGAGGTGAAAGTGTCCGTCGACAGCAAGAGAATTCAAGCTGCGCCTGCGCCTGCTGCCAGTGGAATCGAAGTCGGCTTCGTCCCCAGTGCTACGACTTGGGATGGACGCTTCGCCAACAATGCGTGGATGCAGGAAGCGCCGGATCCCATCACCAAGCTGGTTTGGACCAATGTCGCGTTGATCAGTCCGGCGATGGGGCGAGAAAAGGGTTGGAAAGACGGCGACATGGTCGCCCTCACGCGCGGCAACATGAAGCTCGAAGCCGCGGTCATGGTCCAGCCGGGTCATGCCGATAACGCGGTCACCATCGCGCTCGGTTATGGCCGGCCGCGCGCCGGCAGCGTGGGAACAAATGTCGGTTACAACGCCGGTCTGATCCGGACGTCGGATAGCTTCTGGTTCGGCCAGGGGTTCGCCATCGCAGCCACGGGCGCAAAGGAGATCCTGGCGAGTACCCAGGAGCACGGCTCCATGGAAGAGCCTCAAATGGTCGCGAGCATCAAGCCGCGTTATCGCCCTCTGGTCCGCGAAACGACCATCGAGGAATACAAGAAGAATCCCAAAGCGATCGAGGAGCAGAGCGAGGTTCCCGAGCTCGACTCCGTGTATCCGCAGCTCAAATGGGAAGGACTCCAATGGGGCATGGCGATCGATCTGGGCGCCTGCACCGGCTGTAACGCCTGTGTGGTCGCTTGCCAGGCGGAGAACAACGTTCCTTCGGTGGGCAAGGATCAAGTGCTCCGCGGCCGTGAAATGCACTGGATCCGGATGGATCGTTACTACGTCGGAAGTGTGGACGATCCGCGCGCAGTGGAGCAGCCGATTCCCTGCATGCAGTGCGAAAACGCGCCCTGCGAAAATGTCTGCCCGGTACAAGCCACCACCCACAGCCCGGAAGGTTTAAATGACATGGCGTACAACCGCTGCGTCGGCACGCGGTACTGCTCCAACAACTGTCCGTACAAGGTTCGCCATTTCAACTTCCTCGACTGGCACAAGAATTTCCTGGAGCGCCGGCGGATCGAGCCGGAGCTGATGCAGATGGTTTACAACCCGGACGTCACGGTCCGGATGCGCGGAATTATGGAAAAGTGCACCTATTGCGTGCAGCGGATCCAGGAAGCCCGCATCGCGACCAAAACGGACAACCGGCGCGAGTTCACGGGCGAAGGGGTAGTGACGGCCTGCCAGCAGACCTGCCCGGCCGATGCCATTTCGTTCGGAAACATCAATGATCCGAATAGCAAGGTCGCCAAATTGAAGAAGCAGGAACGCAATTACGCCATGCTGGCGGAACTGGATGTGCGTCCGCGCACGACGTACCTGGGGCGGTTGCGCAATCCTAACCCGGAGCTGGAAGCATCATGATGACCTGTGCCCTTTTCCCGATGCCACTTAGGAGAACTGCATGAGCGCAGTGGTCGAACAAGATCCGCAGTTAATGGTGGTGAACCCGCCGCTAGTCCAGGGTTCCAGGGATCTCCATGATCTCACCGACCAGATCAGTTCCGTCATCGAGGCCAAGGTCTACGAGACGCCGCTCAAGTACTGGATCACGCTGGCATGCACCGGATCGATCGTGCTTCTGCTCGGCGCGATGCTCACGTACCTGGTGAACACCGGCATCGGCGTATGGGGAAATAACAAGCCGATCGGCTGGGCGTGGGATATCACGAACTTTGTGTTCTGGATCGGTATCGGCCACGCCGGCACGCTGATTTCGGCGATTCTGTTCCTGTTCCGGCAGAAGTGGCGTACTTCGATCAACCGTTCCGCCGAAGCCATGACGCTATTCGCCGTGATGTGCGCGGGCATCTTCCCGCTGTTCCACACCGGCCGCCCCTGGCGCGCGTTTTACTGGCTATTTCCGATCCCCAACACGGACCTGAACATTTGGCAGAACTTCCGCAGCCCGCTGATCTGGGACGTGTTCGCGGTATCGACGTATTTCACCGTGTCGCTGTTGTTCTGGTTTACAGGACTGGTTCCGGATCTGGCCACGCTGCGCGACCGCGCCACCAGCAAGGTCCGCCAGGTAGTCTTCGGGATTCTGAGCCTGGGATGGCGCGGATCCGCCCGGCACTGGCGGCATTATGAGCAGGCATATTTGATTCTGGCGGGTATCTCGACGCCCCTGGTACTCTCCGTACACTCGGTGGTTAGTTTCGACTTTGCGACGTCGGTTATTCCAGGCTGGCACACCACGATCTTCCCGCCCTATTTCGTCGCCGGCGCGATCTTCTCCGGTTTCGCGTGCGTGATGACGCTGCTGCTGATCGCGCGCTGGTTGCTCAATCTGCAGAATCTGATCACCATCAAGCACCTGGATAACATGAACAAGATCATCCTGGTGACCGGTTCGGTGGTGGGCTACGCTTACTGCACCGAGTTCTTCATCGCCTGGTACAGCGGCGACATTTACGAGCGCTTCACCTTCCTGAATCGCGCCTTCGGACCCTACTGGTGGGCAGCCTGGTCGATGTACACCTGCAACGTCTTCATTCCGCAGTTGTATTGGTTCCGGAAGATGCGGACCAACCTGTGGGTGATGTTCATCATCAGCATCACCACCAACATCGGCATGTGGTTCGAGCGCTTTGTGATTATCGCCACCAGCCTGACGCGCGACTTTCTGCCT
Organism: Bryobacteraceae bacterium; assembly: GCA_025980665.1. Taxonomy (GTDB): domain Bacteria; phylum Acidobacteriota; class Terriglobia; order Bryobacterales; family Bryobacteraceae; genus Palsa-187. The sequence continues at coordinate 2,825 of JAICXC010000033.1, forward strand.
AGCTCGTGGGGTTACTACAGTCCGACCTGGGTGGACATCTGCACGTTCATCGGCACCATCGGTTTGTTCCTGACGCTGTTCCTGCTATTCGCACGCTTCCTGCCGATGATTGCGATGTCCGAAGTGAAGGGCGTGGCATCCATCGAAAAACATTCATTTGCCGGACAGGTAGAAGGGAGTCCTTCACACAGATGAGCCAGACTTCTGATCCCGCCATCCTCATCGCCCAGATCAAGGACAAGTTAGGCATTGGCGACGACAAAGTTTACGCCGTCATGGGCGAGTTCTCCGAACCGGAGGACCTGGTCGAAGCCGGACGCCGCATTCGCGAGATGGGCTACACCAAGATTGACGCCATGACGCCTTTCCCGGTCCACGGCATTGACGAGGCCATCGGAATTCCTTACTCGAAAATCGGTTGGATTGTGATTTGCGGCGCACTCGCCGGCATCACAACCGCGCAGGTTCTGATTTACTACGTCGGAGCCATCGATTATCCCCTGATCATCGGCGGCAAGCCGCTGTTCGACTTCACTTACTCGATCCCGCCGACCTTCGAGCTGGCGGTTCTGTTTTCAGCGATTACTACTTTCATGTGCACTTGGGCATTGAGCGGTTTGCCCCGCCTGTACCATCCTTCTATGAACTACCGTAGCGCGCACCGCGCCTCGGATGACCGGTTCCTGCTGGTGGTAGAGGCGGACGATCCGAAGTTCGATGCGCAGAAAACCGCGCAGGATATGCGCAGCGTGGGCGCTAATGACGTGGAGGTGGTGGAAGGATGATCATCAAGCATCACACGTTGATCGCCATCGCTGCAATGCTTGCTCTGGCGGGTTGTTCCGGTATCCAGCGCGATCCCCCGCTCCAGGTGTGGCCCGACATGAAGTTCCAGAAGAAGTTCAAGCCACAGCGCTCGACGGACTTGTTTTCGGACACCCGCGAGAGCCGCCGTCCGCCAGAAGGCGCCGTTGCCCGCGGCCACATGAACGAGGACAATCCGTTCAACACCGGCATGGATGGCAAGTTGTATGTCGGCAAGAGCCCGGTGAAAGTGACCGAGGCCGTGCTGACCGAAGGCCACTGGCGCTTCAATACCTACTGTTCGCCGTGCCACGACGAAACCGGTCTGGGGAAAGGCATGGTGCCCAAGCGCTGGCCGGCCTGGCAGCCCCAGAACCTGATGGAAGATCGCATCGTTGAAATGGCCGACGGCGATATCTTCAACGTGATTACTTACGGACGGCGAACGATGCCGCCCTATGGCTACCAGAATCATCCGGAAGACCGCTGGGCCATCATCGCTTATCTGCGTGTGCTGCAACGCGCCGCCCACGGCACCATCAACGACGTACCGGCGGAGCTGCAATCGAGCGTTCAGTATAAGGGATCGAATCAATGAGTAATTCATCTCACGGGCCAAACCACGGGTTGCACCACGGGGCTGCCGAATCCGCCAGCTACCAACTGGAATATGCCCGTTGGTCGAAGGGCCGCAACGCGCTGATGCTGGCCGCCTTGATCTCTATCGTGGCGTGCATCGCCGGCTATATCCAGGATCCCGACCGTTTCTTCCGCTCCTATCTGGTGGCGTTCTGCTATACCTCCGCCATCGGCTTGGCTGCTTTCTTTTTCGTGATGGTGCAGTTCCTGAGCGGCTCAGCCTGGAGCGTCACCATGCGCCGCTTCATGGAAAACATCATGATCACGCTGCCGGTGGGAGCCCTGCTGTTCGTTCCGCTGGCGTTCGGACTTAATCACATATATCCGTGGACCAATCCGGTAATCGCCAAGGCCACCGAAGAGCTTCGCGCCAAGTCGGATTATCTGACGAATCACTTTTTCATCCTTCGAACTTACGGGTATTTCCTGCTGTTGTCGATCTGGATTTTTGCGATTTACCGGCAGTCGATCAAGGCGGATACCAATCGTTCCATCTGGCAGATGCGGATCGCATCCCGCTGGAGCGCACCAGGATTGTTACTGGTGGTAGTGGTGGGTACACTGGCTGCCTACGACTGGCTCATGACCGTCGAGCCCAGTTGGTATTCGACGATTTTCGGGCTGTACTACCTGGCGGACGGGACCGTGGCGTTCTTCGCTCTCCTGATTCTGATCTGCCTGGCGTTCCGCCAGGCCGGCGTTCTGCAAAAGCAGATTAACATCGAGCACTACCACGATCTCGGCAAGTGGTTGTTCGCGATGACGTGCTTTTACACCTACATGGCTTTCTCGCAGTACCTGCTGATCTGGTACGCCAACATTCCCGACGAAACCCAATTCTTCCGGCATCGCATGCCGGGTACATGGCTATATATCAGCCTCTCACTTCCATTCCTCCGGTTCTTCATTCCGTTTTTTATCCTGATCAGCCGCCCGGCCAAACGTAACCTGAAAATCCTGGGCGTGATGGCGGCGTATAGCTTGGTAGTCGTCTATCTGGATCTCTATTGGGTGGTTATGCCGGTGTTCTATCCTAACGGTCCGCAGATTCACTGGTTGGATTTCGCCACTCTCGGCGTAACAGTTAGCGTCACGGGTTTGGTCTTCTGGAGCCGCTTCCGGCGGCACGCGATGGTCCCGGCCGGCGACTTGCGGCTAGAACAAAGTCTGCACTTTGAGAATGCATAAGTCATGACTACGAAATACGATCAAGAAGTCACCCATCACGATCCCAAGGAAGGGTTCGACCATAGCGAGCCGGCAGCGCGCAAAATCACGCTGTTCGTGATCGTCAGCGTGATCACGCTGGTGGTGACCATCCTGGCTCTGCAGGCCTACTTCGAGAAGATTTGGAACGAGGCAGTTTACGAGAAGGTACTTTCGGTTCCCGGCGAAGAAGTCGGCGATCTGCGCAGTGTGTCGAACTGGCGCCTGAATCATTACGAATACGCCGATCCCTCGAAGACCCGGGTGCGGATTCCGTATGAGCGCGCCAAGGAATTGTTCCTGGCTGATGAGGCTGCGGGGAAGACATTCTATCCAGCTAAGCCCACCGAACCAAAACCGGAAGAGCCGGCTACCCCCGCTGCCGCGCCTGGTGCCCCGGCTGCCGCGGCTGGTGCCCCGGCTGGCACTCCGCCTGGTGCTGAAGTTAAGCAGGAGAATAAGAAATAGATGAGAGCAGTTCGCACATTCGCGATTCCGGCGGCGCTGTTGGCTCTGGGCTCGACGTGTGCCTTCGCGCAGTATAAGCCCCGTCCGGAGACGGAAATTTCCGCAGCCGATGCCGCAAATCGATTGCCGGCCCAACTCGTAGGTGTCGGAATCGAAGAACACTTGGGCCGTACCATCGACCTGGATTTGACGTTTAACGACGAAAACGGCAAGGTCGTCAAACTGCGCGATTTCTTCAATAAGGGCCGTCCCGTGCTCCTGGACCTGGTCTATTTCAATTGCCCCCAATTGTGCACTTTGATCCTCAATAGGCAAGTCGAGATCATGCGCCAGATGCCGCAGACGCCGGGCAAGGAATACGAGATTCTTAGTATCAGCATCGACCCGCGCGAGACTGCGGAAATCGCCAGCCAGAAAAAAGCTTCGTATCTGGCGAGCTATGGTAAACCGGCCCCCGGCTGGCACTTTCTCACCGACCGCGATGATAACGCCAAGCGGTTGGCGGAACTGATCGGCTACCACTATCGCTGGGACCCGCGCATTCAGCAATACGCGCATCTGGCCGGGATCATGATCCTGACGCCGGAAGGCAAGATGGCGCGGTATCTGTACGGTATCAACTACCGGGCGCTCGACCTGCGCTTCGGACTGGCCGAGGCGGCTGAAAATCGGAGCACGTCGACCATCGACAAGGTTCTGCTGTTCTGCTATCACTACGATCCCGTGGAGAACAAGTACGTGCTCTTCGCCAATAACTTCATGAAGGCCGGCGGAGCGCTAACCGTCCTGATTCTGGGCTGGTTTCTGTTTCGGATGTTCCGCGCGGAGCACCGCCGCAAGGAGCATTTTGCATGACGATCAGTCGCATGAAAGCATGGAGCGAAGATTCGAGGAAGGGAAGTAATTAATGGACTGGCTGCGCGCATGGATGATGCCCCCGCAGGGCTCGGAATTCGCCAAAGAGATCGACTTTGTCTACATGGCGTTGTTCTGGATGAGCGTCCTCCTATTCCTGATGATCGCGATCCCCTCCGTGTATTTCGCGTGGCGCTATCGCTATAAGCCTGGGCGCGTGACGCCGCATCAGACTCACAACACGACGCTTGAGGTCATCTGGACGGTGGGACCGCTGCTACTATGTGTCGGGATCTTTTTCTGGGGTTTGAATGGCTGGATGAAGTATTCAGTGGCTCCCGGCGAATCCATGGAAATTTCGGTTACCGCCAAACAGTGGTTGTGGCAGTTCGAATATCCGGATGGCTCGCGCACCATCAACGATATTCATGTTCCTGTGAATAAGCCGGTGAAGTTCACCATGACCAGCGAAGACGTACTGCACGATTTCTATGTTCCCGACATGCGCGTGAAGCACGACATCATTCCAGGCCGCTATACCCAAATCTGGTTCACTCCCACCGTGCTCGGACCGCACAATTTCACCTGCGCCGAGTATTGCGGGAAAGACCACTCCGGCATGAAGGGAAATCTGACGGTCGATAACGACGCCGACTTCGCCAAGTGGATGGAAACCGGCGGCACTGAGTGGGAGGATTATTTCAACGGGAAGGATCCCAAGAAGACGCCGGCCGATTGGGGCAAGATCACCTATGAGCGCGTAGGCTGCAATTCATGCCACACGACGGATGGGACTAAGAGCAAGGGCCCGAGCTGGAAAGGCGTCTATGGCTCGATGGTGCAGTTAAATAATGGCACCTCGGTCCTGGCGGATGAGGCTTATATCCGGGAATCGATGATGCAACCGCAGGCTAAGGTTGTAAAGGGATTCGACCCGATCATGCCCACATTTCAGGGTTTGTTGAAACCGAATCAGGCCAATGGATTGGTCGCGTACATCGAATCGCTGAAGTAGGAGAATGAGGTAAAGGCAATTATGGAACGGGCAGTCACAAGCGGCGCGCGAATCGGGGATCGTCCGCGCCCCAAAAAAAATTACCTGAATGAGACCAGGGGTTTCAAGAGCTGGGCGCTGACGGTCGACCACAAGCGCATCGGGATCATGTACCTGGTTGGTACGCTGTGCGCGTTCCTCCTGGGCGGGATTTTTGCGCTCCTGGTGCGGCTGACTTTGCTGACCCCCGCACACAAGATTTTCGGCTTGCAGGTCACTGCGGAGACGTATAACCGCTTCTTTACTTTGCACGGCGCGGTCATGGTGTTTCTGTTCATCATCCCCTCTATCCCCGGCTCGCTTACCAACTTCGTGCTTCCCCTGATGCTGGGCGCCAAGGACGTAGCATTTCCCCGGCTGAACCTGGCCAGCTTCTATCTTTGGATCGTAGGCGCGGTCATGGCCGTTTCCTCGATGATCATCGGCGCCGTCGATACCGGTTGGACCTTCTACACGCCCTATAGCACCACCACTTCCGGCACCGTCACACTCATGACTGCCGCGGTTTTCGTCCTGGGATTCTCCTCGATTTTCACGGGACTCAACTTCATCGCCACAGTCCATAAGCTACGCGCACCGGGGATGGGGTGGTTCGATATGCCGCTGTTTGTGTGGGGCATGTATTCCACCGCCCTCATCCAGGTTTTGGCGACGCCGGTACTCGGGATCACGCTGGTTCTCCTAATGCTCGAACGCGTCTTTCAGATCGGCATTTTCGATTCGCGAATCGGCGGCGATCCTGTGCTGTTCCAGCACTTTTTCTGGTTCTACTCGCATCCGGCGGTGTACATCATGATTCTGCCCGGCATGGCGATCATCAGTGAACTGATCCCGACGTTTTCGCGCAAGACCATCTTTGGCTATCGGGCCATCGCCTATGCCAGCGTTTCACTGGCCTTAGTGAGCTTCATCGTCTGGGGCCACCACATGTTCGTCGCGGGCCAGTCCCAGCTGGCCACCGTAGTCTTCTCAGCGCTGACCTTCTTGGTGGCGATCCCCTCTGGCGTCAAGGTGTTTAACTGGCTCTGCACCATGTACCAGGGGAACATCAGCCTGGAAACGCCTATGCTTTACGCCATTTCCTTCCTGATGCTGTTCGCCATTGGTGGCTTGACCGGCATCTTCCTCGGGACTCTTTCGACGGATGTTCACCTGACCGACACCTACTTTGTGGTGGCACACTTCCACTACGTAATGATGGGATCCACGGTGACCGCATTCATCGGCGGCCTCTACTATTGGTGGCCTAAGATGACCGGACGGATGTATTCGGAGAAATGGGGTCAGGTGAGCGCGGTGATCTGGTTCATCGGCTTCAATGCGACCTTCCTGCCGCAGTTCATCCTGGGCAGCCGGGGCATGCCACGCCGCTATTACAATTATCTCGATCAGTTCCAGCCGCTGCACGTCTTTTCGACGGTGGGGTCCTGGATCATCGGGCTTAGCCTGTTCATGTCCGCGGCTGTACTGCTCGCGTCGCTGCGCAAGCCGGCGGATGCGCCCGACAACCCCTGGGGCGGGACAACACTGGAGTGGCAGACTTCCTCGCCCCCCATTACTCACAATTTCGAAGATCAGCCGGTGCTCGAGAATGAGCCGTACGATTACCGGCCTAAGGCGGTGACGCACTAGATGAGTACCACCCTACCCGACATTCACTCGCACGGCGGACACGATGAGCATGGTGAGCACAACCCTTACCATCAGCATCATTTCGCCACAATGGAGCAGCAGTTCGATACCAGCAAACTGGGTATGTGGCTGTTCCTGGTTACGGAAATCCTGCTATTTGGTGGCCTGTTCGTAGGCTTCGGCCTCATGCAACATCGCTATCCGCAGCAATTTATTGAAGCCCATGAGCACCTGAAGCAGGACATATTCGGAAGGCCGTTTCCGCTCTACGGAACCATTAACACTCTCGTGCTGCTGATTTCCAGTTGGACCATGGTCATGGGCGTCAACGCGGCCCAAACGGACCAGAAGAAGAAAACGGTTCGATACCTGGTCCTGACTATTCTGCTGGCCTGCGTCTTCTTGGGCATCAAATACGTTGAGTACTCGCACAAGTTTCACGATGGTTTATTGCCCGGAATCTTCTACGCGCATCAATCTGAGGATCTGATCAAGGGCACGCATGGCTACGCGACGTTCTTTGCGTTCTACTTCATGATGACCGGGCTGCACGGAATCCACGTGCTGGTGGGGATCGGATTGCTGAGCTGGCTGGTGATGCGCGCCCGGCGCGGCGATTTCAGTAGCGCCTATTACACACCTGTCGACCTGGTGGGCTTGTACTGGCACATCGTTGACATGATATGGATTTATCTGTTCCCGCTGTACTATTTGATCTCATGAGCACTGAAACACATACCCACGTCCAGGGAGCCAAGCACCACGGCGGTCCTCTGATTTACACCGCGAACCTGTTCGCACTGATGTTCCTGACGGTGGTCACGGTGGCCGCCGCATCCTTCAACTTTGGCTCCGCAAACGTCGTAATTGCCTTGGCGATTGCCAGCGTGAAAGCCATCCTGGTGGGACTGTTTTTCATGCACCTGCTGTGGGATAAGCCGGTGAATGCGATCATCCTTATCGCGGGGTTTCTGTTTCTGGGAATCTTCTTGATGTTCGACTTTCTGGATGTCACGTCGCGCAATAACTATCTGCCGCGCAACATGCCGAACATGGAGAACGCCACGCCCGCTCCAGACAGCATGAACCCGCTGAAGACGCCCGCGCCGAGGCCTCTCGATCCCGCTCCGGCCAAGGCTGAAGAACACAAATAGGACAGGTAATCTTGTTGTCTGTCGTCTTATTTATTGACAGGAGACCCGCTTGCGGGTAAACAAGACGACTGGTCTGCCGCTCGCAGCGCATCGAACAGGAGATCGAGATCCTGGTCGGTGCCGGTTGAAATCCGCACGCATTGCGGCAAGCCCCACGACTCCATCGGACGAATAATCACGCCCCGGCGCACTAACTGATCGACCAGTGTGGCGGCTGCGTCTAGGGATTCGAGCGGCACCAGCACGAAGTTCGCCTCCGACGGCACCATCTGCAGCCCCAGTTCGCCCAGCGTATGCGTCAGCCGCCGCATGCTGTGCGCGTTCAGTTCCAGCGACCGGTGCAGCCACTCCTTGTCATCCAATGCGGCGATCGCCCCGGCCTGCGCAGGCGTGCTCGGCTCGAAGGGCAGCTTCACCTTGAGTAGCTCGGCTATCAGGCCTTCATGTGCGAAACCGTAGCCGATGCGGAGCCCCGCCAGTCCGTAGACTTTCGAGAACGTCCGCAGCGTGATGACGTTGTCATAGCGGTAGTGCATCGAATCGGGATAGCGCGGATTGTCGCGCGCATATTCGAAGTAGGCTTCGTCCAGAATGATCAGAACCCGCTCCGGCACATGGCGATAGAAGTCCTCGAACTCCTGGCGCGTGAAGATGGTCCCGGTGGGATTGTTGGGATTGGCCAGATAAACGATCTTGGTGTTCTCGGTGATGGATGCCGCCAGCTTCTTCAGGTCGTAATGCCAGTTGTTGTACGGGACCGTCCGGTAAGCCACGCCGCGCGAGTGTGCCAGTACTTGGAATCCTCCGAAGGCCGACTCGGTAGTGAGGATCTCGTCCTGATCGCCCAGGAAAGTTCTAATAATGTCGGACACGATGCTATCCGAGCCGCTTCCGGCGATGACGTTCCCGACCTTGGTGCCGTATTCCTCCGCCAGCTTCTCGCGCAGATCGAGACCGCTATTGGGGTAGTGGTGCAGATCGCTTAAGTGCGCGCGAATCGCTTCCAGAGCCAGGGGCGACGGCCCCAGTGGATTTTCGTTCGAGGCGAGCCCAGCCACGCGTTTCAGGCCATACGTGCGCGCAACCTCGGCGGCATTCCGCCCCGGCTTGTAGGACTTCAACGCGGCGATGTAGGGAGGAACAAGTGCCATCTAGTTTCAATATAGCGCCCACCCAGCATGGAGCTGCGCGATCATAGCAAAGTGGAACCTCTGCACCCCATCGAAGTGCGTGTGCTCGGGGCGTTGCTCGAAAAGGACCTGACGACGCCCGAATATTACCCTCTCACGCTCAACGCGCTCCAAAACGCCTGCAACCAGAAATCCAACCGCGATCCGGTCGTTAACTACGATGAAACGACGGTGGCACAGGGTCTGGAACTGCTGCGCCAAAAACAGCTCGTGATGAAGGTGAGCGGCGCGGGTCATCGCGTCGAAAAGTACGCGCATCGTTTGGGTGAATCTCTGAATCTGGGCCGCCGGGAGCTGGCGCTCTTAGCCGTGCTCATGCTGCGAGGACCGCAGACCGTGGGCGAGCTGCGCGGCCGTACGGAGCGCATGCATCCCTTCGCCGACATGGAAGAGGTCGAGCATCTTCTTAAATCGCTTTCAGAGCACGAGCCGGATCCCTTAGTCGCGCCCGCAACGCGTGGACGTTGGCGGCATCTCTGGAGCAGCGTGGAGGCCGAGCCTGAAGACGAGGTGGAATCTGGCGCTCCGCGTCTCACTCTCGAAGGACGCGTCTCAGCCCTCGAGCACGAAATCGACGAGCTCAAGCGCCAGTTAGAGAGTTTCCGCCGGCAATTTGAGTAAGATCAAAATACATGCATGATCGCCCCCAGGTCCGCGTACGCCGCGTTGACGAAGTGGAAACGTTGGATGAATTGTTCACCCATTGCTTCCCCGCGTTCGGGGGAGCATTCCTCCGCCGTATCTATACGATTCTCGATCGCGCCATCGGAACCGGTTGCCCGCTCACGCTCGCCGTTTCCGGTCCGGTGACGGTCAGCGGCCAGCATCAGGCATGGCTGATCCCTCTGCTTGATGCAGGCTGGATCGCGTATCTCTCGACCACTGACGCAGCCTGCTACCACGACGGCCATCGCAGCCTGGACGCGCATCGAGACCCCGTGTTCGAGGTTCCTATTTGGGGCGACGACGGCGCGCTTCGTGACGAGCACACCATTCGCGTCACCGACATGGCGTTCAGCGAGGACGTACTGCTGGATCAGGACAAATTCCTTTCCGCGGTTCTGCTGCGCCCTGAATTCCAGCGCCGCATGACCGGCACCGAGCTACGCTACCGCTTGGGGGCCTTCTACGCCGAGCAGGAACGGCTGAATCGCGTCCCCGCAGGCCTGCTCGCCACTTGCCATCACCTGGCGATACCGATTTTCGTGGGCGCCGCCGCCGACGGCAGTATTTTTCTAAACTCGATGAAGCTCTGGGCCATGAGCCAGGCCGGCATGGTCGATCCCTACAAGTTCGAGCTGGATCTGCATGCCGAGGTCTACGAGGCCTGTGCGTATCATCGCTGGGGGCTGTTCGATAATCCGCCCAAGGCGTTGGCGACTCTCATTCTAGGTGGCGGCGTGCCCAAGAACTACAATTTGCAGCCGGAGCCCGCCCTGGGGCAGGTGCTCGGCCTGCCGAACGTCCGGGGCTACAACTTTGACGTCCAGATCGTCACGGCCCCGGTCACCGATGGATCGCTTTCGTCTTGTCCTCCGGCGGAGGCGGTTACCTGGGGCAAGGTCGATAAGGACACCTATCAGAGCGGCACCGAAAGCATGCAGGCCGATTATTCGACGGTGATGCCCTTCCTGGTCAAGGCGCTGCTCGACAATCGCCGCCGTTACGAAAAACTGGCTGCCGAGCTGGGCGAAGAAGAGCTTTTCCGGCAGGAGCCGAAGGCTCGGGGCTATCTTCGGCCGCGCCAAGGCTACCGCTTGTTTGAGAAGCGGGTCGAACTGGTCCGGCGGCTGACTGAAGACGTGAAAACCAACCGTGAATGGCTGCTCCAGTCGCTGGAATACGCCCTGGCGCGTTCCTAGACGCTAAAAAGCCGCCATAATCAGTGCGGCAAGGTTCCACGCCACGATCACGGCAAATAGGATATTGATCCGGGCCAGCAGTTTTCCCCGTCCCAGCCGCCAGCAATAGATTCCTAGCCCCGCCGCGACCAGCTTTACCGCCAACAGACCATTCAGGGGATTGGTGGTCGCGTGCATCATCAAGCGCACCAAGGGGTTACCTTCCCGCACACCGTGCAGCATGAATGCCAGCGTCGTAAGTAGATCCAGAATCTGGAGATACGTGTACTGAAGCAGGAGCTGATTCACCGATACCATCCTAGTTAGGTCCCAAATCGACCCTAGGATAAACCACCTAGCTTCCAAATGGAATCTACCAATGGCTAGTAATGCCCACCCAAAACCTCGAATAGTACCGGAACCCTCGTTGGATGTAACGGTTAGAGCCAAATGCGCCGATCTATCCTCGTGCCTGACTCCTATCTTGGGGTGCGTTTGGACATCCTCCGGCGCTCTCAAAATCCCGATGGCGGCTGGAGCTATTACACCGGCAAACAATCATGGCTGGAGCCCACCTTCTACGGAGCCCTGGTACTTCATGGCGATCCGGCGGCCGATCGGGCATGGTCCCTGATTAAATCGTGGCAGCAAGCGGACGGAAGCTGGCCTCCTACTGCCGGCGCGGCCATTTCCGGTTGGGGCACGGCGCTCTGCCTGACCCTGGCACACATCCGCGGCGAAATCGACGGGACCTTTCTGAAAGGCCTCGCTTACCTCCTGAAGACCGCGGGAACGGAATCGGAAATCTGGCGGCGAGCGTTGGCGAAATTCGGCTTGGTAGACCCCGGCCGCAACCTCAAGCTCAAAGGCTGGCCCTGGAAGCAAGGCACGTCCTCCTGGGTGGAACCAACGGCGCACACGCTGATCGCTTTGAAGAAGGCATACACGCTTCTACCTGCCCCCGAATTGACCGAGCGCATTCATTCCGGTCAAGCTCTGCTGCTTGACGTCCGCTGTAAGGACGGAGGTTGGAATTACGGTAGCGCGTGGACTCTAGGCGAGGACCAACGTTCGTATCCGGAAACTACGGCGCTCGCATTGCTGGGCCTGCAAGGGCGTCCGGAAGCGGCGAGTTCGCTGGATATGGCCAGGCACTGGCTGCAAGAGACGTCGTCCTCGCTGGCGCGCGCCTGGATCACTATCGCGCTGCGGCTGCATGGCATCGCGGTTCCAAATACAAACAGCCCCTTGAAGGGATCTGGATCACCGGATCTGATGGTGGTCGCGCTCGAAGCGTTGGGCGCGCCGGACGGGAATTACCGCTTGCTCAAGACGGAGGCAGCAGGATGAAAATTAGCAGGCGCGATTTCATTCCCCTGGCGGGCGCGGGGTTGATGGCTGGTTATGCGGGCTGGCAGGGCCTGCGCTCACGCCGCAACGCGCCCCTAGGTCCCTCGCCCGTAGCGGTGATCAAAGCGACGTCCTATTCCGAGGATCTGGCGCAGCGTATTCTCAGGGGTGTGCGCGAATGCGGGCTGGACGTTCGCGGTCTAAACGTTCTGCTGAAGCCAAATCTGGTGGAGTTCGATCCGAACACTTCCGTCAACACGGATGTTTCGGTGGTCGCGGCAGCTTATGAAGTTTTCAAATCGCTGGGCGCAGCCGAGGTTCTGATAGGCGAAGGCCCCGGGCATCGACGCGATACCTATTCGCTGGTGGAGATGGCGCGCTACCGGGAAATTTCGAAGTTCGACGACCTGTTCGTGGATCTGAACCGGGACGACGTGACCGCGGTGGAAAAATTCGCGGATCGCGCCGAAATGTATTTCCCCAACACTGCTCTGCGCGCCGATCTGGTGGTTTCGCTCGCCAAGATGAAAACGCATCATTGGGCAGGAGCGACGCTCTCCATGAAGAATTTCTTCGGCGTGGTTCCGGGATCGGTTTATGGCTGGCCCAAGAACGAGCTGCACCATATCGGAATTCCCGAATCGATCGTCGAACTGAATCGCATTTTTCGCCGCAGCTTCGGGATTGTCGACGGCATCGTGGGAATGGAAGGCAACGGCCCGATTCAGGGCACTCCCAAGCCGGCGGGCGTCCTGGTGATGGGGAGCGATCTGCCGGCCGTGGACGCAACCTGCTGCCGCATCATGGGCATCGATCCGGCCAAGATCGAATACCTTCGCATGGCGTCCGATGGTAGTCTAGGCAACGTCGAAGAATCCCGTATCGAGCAGCGCGGCGAGAAGATCAACGAAGTCCGGACGAATTTCGCGCTGATCGACTCTTTCCGCGGCCTGCGCCTGACGTAATCGAGAACCTCCATGGCTGTCCGGACGCTACTGGCTGCCCTCTGTTTCGCCCTGCCGATCGCGGCCCAAGCGCCGCAAGCGCAGAAGGCCACGCAAGCACAAAAGGAATGGTTCCTTGCAGCCGGCGCGATGGTTGCCCAAATCGATGGCGACCGGCTGGATCTTCTCGGTGGAGTCGAGAACATCGCGGATGTCGCGGCGGCTCGACGCCAGACGCTGCTGGAAGTGTGGGAAATCAGGTCGCGCCAGGATCTTATCGAAGAGATTCAGAAGCTGCTTCAAGACGATCGCGATCCGGCCAGGATCGGATGGAATTATCCACGCGCGATCAACCTGGCGCGCTTTGGCTATGCGGCCGGGTACCTTGAGGAGGACGAAGCCTGGGCTTTCATCGTACCCGCGGCAGGGCGTCTTCAGAAGACCTTCTCATCCTGGCAGCAAGTCGGGCAGATTTACTTGCAAGCGCGCGCTGGTTGGTACTCGCGAATGATTGGCGATCGCCGGCAGGCCGAGTGGGCGTATCGCGAGCTTGTAAGCGATCACAACAGTCCGTGGAGAAAGTATCCGTGGAATCTTGATCTGGGTAACGGCTATCATGCGCCGCCCAGTATCGACAAGACCGGCTGGCTGGAGCTGGCGGCGCATCCGGAGGGGCTGATGTGCGTGCGCATCACCGTTCCCGAGCACCAGGACAAAGTCCAGTATGAAAATGCGATCGAAACCGCCGTCGGATGCCGTCCGCGCATCACCGGACAACGCCAGATTGGACCCGATTGGATTCTCGACACCGAGTGCTTTCGGGACGGAATGCTTCACGGCGCCCAGATCTCGGTGCAATTCCATCCGGAAGCGATCGCGGAACAGCTCCGTCGCGATGGTGTCACGCAGTTGATTACGTTTTTCGAGCACCAACCGCACGGTTCAGCCACGGAGCTTCTGCCGGTTGTGACCGACAATTGGTTTCAGAATGGCTGGCAATGGTACCTCGACATGAGGCCACTGCGGCGGCCATACCCTGATACGACGCTCACGTACGGCGTACCGCCGGCCCGTGTGCGGCTGTTCCTGATCGGTGCAGCCCTGCTGGTGGCCGTTAGCATGGCCGGGGCTTTTGCGGCGCGCGGAAGACCCTGGTGGACGTCGCGATTCCCGTTGTTCTTTTGGGGCTGCTGGCTGGTCCTTTCGGTGAGCTACTACGGGCTCGCCATCGTGGGGTTCTGGTCGGGAGCGGAAGGTCTCGGCGCGGACGTTCGGGGGCTGGTTTGGTACGGCACGCTTGCGCTCCTGCTGCGCTGGGGAACCGAGATCGTGATCGCTTCCTCGGCGTGGCGTGCCATCGTCCCAAACATGCCATTGAGCCGGATCCTGTCCATGTCGTTTTCCCGAGTCATGGCGGAAGTTCCCATCGCAACGGTGATGGTACTGCTGTGCGATCCCCAGAGGCCGCTCAATCTTGCGACCGTGATTGCGCTCCTCGGAGTCGGCGCCGCGATCGCCCTCACCGCCTGGCACTTTCGCATGCGTGCAGAAGGAATCCGCGGCGGTTTGACCAAAGAAGGGGAACTGCACGAAGCGATTGGGGCGATGGCCACGCGCATGGGGGTGCCGCTGCGGCGGCTCTATATTCTGCCGGAAGACATCTCGCCCCGGCTTGGCCCCAAGGCTGGTGGATACGGCGATCTGCTGATTCCGGAACGGCTGGTCCGATCGGCGTACCGGCGTGAAATCGATGGCATTGTCGGATTCGAACTGATGCTGATCAAAACCAAGTACCTGAACTCTTTCTGGGCGGGACTCCTGCCCGTAGTGGTGATTCTGGTCTGGCGCGTCTACAACGCTCAGAATGCACCCTCAGCGGGCATATCGCTGGCGGTGCAGGCGGGCATGTGTTTCTCTGCATTTGCGACCTTTGGACAGACTATGCGAGGGGTTCAGACCCGCGCGCAGGCTGCCTTTAAGGTATCCGGTGGCGACGCGGAAGGCTGGATCGCGGGATTAGCGCGCCTCGCCCGGCTTTCGGGAACGGAAGTGAATCCGGAACTGGCGGAAAAAGTTGCGCGGCAGTGCAATGTGGACTTCGAACGTTTGCCGGACCTTATGGAAGAGGGCTTCCCGGAGACGGGCCATTATCCGGTTCCGTCGTACGATCGCAGCAAGCTGGTTTCGGTATCCTGAAAGTTCCCCATGCGTCGTCCCGTCATCGCCGGTAATTGGAAGATGTACAAAAATCCGGGTGAGGCGGCCGGTTTTCTGCACGACCTGGCTACTCTGGTCACTGAATCGACCCACGCCGAAATCGTAGTTTGTCCTCCCTTCATCGATGTGCCCGCCGCAGTGGATGCGGCGCGCGATAGCAATATCGAAATCGGCGCGCAGGATCTCTTCTGGCTCAAAGAAGGCGCCTATACTGGTGAGGTTTCCGCGCCTATGCTGGTCGCGGCCGGATGCCGCTGGGTGATTGTGGGCCACAGTGAGCGTCGCCATTATTTCGGGGAAACCGACGAGTCGGTTTTCAAGAAGGCCGCGGCCGCGCTGGAAGCCGGGTTGACTCCCATCGTCTGCGTCGGCGAGCGGCTGGAAGAGCGGGAGGCGGGGCTGACCGAGAACGTTCTGGCGACGCAGTGCGCCGGCGGAATTTGTGGCCTAACTCCTGAGCAGTTCGCGCGCGTGGTCATCGCCTATGAACCGGTATGGGCCATAGGCACTGGCCGCACGGCGACTCCCGAGATGGCGGGACAAGCTCATCACTTTCTACGGGAGCAAATCCGCAGCCGCTTCGGCAATGAGCACGCAGACGCTTGCCGTATCCTCTACGGCGGGAGCGTGAAACCCGACAACGTCAAAAGCTTGATGGCGCAGCCGGACTTAGACGGCGCTCTGGTGGGTGGCGCGAGCCTGGATCCGGCATCCTTCGCGGCGATCGTTAACTTTTAATCGCGCCAAAACCGGAGCGCGGCGCGATCTTTGCGTGGGGCGGATCAGCGTGCGCGCCGCACCCTTTAAGCTTCGGACTGCACATCCCGGACCAACTATTTCGCGTCCAGGGGCAGATCGAAATAGAAATATTCCTTGCCGGTGGCTGCGTTGCTGAGGCCGTTTAGGTACAGCAACGATCCTGGCTGATGCTCCGCCTCGAAGTAGAAAAACCCGTACGCCCTTTCGCCGTTCGGAATCAGCTTGACGGAAAGCGCACGATTCGTGATCTCAGGCGTATTCAGCGGTCCCTTTTTGTGGGAGCGCGGCAGAGGAATCGGTAGCGAGGTCGCGGGACCGATGTGAGGCGGCTTCTTGACGCCCTGGTAGTAAATCAAATCGTCCGGCGGATATGCATCCAGGTGGTGATTCTCGGGATCGACGAACTGAACCTTCATGTTCAGCCGCAGGGCGGTGCCGGACCCGTTTTCAATGATCACAAGAACGGGCAGGATGCCATGCTCATATGGGTTCACCTTCCCGAAAGCCGACTTGGCCTGCTCTTCGGTGACGTACGGAACGGCCGCGATGGTGATACCTTCCTGAGTCTGGTGGCCGGCATACGACGAAGCCGGTCCCGGTGCGAAGCGGCCTTTGTCCTTGTCCACCGCCAGCACCGCCGGTATACTCAAAAGAACGATTAACGCGACTCGTTTCATCTATTTCCTCTACCAGGTTCTCCAGATCGCCCTCAGCCCGGCGCTGATCCTGTATCTACTTTATCGAGGTTTGCGCGACCCGAGGTATTTGACAGGAATGGATGAACGGTTCGGGTTCCTGCCCCCGTCCTTTAAGCCGACGGGTCCGGGCTCCATCTGGTTTCACGCCGTTTCCGTGGGCGAAGTGCTCTCGGCTGTCGAATTGATCCGGCGCGTGCGAAGTACCCAGCCGCGTGCCGAGATATTCGTTTCGGTAAGCACCCTGGCCGGGCGCGAGGTCGCCGACCGGCGCTTAACAGATCTGGCAAATGGGGTCTTCTACGCTCCGCTGGACTATCGGTCTGTAATTCGACGTGTTTTGAGGCGGATTCGCCCGGCCGTGGTGGTCGTACTTGAGACCGAGATCTGGCCGAATCTCTATCGCGAATCGAAACGCGCAGGATCGGGCTTATTGGTGGTCAACGGCCGGATTTCCGATCGTGCGTTGCCGCGTTACCGGCAGTGGCGTCGATTTTTCAAGCACGTTCTTCGGTGGCCGGATGCGATTCTGGTCCAGAGCCAGCAAGATCGCGAACGATATGTAATGGCGGGCGCTCCGAAGGATCGTGTCCGCGTGGCCGGAAATCTGAAGTACGATTTCACGCCTCCGGATACCGCAGTAAATGCCGCCGAGCTAGGCGGCGACCCCATATGGATCGCAGCCAGCACCACAGGGCCGGTGGAAGCCGGTGATCCCGACGAAGATGACGTCGTGATCGAGGTATTTCAGCGGATCAGCGTGCGTTACCCGCGGTTGTTGCTGGTGCTCGCACCGCGCAGGCCGGAGCGATTTCCTGTGGTTGCGGAGAAGCTGTCTCAGGCGGGCGTTTCTTACGTTATCCGCTCGAAATCCGGGTTTTCTTGTGTGCCGCCGGCTGTGTTGCTGCTGGATTCCATCGGCGAACTCGCGGGCCTGTTTGAGCGCGCCACAGTAGTGTTCATGGGCGGGACCTTGCCGCATCGCGGTGGGCACAACATCCTGGAACCGGCCTATTTCGGCAAGCCTGTGATTGTGGGGCCGCACATGGAAAACTTCGCTGAAGTTATGGAGGAGTTCTCGGCGGCGGATGCAGTGGTCGGGATCGGTGGCCCTAATGCGCTCACGGACGCGGTGGAAGCGTTACTCGAAAATCCCACACGCGCCGCCGACATCGGTGCGCGGGCACGGACGCTCGCAATGGCGAAACGTGGAACAGCGGACGCAATCGTAAAACAGATCCTGGTGGCCGCTGATGAGGCGGTGCCCGATCCGCCTCACACCCTCGAGGCGCGAATCACACGCGGGCCGCTGGTCGCGATCTGGAAGGCGGGGCATGCCGCGAACATTGCACGGGCACATTCCAAGAAACTCGATACTCCAGTTATCAGCATCGGCGCGCTCACGATGGGTGGGGCGGGGAAGTCGCCGTTGGTTGCGCACCTGGCGCAGAAACTGGCGGAAATGGGCCGGAACCCGGCCATCCTAACTCGGGGATACGGGCGTAAGTCGCGCCTGGACGTGATCGTGCCACGGGGCGGCAATGCGGGGATTGAACAAACTGGGGATGAGGCGCAAACGTACATCCGGCAAGCCGCTGCGCATGTGGGGATTGGCTCGGATCGCTACCAATTGGGTTGCAAAATGCAACGCGAACTGAATCCGGACATCTTCCTGCTAGACGACGGCTTTCAGCACTTTCGATTGCAACGGGATCGGAATGTCGTATTGATTGATGCGCTGGATCCGCTGGGCGGCGGAGTTTTCCCCCTCGGCCGGCTGCGTGAGCCATTCACAGCGCTGGCCCGAGCGACGGCGGTAGTCATCATGCGGGCCGAGGGTCGCCACATGGGTATTGAAAATCTCATCCGGCGCTACAATTCGCGCGCGCCGATTTTTCGGGCGCGGGTTCTTCCTCAGGGCGATCTGCCGACCGGCCCTGTCGCAGCCTTTTGCGGACTTGGTCAGCCGCGGACTTTCTGGCGCACGCTTGAAGCGCTTGGTATCAAGGCCGCGCCGCGCTTGGTATTTCCCGATCACCACCGCTACACCGCGGGCGATTTGGCAGAAATCCATCGTCAGGCCGCCGACGCGGGGGCGCAAGCGCTTGTGACTACCGAAAAAGATATGATGAATCTTCCTTCAGGAATCGTTCTGCCCCTAGAAATATACTGTTTGCGCATCGGGATCGAGATCGAGAATGAAGCCGAATTGCTGCGGCACCTCCTTTCATAATGAGACGAGCCATTTTCGGCGGGACCTTCGATCCTATCCACCGGGCCCACCTTGTCGTCGCTCGCGAAGCCGCGGATGCGTTCTCGCTCGATCAGGTACTGTTCATTCCCGCGGCCAATCCGCCCCATAAAGACGCCTGCACCCCCTACGAAGATCGCTACAAAATGGTCGAGCTGGCCTGCAAGGAAGATCCGCGCTTCTCACCGTCGCGTCTGGAACAAGACGCTCGCAAGAGTTATTCGATTTACACCATTGAGTTAGTGAAATCGATGGGAGGCGAAGTGTTTTTCGTGATCGGAGCCGACGCCTTCGCCGAAATCCAGACCTGGTTTCGCTGGCAAGACGTCATACGAGAAGTGGAGTTCATTGTAGTTACTCGGCCGGGGCACCAGTACTTGAGCCCGCCGGGCGCGCGCGTTCACCGGCTGGATACTATCGCGCTACCGGTGTCGTCGTCGGAGATACGTGCGGCCTTGGCCCGCGGAGAAACACCGGCGGAATTGCCGAAGGCCGTTGCTGAATACATTCGGACGAGCGGATTATATGCGCGTTAGTGATCGCGGTCGGTGACCAGGTCGGTGACTGCCGTGAGCGCCTTCTGGTATGGCGATTCCGGGAATCCGGCGATGATCTCGCGGGCTTTACGCGTGAAGCTAAGGGCCCGTTCCTGCGCGCGCTCGATCGAGCCATGGCGATTGAGGATGTGCAGAATCTTGGCGCACGGCACCTGGTCATAGTTGCCGTCGGAGAGCACGGTTTCGACCAGCTTGCGTTCTTCGGGCTCGGCCGTTTCCAGGGCGTAAATCAGAGGGAGCGTGACCTTGCCTTCGCGCAGGTCGTTGCCGACCGGCTTGCCCAGGATCTTCTCGCGCGACGTGAAATCGAGGATGTCGTCTACCAGTTGAAATGCGATTCCGAGGTTCCAGGCGTATTCGCCCAGGCGGTTCTCCATCTCTTCCCCGGCGTTTGCACACACAGCGCCCAGGCGCGCGCAGGCCGAGAATAAGCTCGCAGTCTTGCGGTCGATCAGCTCCATGTAGTCGGCTTCGGTGACGCCGATTTTGCCGATGCGCTCGAGCTGAAGCAGCTCGCCTTCCACCATCATCTGGGTGAGCGTGATCAGTACGTCGAGAATCGCGAAATTGCGCTCGCGCAGGGCCACGTGAAACGCCTGCATGTATAGCCAGTCGCCGGCAAGAACCGACGTGTGGTTGCCCCAAACCACATTGATGGAAGGTCGGCCCCGGCGGGTCTTGGCCATGTCAATGACGTCGTCGTGCACCAGCGTTGCCGTGTGAATCATCTCCATCACGGCCGCGATCCGGGTGAGTCCCGGGCTGGCAGGTCCGGGCGCCGGGGCGCATAATTTCCCGCATAGCAAAACCAGGATGGGACGCAGGCGCTTCCCACCGCCCGATTGCAGGTACTGGCCGATTGAGGTGAGTGCTTCCACCGATGCGATAGACTCGAGACCGATCTCGCGATCCACCTGGTCCAGGTCCTTGCGAACCAGGTCGAAAATCTCAATGGCGGTGAGGGTTTGGCCAAGCTTGCCGAATGCCATAGGGATGTTTGAGTGTAGCAAAGCAGGCAGTTCTGCGACACGTCCTGTTAACCAGTCTCTAGTGGTAAACTACCTTCGAGTGTCTTTGCCTGGGCGTCCACCGCAATCTGACAAAGACCGTTTGAATCGCTAAAGGAGCGTAATCCAAGATGAACATCTTTGTCGGAAATCTCAGTTTCCAGACGACCCAGGACGAGCTGAACGCCGCATTTGCACAATACGGGAATGTGGAACGCGTGAACATCGTGACCGACCGTGACACAGGGCAGCCTCGGGGGTTTGCGTTTGTCGAAATGCCCGACCAGCACGAGGCGGAAACAGCGATTCAGCAGCTTAATGGCGCCGAGATGAACGGCCGTGCGCTTAACGTCAACGAAGCGCGGCCCAAGCCGGCGGGCGGAGGATTTGGCGGCGGTGGCGGGCGGGGGGGTCCTCGGGGTGGTGGTTTTGGCGGCGGTGGTGGCCGTGGCGGAAACCGCGGTGGGGGCGGCGGCGGTGGCGGGCGGGGGCGCTACTAAGCCTTATCACAAGATCTTACTAAGCCTCAGAAAGTTTTCAGAGGTAATTCGCGCGATCTCTTCCGGTGCGACGCCGCGAAGTTCAGCTAGTTTGCGGGCGGTTTGCGCTATGAAGGCAGGCTCATTGCGCTTACCGCGATGCGGAACCGGCGCCAGGTACGGGGCGTCGGTCTCGATTAGAATCCGGTCTACGGGCGCAGTGCGCGCGGCTTCCTGAACGTCGAGAGTTTTGGGAAATGTCAAGATCCCACCGAAGCTCAGGTGGAATCCAAGATCGAGGCACAGCGCAGCCTGATCGGGACCGCCCGAAAAACAGTGCATGATGCCGCCTAAACCGTAGGGTCTCCAGTACACCTCGAGCAGGGCAATGGTGTCTTCCCAAGCCTCGCGAGTGTGAATCACAATAGGCTTGTGAGCCTCGCCTGCAATCAGCATCTGCTTCAGAAATACGTCGCGCTGGATCTCGCGCGGCGAATGGTCATAGTGATAATCGAGGCCGATCTCGCCCAGCGCAATCACCTTGGGGTGCTTGAGTAGCTCTCGTAACTCCCGGAACGTTTCTCGAGTCGCCTTGGACGCATCGTGCGGATGGACACCGACGGTGGCGTAGATCGATTCGTGCTTATCGGCCAAGCGGATGCCGGCTTCGAGGTCAGGTGGACCTTCGCCCGTGCCGATGACGACCATTCGCTCGACTCCGGCGGCCAGGGCGCGGTCGATAACGGCCTCGCGGTCGGGGTCGAACTGCGGGTTGTCGAGATGGCAGTGGGAATCGATCACATTAAATCCTCGCACGCACAACGGAGCCTGCGGCCCTGTGCGAGCGTAAGGTCACTTCAGGCGAGCACCTATGGGGACGTCCTCCAGGAAGCTGGCGAGCACGGGGTTGCCGCCTTCGAGCGAGGCTGCCACAATCATGCCTTGCGATTCCAGGCCGCGTAACTTACGGGGGGCCAAATTGGCGACGATCACAACCTTACGTCCTACTAGAGATTCTGGCTTGTAAGCCAATGCAATTCCAGCCACAATCGAGCGCGGCTGAGGCTCGCCGATATCCACCTGGAGGTGCAGCAATTTGTCCGCGCCCTTGACGGCATTGGCGGATTTCACTTCTCCGACGCGGAGGTCGACTTTTACGAAGTCATCAATGCTGATGTGTGAACTGCCGTCGGCGGCAACCGAAGCCGACGGGGCCGGTTTTACGCCCATGAGGGTCTGTTGTCGAACCAGTTCGGCGGCTTCGCCTTCCTTCATCTTCTCGATCATAGTTTTCACATCAGCTCTTGGAAATACACCACTTGCTGGTTCGATCTCCTGCCCAGACGCGAGCTTGCCCCAGTCCAAATCCGCCGTACGAATCGCGTCCAAAGGCGTCCGGAATCCGATCTGTTCCCAGATTTTGGCCGCTGATTCCGGGATCACTGGGAAGACCAGGGCTGTGACGATCCGCAGCGCCTCGGCGGCGGTGTATAGGGTGTCAGCTAGTTTAGTCGTATCGCCGGATTTGGCCAGGTTCCAGGGAGCCCGTTCGACGATAAATTTGTCGACGGCGCTGATGAGGCTCCAGATGGTTTCGAGGGCTTTTGAAAAGTTCAGCCACTCGAAGGAATCGAGCGCGCTGTCGACGGCGATCCTCGCGGTTTGTGCGATGGCCGGGTCGCCTGGACCGTTCGGAATCTGGCCGTTGCAATTCTGATGGATCAGCGCCAGCGTGCGGGTAGCAAGGTTGCCCAAGCCGTTGGCGAGATCGGAATTGTAGCGCTGGACCAGCGCGTCATAGCTGAAATTTCCGTCCTGGCCGAAGACCACTTCGCGCAGCAGGTAATAACGAAGAGCGTCGGCGCCAAGGGCCTCTTTGATGGGCGTCGCGCGGACCATGTTGCCCTTGGACTTGCTCATCTTGTCGTTCTCGAAGAGCAGCCAGCCGTGGGCGAAAAGTTTCTTGGGCAGGGGCAGATCGGCCGCCCACAAGAAAGCAGGCCAGTAAACGGCGTGGAAGCGCAGGATCTCCTTGCCGATCAGGTGGAGGTCGGCCGGCCAGAGACCTTCGCCGTCGACAGCGGACATGTAGGTGGAAAGCGCGTCGAACCAGACGTAGAAAACGTGGGGGGCTTCGTTCGCGACGGGGATGCCCCACTTGATCGTGGTCCGGCTGATGGAGACGTCCTTGAGACCCTGCTTTACGAAAGCAATCACTTCGTTGCGGCGCGACTCCGGCCGGATGAAGTCGGGATTGTCTTCGTAGAACTTGAGAAGCCGGTCCTGGAACGCCGAAAGCTTGAAGTAGAAATTCTCCTCCGTGACGGTTTCGGTGGGGCGTCCGCAATCCGGGCACGGATCGCCGGGTTTCGCTTCATTGACGTACAACTCGTCGAAAACGCAATACTGGCCAGTGTAACTGCCCTTGTAAACATAGCCGCTTTTGACGCAGCGATCGAACAGGTCTTGGACCACCTTGGCGTGCTTGGGATCGGTGGTGCGCTGGAAACGATCGATCTGCAGGTCGAGCGCCTTCCACTGCTGGCGGAATTCATTCGAGATAAGATCGGTGAACTTCTGCGGCGACTTATTGGCGGCGGCTGCGGCGCGCTCGATCTTCTGTCCATGCTCATCAGTGCCGGTGGCCAGGATCACCGGCTCGAAGCCTTGCATACGCTTCAGACGCTTGATCGCATCGGCGGCGATGGTGGTGTAGGTATGGCCGATGTGCGGAGCGGCGTTGACGTAGTAGATGGGCGTGGTGAGGTAGTATTTGCTCATTTGTTCCTGAGATACGCTTCTTGCGCGGCGGCGAGCACGCGCGGCAGCGGTGTGCCTGTGCGCTGGGCAATGGCTTTGCAATCGTCGAACTCGGGCGCGAATGCGCCCTGCGCGGAAACCTTGCCGTGGATAGTCCCGTAAGGTGTTTCGACTTCGATCATGCGCCGGTGCTCCACGCGGCGTTCGGCGGCATGGATGCGCAGGCCTAGCGTGGAGGTTTCGGCGAAGATAATCTGGGCCAGGCGCTCCTGATCTTCGGGCTTGGCGATTACGCGGAGCAGCGAACCCGGCCGGTTCTTCTTCATCTGCAGAGGTGAGAGCGCGGCGTCGAGCGCTCCGGCATCCATAAGCTTTTCGAGTGCATAGCCGAGGACCTGGGGGCTGGAATCATCAATATTGGCTTCGATGACGCTGACGAGCGTCGCTTCCGGCACATCTGTGCGCTCGCCGAGCAAGACGCGAAGAACGTTAGCGTGCTGCTTGAAATCGCGATCACCTGCGCCGTGGCCGATGGAGGAGATCCGCATGGCGGGCAGCGGTCCGAAGCTGGAAGCGAGGGTGACCGCGAGTGCGGCGCCGGTGGGCGTGGTCAGTTCGACTTCGGGTCCACGCGAGTAGATTGGCTTTCCTGCGAGCAGGGCGGCGGTGGCGGGCGCAGGCACAGGGAGGAGGCCATGCTCGGTTTGCACAGTGCCGCTGCCGACGTTGATCGCGGAGGCGTGGACTTCGGAAACGTCCAGGAGATCGAGAGCCACGCAGGCTCCGACGATATCGGCGATGGAATCGACTGCGCCGACTTCGTGGAAGTGAACTTTTTCAATCGGCACACCGTGGACGCCGGCTTCGGCCTCGCCTAGCCTCAGGAAGACAGCCGAAGCCGCTGCCTGAGCACGTGGCGTGAGAGGAGCGCGGCCAATCATATCGAGGATGTGCGAAAGATGGCGGTGCTTGGCGGGTTCCTCACCCACATGGACGCGGAATTTCGACGCTGTGACACCTCC
Source organism: Bryobacteraceae bacterium (assembly GCA_025980665.1). GTDB lineage: Bacteria > Acidobacteriota > Terriglobia > Bryobacterales > Bryobacteraceae > Palsa-187. Next base: position 27,709 of record JAICXC010000033.1, read on the forward strand.
GCGGATGGTTTTCTCGACCTCGAACCACGCACCGGTCTCCAAACTATGCAAGGCGGCGAGGAGCGCATCGGACGGGGCCCCGGCGTCGAGCAGGGCGCCGACGGTCATGTCGCCGCTAATCCCGGAGAAGGCGTCAAGGTAGCAAATTTTCATTTCGTTAATTCTTAGGAGACGAGCAGAGGCAAAGCCTGGGCTGCAGGAGCCCGCCAGGAGAAATCGACCATCCCCGAAACGGGCGTCTCCGCCGGATTCACTTCTACTACTTTAGCGCCCGAAGCCTTCGCGAGATGCACGAGTCCCGCCGCCGGGTAGACCAGCGCCGAAGTTCCGACCACCAGAAACACATCGGCTGCAGAGGCGGCCTGCTCAGATTGTGACCAGATTTCGGGCGGAAGACGCTCGCCGAACCAAACGACGCCCGGGCGTTCGATACCGCCGCAGAAGCAGTGCGGCGGGAGATCGGGAAACGAAGGACGAGCGTCATGTCGCTCTTTGCCGCAGAGAGTGCACCGCAAAGTCCAGATATCACCGTGGACTTTCAGCAGGTGAGTGGCGCCGGCGCGATCGTGGAGCCCGTCCACGTTTTGCGTGATGAGGGTGAAGTTGGCTGTACGTTTTTCGAGATCGGCTAGGGCGTGGTGACCGCGGTTGGGTTCTGCTTTCGCAATCAGACTGCGACGCCAGTCGTACCACTCCCAGACAAGCTTGGGATCGCGGGCGAAGGCCTGCGGTGTGGCTAAATCTTCGGCTCGGAAGTTCTTCCAGAGTCCACCAGCATCGCGGAAGGTCGGGATGCCGCTTTCAGCGGAGATGCCGGCGCCAGTGAGCACGGCGATGGATTGGGCTGTTTTGACCCAGCCCCGCACGCGCTCTGCGGCGGTCACAATGTTTCGGCGAGAACCTTTTTGCTTTGCTCTTCGCGGAAAGCGCGGAGCTTGTCGCGGAGTGCGGCATCATTCGTCGCTAGAATCGCCACGGCTAGCAGTGCCGCGTTAGTAGCGCCGGGCTTGCCGATGGCGAGGGTGCCTACGGGGATTCCGCCAGGCATTTGGACCGTCGAGAGCAACGAATCCATGCCTTTGAGCGACGCGCTTTCCATGGGGACGCCGAGGACTGGGAGTATCGTATGGGCGGCGGCGACACCGGCCAAGTGTGCAGCTCCTCCGGCTGCGGCGATGACGACTTTTACGCCGCGGTTTTCAGCTCCGGATATAAACTCGGCGGTGGCGTGAGGGGTGCGATGAGCGGAAAGCACTCGCTTTTCGTGCGGGACGCCGAACTGAGTCAGCGTTTCGCAGCAGTGCTTCATGACGTCCCAATCGGACTTGCTACCCATTATTACGGCAATCATTGCGAGTCTCCTATTGACCTTGGGCCAGCGTGAACCCGGCCTTCCCGTCGTAGTTGCGCAGGCTATTGGTCATTCCGATGGGGAGACCGAGTCCGACCACGCGATCGAGCAAAGAAACGATCTGCTTAGGCGTAACGGCGCTGCCTAGGAAGCGACAGCGGAAATCGTCGGTGCACAAAGTCTCGGGTGAGCCCTCGGGCCAGACCTTGACGCCGCGGTTGGCCATCATTTCGAGGGTGAGTCCGTCGCCGGATGCTTTGCCGATCACGGCGGCCAAGCTGTTGGGTTCGCGCGAGGGCCATTCGACGTAGACGTCGACGCCGACCAACTCCGTTTTGGGGGCGGGCTTGGGCTCCGGCAGCTTGATAGGTGGACGAGGGGTGCTGGAGTATTCGGCGGCTTTGATGGTTTGCGGCTTCTGACCAAGGCGCGCGATCACTGCCTGTGCGAATTCCTTGGTGCCGACTTTCTGTTTGCTGAGACCTTCCTGGAAGATATCGTAGGTGTGGACGCCGTCCTCCAAAGTGCGGAGCCAGGCGTTGTGAATGCGTTCACCGACGTCGGGCTGGCCGATGTGGACCAGCATCAGCAAAGCGCCGTGCAGCAGACCGGAAGGATTCGCGAGGTTCTGTCCAGCGCGGCGTGGGGCTGAGCCGTGGATGGCCTCGAACATGGCGGCATGTGCGCCGATGTTGGACGATCCGGCCAGTCCAACGGAGCCCGCGATCTGCGCGGCCACGTCGGAAAGCACGTCCCCATAGAGATTCGGCATGACGATAACGTCGAAGGCCTCGGGCGTGTCGGCCAGTTTGGCGGCGCCGATATCGACGATCCAATGTTCTTTTTCGAGGCTGGGATATTCGGCGGAGATTTCGTCGTAGATCTTGTGGAAGCTGCCATCGGTCATCTTCAGGATGTTGTCCTTGGTGAAGCAGGTGACCTTTTTGCGCTTGTACTGCATAGCGTACTCGAAGGCGTAACGGACGATTTTCTCGCTGCCGGGGCGGGAGATGACCTTAAGAGCGATGATTTCGTCGGGTGTGGCCTGGTATTCGATGCCGGCGTAGAGATCCTCTTCGTTTTCGCGGACGATGACTACATCCATGCCGGGATGCTTGGTGCGTACGAATGGGTGGTACGAAACGCAAGGCCGGATGTTGGCGTAAAGTCCGAGCATCTTGCGTGTAGTGACGTTGAGGCTCTTGTAGCCGCCGCCTTGGGGCGTGGTGATGGGAGCTTTAAGGAATACCTTGGTGCGGCGGAGCGAATCCCAGGAACTGGGCGCGATGCCGGAGGTGTTGCCGGTGAGGTAAACCTTTTCGCCGACTTCTATGGTGTCTATTTCAAGTGCTGCGCCAGCCTCCTTGAGGATGTGCAACGTGGCGGCCATGATTTCGGGGCCGATGCCGTCACCGTGGGCAACAGTGATAGGAACTGGAGTGGGCATGTCTTAAAGGTGAATTTATACGATAGCAGACCAGGTATCGGCGGCGACAGTTTCTGCCGAATGTGGCCGATAAAGAGCCTATATGGCTTCGCCAATTCTGAAGGTCAGCGTAAAGGTATCAGGGGCAGTGTTATTGGACGGTGAACCGTTTTCGCTGGAAGGGCTGGGGGCGAAACTGGAGAGCCTGAAGGCGGATCGCCCGGTGGTCTGGTACTACCGCGAGGCAGCCGAGGGAGAACCGCCCGCGGAGGCTATGCAGGTGATGAAACTCATCGTCGACAAGCAGCTCCCGATCAGTTTGTCCAGCAAGGCAGATTTCTCAGATTACGTGGATCGAAAGGGCGTGTCGCACCCGCGCTTTACGACCTGGGACGGAGTGGTCGCGAAGGTCCGGGAAATGACGGCGGGAGGCAGGTATGTCGGCATCATCCGTCCGGACCGTTCGTATTTGCTGATTGCGCCACCATCCAAAGATTCGATGCCGGCGAACATGGTCGATATGATGGCGAAGCTGGTTCCTCCACAGCCGAGGCGTTCGATTAGTGCGATCGCAGACACGTATTTTTCCTGGAGAGTAGGTGGTGCCGTGCCGACGCTGGCGGAAACGGCGCAAGCGATCCCGTTCTTCGGAATGTTGCTGGGACTGGCGTGCATCGGCCACTCGGTGTGCGTGTTTACGGGAACTGATGACTCCATGGCTGCTGGTTGCAGAGGGACCGACTTGCTGATCGTGGATGACGCTCAGTTGCCGGCGCTTTCGGCGGATTGGATGAAAGTGGCAGCCCCGGTAATGCGCAACGCGAACATCGTGGCTCACGAGCGGGCATCGTTCAAATTGAAAGCAATTTGAGATAGACTCGGGGGCTATGCGGACCCCTTGTTTCCCGATTGTTCTGATTCTTGCGGCGGTCGCGTGGGCGCAGCCACAGACCTATCCTCTCGGCGCGGGGCCGTGGAATTACACGACCTACGAGAAGAACACGAAGATTCGCGTGTCGGTAGTGACCAAGGGGTTGTCTCATCCGTGGAGTCTGGCTTTCCTTCCGAATGGAGACGTGCTGATTACGGAACGTCCAGGGCGGCTCAGGCTTTTGCATAACGGCGTGCTGGAGCCGGAACCGATTGCGGGGATTTCTGGACTGTCAATCGATCAGCTGTTCGATGTCGCGCTGCATCCGGAGTTCGCGAAGAACGGGTTCGTGTATCTGACCTACATCAAGAAGGGCAAGGCTCCCGACGGCAAAAACGGCTATTGGGCGACCACAGCGCTGGCGAGAGGGAAATTTGATGGCAAGGCGCTTACGGGCGTCCAGGACGTCTTCGTGGCGGATGCGTGGCAGCCGCTCAATGGCGGCGATGGATCGCGCGTGGTGTTTGGGCCGGATGGCAAGATGTATTTCAGTTCGTCGCACCGCAGGAATCCGGATGCACCGCAGGATCTGAGCTCGGATGTCGGCAAGATTTTGCGCCTGAATGACGACGGCACGATTCCCAAGGACAATCCGTTCGTGGGGAAGACCGGCGCGAAACCGGAGATTTATTCCTTAGGGCATCGGACGGTGCTGGGGCTGACGTTCAAGCCGGGGACCAATGAATTGTGGGAGACGGAGAACGGTCCGCAGGGCGGCGACGAAGTGAACGTCATCAAGGCGGGCAAGAATTACGGATGGCCTCTGGTGACCTACGGCCGGGACTACGACGGCAAGCGCTTGCCGGGTCCTTCACGGGACGGGTTTGAGCCGCCGGAGCTTTTCTGGGTACCGTCGGTGACTGCTTCGGGGATTTTATTCTACAGCGGCGATAAGATCCCGGCGTGGAAAGGGAATCTGTTCCTCGGATCGATGACGGTGGGGAGGCTTCCGGGGACGGGGAATCTGCAGAGGATCGTGTTCAATGTGAACGGCGAGCAGCGGCGGGAATCGCTGCTGACTGATCTTCACCAGCGCATCCGGGATGTGCGGCAGGGGCCCGATGGGCTGCTGTATTTGCTCACGGATGAGAACGATGGCGCACTCCTCAAGATCGAGCCAGTTCAGTAATTGACAGGCGACCCGCTTACGGGCAAACAAGATCGCCTGTCCTACTTTCAAACAAAATACAAGGTGTTTCGAAAGCGCGACTTAGCGCAGTGCAGCATGGGTGCGCCCGAAGTGTGGGGATAGACTTCGGTCGTGAGCAAACTGAGCGAAAGCAAAAAAAAAAGACTCAGGCCGCAGTAGTAACGAAGCTGCTAAAGAACGTGGAGAAAAAGTTGGGGGGCGAGGACGTAAAGGCGACCTTGGGGGATTACATCCGGCTGGTGCAGCTCCAGCAGGAACTGGAAGACGAAGAGCCGCGGGACATAACGGTGACTTGGGTGGAACCGAAATCAGAGGCATAGAGTATCACCCTCTGCCGTCGCAGAAGAGGTTCCACGAATCGGGGGCGAGGTTCAAGGGATTTTCGGGGCCAATCGGATCTGGCAAGAGCCAAGCGCTGTGCCAGGAAGCGATCAAGCTGAGTTACTTGAATCCTGGGCGGACGGGATTGATCGGCGCTCCGACTTATCCGATGTTGCGGGATGCGACGGTGGCGGCGCTGTTGGAATTGCTGGTGAAGAATGGGATTCCGCACGAGGTGAATCGTGCGGAGAATTTTCTGGTGATGAAGGAGACGAGATCGAAGATCTTGTTTCGGGCGGTGGAGGAATTCGAGCGGTTGCGCGGGAGCAACCTGGCGTGGTTCGGACTGGACGAGCTGACGTACACGTCAGAAGAAGCCTGGCTGCGGCTGGAAGGGCGGTTGAGGGATCCAAAGGCAGCCAGGCTGTGCGGATTCGCGATGTGGACGCCGAAGGGATACGACTGGGTCTACGAGCGGTTCGTGGCAGAGCGGGTCGAGGGTTACGAAGTGGTGACGGCGCAGGCGTTTGAGAATCGGCATCTGCTGGATCGGGTGCCGGATTACTATGAGCGGCTCAAGAGCAGCTACGACACGCGGTTTTATCAACAGGAAGTGCTGGGCGAGTATTTGCATCTGCATACGGGCAGGGTGTACTACGCGTTCGAGCGGGCGAAGAATGTCGCCGAGATGAAAGTAGATCGGCAGCGGGCGCTGCTGTGGGCGCTGGATTTTAACGTGGATCCGATGTGCTCGGTGGTGGCGCAGGTGGCAGGCGATGGGGTGGTAGTGCTGGACGAGATCGTACTGAGCCGGTCGACGACGCAGCAGGCGTGCGAGGAATTTCAGAATCGTTTTCCGGAACATGGCGCGGGGTTGAAAGTTTACGCAGACGCGTCGGGGGCGCACATGCAGACGACGGGCACATCGGATCTAGCGGTGCTGAAGAAGTTCTTTCGAAGCGGCGAGTACGGGGCGGTCGAGTTTAAAGTGCCGAGATCGAATCCAGCGGTGCGGGATCGGGTGATGGTTGTCAATGTCGCATTCCAGGGGATGAAGATCGATGCGCGCTGCAAAGAGTTGATCAAGGATCTGGAGCAGGTCGCTTACAAAGAGAACACTCAGGTGATCGACAAGGACAGGGATCCGCGCCGGACGCATTTATCGGATGCGCTGGGTTATTTGGTGTGGCAGGAGCTGCGGGTGGGGGAAAAGGTTGGAGAGCGAGGAACGAGGCTGATCTGATGGCGTTTGACATTGATCAAGAGCATCCGGAGTACGTGGTGAAGAAGGCCGCGTGGCGCAGATATCGCGATTTGTACGCGGGCGGGGAACAGTTCCGGGTGAACGCAGCGGAGTATCTAATTCCCCGGCAGAGGGAGCCCGGCGAGGTATACGCGGAGCGGCTGTGCAGGATCTTCTACGAGAACTACGTGGGATCGATCGTCGACTGGTACGCGGCTACGTTGTTCCGGCGGGAACCGGCGATCACGTTCGAAGGCAACGATGACGCCTCCAGGACTTTCTTCAGCGCGATGGTTGAGGACTGCGACCGGAGAGACACGTTGCTGGCGGACTTCTTCCGGCGGCAGTTCACGGAGAGCCTGGTGACGGGGACGAGCTATGTCCTGGTGGATTTTCCGCGAGCGAAGACGCGGCCGGGGACGCGTGGGGAAGAAGACGCAAGCGGGGCGTCACGGGCGTATCTGGTGGAATATGGCGCGGACGACGTCATCAACTGGAGCTTAGACGATTACGGGAACTTCGAGTGGGTGGTGATCCGTACTAAGCAGATCAAGAAGGATCGGGTGGAGGATCCGGAGTGGCGGACGGAGACCAAGTGGTCGTACTACGACAAGCGGACTTATCGAATTTATGGTGAAGACGGAGTCATCGACCAGGGAAACCACGCGCTGGCGAAGCTCGGGCAGACGCCGCTATTTGCGCTGCGGATTCCCGAAGGGCTGTGGATGCTCAACCGGGCGGGTTCGCTACAACTGGAGCACTTCAATAAATCGAACGCACTGAGCTGGGCGCTGACGATGGGGCTTTTCGCGATGCCCGTGGTGTATTCGGATCGTGAGTGGAGCCAGATGGTGGGAGAGAGCTATTACATCCAGCTGGGTCCGCAGGACAGGTTCGGCTGGACGGAGCCGGAAGGAAAGGTTTACCAGATCGCCGCGGACAACCTGGTGCGGCTGCGGGAAGAGATTTACAGGGTGTGCTATCTCAGCCAGGCCGGGGTAGAGGAGAGCGGCTCGGCGCACAGCCAGAGCGCGCTCAGCAAGCAGATGGATTTCTCCATTACGCAGGAGGTACTGCGCGGATACGGGGACGCAATTAAGGAGCAGATCCGGCGGGTGCTGCGGGCGACGGCGGCGGCTCGCGAAGACGGGCTGGAGGTGAGCGTCACAGGCATGGACGAGTTTGATATCGCGGACTTCGGGACGGAGCTGGAAGACGCCAAGCGGCTACTGACGCTGGGCGTCGCGTCGCCGACGCTAACCAAAGAAGTCTTCAAGAAGCTGGCGCTGAAGTATTTGTGTGATTCGCGGCAGGACGTGAAGGACAGGATCGCGGAAGAGATCGAAAGGCTTTGAAAAAAGGATCTTCGAAAAAAAGCGGGGGGCTTAAGTATGGCTGAGGAGATGGATATTCGGGCGGTGCTGGACGAGCTGGCCGAAGAGCGCCGGCGGAGGGAAGGGTTGGAGAAGCGGGTGGAGGAAGCGGAACGGGGATCAGCGATTCGGGCGGAGTTGCAAAAACTGGGTGTGGCGAAGCTGGAGCTGGCATACAAGGCAGTGAAGGATGAAATTCCGCATGAAGCCGGAGAGATGAAAGCATTCCTTGAGAAATTCGTGGGGGAGAATCCGGAGCTGCTACCGGCTAGGTTAGCTGGAGGGTCGGGAGCGACCGGCGGGACGCGCGGGGGGAGCGGTGCGGGGGCGGTGGCGGTGGACATCGACAAAATCCGGCCGGGGATGAGCGTCGAGGAGATGGACAGGGCAAGGCAGGAGATCGCGCGGGTAGCGTCGCAAACGCTACGCGGGTTCTAAAAAGCAGGAGTCAGAAGAGGAGGAATTAATGGGTGCAATTACATCGAGTAATGTAGCGAACGCGATTGTGAAGCTGGTGGCAGCGGATGCGCTACCCGCGCTGATGGGGAACCTTGTCATGGGCAACCTGGTCAATCGCGATTATGAGCCGGCGCTGGCGCAAGCGGGGGACACGATCAACGTGCCGATTCCGCCGGCGATGACGGCGCACAACCTAACGGAGGGCAGTACGGTATTGACCCAAAATCCGAGCCTGGACAATGCGCAGATCGTGCTGAACACGCATGCAGAGTCAACCTTCCTGATTCCGGACGTAACCAAGATTCTGGCGGTCCCGGATCTGCTGAAGCTGTACATGCAACCCGCAGTGGTTGCGCTGGCGGAGAAGATCGAGTCGGACCTTCTGAGTTTGTACGGATCCTTGACCGCGAACACGGCCGTGGGGACCGGGGGGACGGCGATCACGGAGGCCGTAGTGGACTCGGCCGAGACAGCGCTGTTTGCGGCCAAGGTTCCGCCGAACGTCGCGAAGTTTCTGGTGGTGGATCCGGCGACGTATTCGACGCTGCGGCAGATTCCCCGGTTCAGCGAATTCAACTCGGCAGGTGAAGCAGGCTTGCGGGCGTTAGTGGATGGGGCAGTAGGAAAGATGAAGGACTTTTACATCTTTCGCTCGCAGTTCGTGAATAAGACGGGAACGAGCCCGGTGACCACCCACAACGTGGCGTTCGCGCGGGACGCGATGGGTCTGGTAGTGCGCCGGCTCCCGAGACCGTTGCCGGGTACGGGGGCGATCGCGGAGTACGCCGAACTGGGCAGCTTCGGGATGCGGGTGACGATGAGTTACCAGCCAAACACGCTGGCGCAGCAGTTCACGGTAGACGTACTTTACGGAACAGGCGTGCTGAGAAACAGCTTCGGGGTGCAGGTGAATAGCTAGGGAACGGGCCGGCCTGGAGCCGGCCTCACCTGCTGAAAGCGACCTATGGATTTGCTCGCATATTACGAAAAGATTCGCAAGATCGAGGCTGTAATCGATGCCGTGTTCACGGTGGTGACCAGCCGCGCAACGCCGGATGGAGGCCGGGCCGGGGTGAAAACAGAACTACCACGAGCGGTAGCGGCGCGCTTAATCGCCGACGGGAAGGCAGACCTGGCGAATCCGGAGGAGGCGGCGCAATTCCGGGCCGAAGCGGAGGCGAGATGGAAAGAGGCGCAATTCCATGTTGCTGACCGACGGTAGTCCGAATAACGACGAAAACTTGCGCGTGTATGAATCGGCGATTCTTGGGCTGGCGAACTTGGAGTCGATTGACCTGGGAGTGAAGCTGGACCTGGCGACCGAGGAAATCACGGAGGACATCCTCGACTTTCTCCTGGATCACGCCGGCACGAACTTGCAAGTATTTTCGCGACTCCAGGCCGGGACTCCCGCGGCCCAGCGCCGGAAGACCGGCGTATCGGATGTGGTGGTCACGCGGCAGCTGAAGCGCTGGCATGCGGTACACACGCTGGAAATCGTGTACCGGGATGCGTTCAACAATCAACTGAACGACCGGTATCAGCCAAAGTTTCTGGAGTACCGGCAGCTGGCGCGGAACGCGCGGGAACACACATTTCATTTCGGTGTGGGGCTGGCGCTGATTCCGATTCCGCAGGCGCAAACTCCGGTGTTCAGTGCCGTGGCCGGTCTGATCCCCGAGACTACGTACTATGCGCGGGCGTCGTGGGTTGTGGCGTCCGGTCAGGAGGGGGAGCCCAGCGAAATGACGGCTTATGGTGCGCCGGCAGGCGGCCTTCCGGTTGTTCAGATGGTGAATCCTCCGACTGTCGCGACGGGGTTCAACGTCTATCTTGGGCTGACTCCGGATGCGCTGGCATTGCAAAATTCAATGCCGATTCCGGTGGGGCAGAGTTTCACGCTACCGGAGAGCGGGCTGACGGCGGGCGCAGCACCGGGCAACGGGCAATCCCCTGACATCTATATCAGTGGCGGCTGGATGCTGCGGCGAGGTTGAAGCGATGGCCAAGACAGGAAGCGTCGCGACGCGCAAGATGGTGGAGTTTCTGAGGGCGCCAGATACGGGACTCAGTCCGGCGGTAGCGGGGATCGCACTAGAGACCGCGGTGGAGCTGGCTCCCATCCCGCCGGCCCACGTGGTGAACCAGAACGTTTCTTTCGAGCTGAGTGAGCGAGCGCAGGTGGTGAAATATCCGGCGGTCTATGTGTACACGGACCGCGTTCGGAATTTGCTTACGGAGAAGTTCCGAACTTTTTCGGGGAAGGTACGGACGGTCGCGGAGGTGCGGGTTTCGCAGGATCGGATTGAAGGCGTGGAGGAGCGACTACGGCTGTATGTGGAAGCAGTTACTCAGGTACTGGATGCGAATCGGGGGAGCTGGGGAGAAGGTGCATTTTTCACCGGGGGATATGACGTGAGTATCGATCCGGTGCGGCATGGCGGGAAGAACTTCCTGCAAATCGCGAAGGTGGAATTTGAGGTTGACGTGTCACTATGAGCTGCTACATATCGTCGAATAACAACCGGGTGTTCGTGGCGCTAGAGACGGATTACGGTCAGGCCGCAGGGATCACGGGCGCGAATCGGATTCCGCTGGTGAAGCTTACCGCGCGCCAGCTTTCCGAACAGACGGGGCGCCGGGATAAGACTGGCAGCCGCACGTTTGCCGGGCTACCGAACCGAATTCGGAGGCGTACAAGCTTCCAGTTGAATACGTTCATGACGGAATGGACGGATCAGACATTGCTGCCTACTCATGGGCCGCTGTTCCAGGCGACGATGGGCGCCTCGCCGGTTATTTTCGCCGGTGGAGCCGTGGCGGCGGTCACCGGGCAGACGCAGATCCAATTCGCCGCGGCGCACGGGCTGACGCCGGGTCAGGCAATCACATCCAGCGGCGAGATACGGTTCGTGACAGCAATACAGGACACGACGACAGTGTTCATCAACGCGGCGTTCACTGCGGATCCGGTGGCAGGATCGACTATCGGGGCGACGGCGACATTCCGACTGGCCACCGACTTGGGGAGCACGACGATCTACGACTACTGGGATCCGAGCACGGTGGTGCAGCGGATCCTGAACGGTGCGGCCATGGACGGGATGAAAGTCACGGTGAACGGAGACTTTCATGAGTTCGAGTTCTCGGGACCCTCGCAGGACCTATTGGACAGCGCAAGTTTCGTGAGCGGGGAGGCCGGATTGGTGAGTTATCCAGCGGAACCGTCTTCGGCAGACTTCGACTATACGATTGTGCCGGGGCACCTGGGACAAGTGTGGATGGGTGCGCCCGAAAGCCAGTTTTTCACGCTGACGGCGGCACAACTGACGATGACGAACGGCATCGCGCAGAGGCTGCAGGAGTTCGGAAGCGATTTTGCGAGGTGCATCACGGCGGGTGAACGAACCGTGCGATTGAATTTCAAGATCTTCGAGCACGACGACGCGCAGACGAAGGGTTTGTATCAGGCGGCTCGGCAGAGGTCGCCAATCGGGGTGATGTTGCAGTTGGGAGAGCAGCCAGGGCAACTGTTCGGGGCGTATATGCCGGCGATGGTTCCGGAAGTGCCGGAGTTCGACGACGGGGAGACACGGCTCCAGTGGGCGTTTCAAAACGATAGGGCACAGGGGACAGTGGATGACGAGTTGTATATCGCTTTCGGGTAGTGCGGCGCATGAAAGCTCGGCGTGGTTCGACGCGGAGACTTATCCAGGTGTACGGTTCCGAGTGGCACGGATTTCCGTGGCGAGGAGAATCGAGCTGGCGCGAAAGATCCGGGAGATCGGCCGGAAGGTCGAGTTTCTGGAAGCTGGGAAGGATCCGCGAGAGAAGCTCGAGGCGGCGGTGCTGACGGCGGAGATCGACCGCGTGTATCTCGAGTGGGGCTTGGAAGAGATCCAGGCGCTGACCATTGACGGAGACGCGGCGACGCCGGCTGCGCTGATCGAGAAGGGTCCACTTGATCTGGCTAAGGAGATGCTGGGCCGTATCAAGCGCGAGTGCGGACTAAGCGAAGAGCAACGAAAAAACTGATCGTCGCATTTCATTTCCTGCGCGGTGACGGGTGCCGATGGGAGTGCGACGCGTGCCGGAAGCAGGGTTTGGAAGCGCGGAGACGGTGCGGGTTTCTGCCGGAGGAACGGCGGGGCGCGAGGCGAATCGTGTGGGCTCGGGGGACGGCATCGACAGAGGAATGTCCCAAATCGCTTATGACCGCGGAGAGTATTGAACTGCTGGAGAGATTCTTCGCGGCGCGCACGTGGGGATGGAGGGATCCGACGGCGCGTGAGGCGGATGCATTCCTGGCACTGGAACAAGAACTGCGGGCGGAGGGACTGAATGGCAAGTGATCCGGGAACCGTGGGCGATGTGTTGGCAGGAGCGACGGTGGCGAACACTTCGGGTGGCGGGAGTCTGAGTGACGAGATCGCGAAGCTGGCAGAGCAGCTGCAGCAGTTGCAGACGGCGAGTCAGGCGGCCACAGAATCGATTCAGGCGAGTTCGCGGACTACGGCCAGTGCAGGTTCGCCGGGTAGCTCTTCGCCGGCTCCATCGATAGGAAATACGCTGTTGGATATTTTCGGAGCGGGACTGGGGCTGAGCCCGCTTATCTCGGGGATCGCGAGCCCGTTCTCGGGAAGCGGAGAAAGCGCCGCGCCGGCTCCATTGACGAAGTTCGTTATGCCTCCATCGCTACACATCGACGGAGGAGTGGGTGAGACGGGAGGGCCGGCGTTCGCAGTGGGCAATCCGCAGGGCGGAATTCCGAGGGCTACCTCCAGTGGAGGGCAGAATGTTGCACCGGCGCAGATCACGGTGCAGGTTCAGGCGATGGATAGCCAGTCATTCCTGGACCATAGCGCAGACATAGCAATGGCTGTCCGACAGGCGATGCTCGAGTCGGACGTGCTTAACGACGTGGTTCGGGAGGTGTAGGTGGCGAATTTTCCAGCGCTGAAGACCGGAGTAGTTGCGCAATATCCATCGGATCGAACAAGACGATTTTCGACGCAGGTATTCCGATTCCTGGATGGGGGCGAGCAGAGATTTGCAGGATTCGGCGCGCCGCTGAAACGGTGGCTGATCCGGCTGGAGCTGTTGGATGAGACAGAACTGGGGAGCATCGAGGACTTTTTTGTGGAACAGGGCGGGCGCGCGGGGACATTTACGTTTACAGATCCGTGGGACGGAACGGTCCATGCGAACTGTAGTTTCGAAAGCGACACCATGACGGCGGACTATCGCGGGCGAGGCGACGGCGCGGCTTCGGTGATCGTAAAGGAAAACCACTGAGATGCTGGTCTTTCCACAATTGGCCACGGGAGCATCGGCGCTGTATCCGGTTACACGCCGGAACTTGACGCGCACTGTAGTGAACGCGCTGGCCGACGGAAGTACGGTGGTCGTCGGCGATCCGGATGCGGGGATGCGGGCATGGGAGCTTCGGGCGTCCGGTCTAACCCTGGTCGAATGGACGGCGATCGACACTCTGTTCCAGAGTGCGTCGGGGCGATTCGGTGCGTTCACGTTTCTGGATCCTTTCGGCAACCTGCTGCTTCGCAGCGAAGAATTCGGCGATCCGGTATGGGACAACAGTCCGCTGATTCAGTTGACGCCGGGAATTGGTGATCCGTTGGGTACGATGCAGGCGACGCAGGTTGTCAACGCGGGATCGGCGGCAGGCGTGGTTGCGCAGACGCTGGCGGTCCCTGGGAATCTCCGGTACACGCTGAGCGTGTGGGCGAAGACGACGGGCGTATCGAACGTAACTCTATCCGCTACCACGACTGGCGGAAGCGCGACGCGAATTATCGCGCTGACGAGCGAGTGGAGCCGGGTTTTCCTCAACGTCGAACTGGGATTAAACACGGAAAGCGTGGTGTTCGGTGTGGTCCTAAATGTGGGTGCCATCGTGGACTTGTTTGGGATGCAAGCCGAGGCGCAACCTGGCGCATCGGATTACAAGAAAACCGGCGGGAGCGGGGGGCTGTATGCGCAAGCTCGGTTTGCGGAAGATGAATTGACGGTGACGGCCAAGGGCACGGACGTGTTCGATGCGGTGATCAAGATTGTAGCGAGCTGAAACTTAACATGCCGACCATAGACGATCTAAAAGAGGAGCAGGCACCACCGACCCCGCTGTTTTTGTTCGAGTGTACTCTGCGGGATGGCTCAATAGAGCGGTGGGGAACGCACGCGGTAACGTTCAATGGAAACAGTTATGCCGCGCGCCTGCTGAAGCACAATCTTTTCGAGCTGGCCGCTGCTCCAGAAGATACCAAGATCAGTGTGACGCTGGCGAACGCGGACTCGCATTTTTCGGAGATCGAGCGGGAGATCGGATTTCGCGGAGCGCAAGTCGCGGTCCGATTTCTGTTTTACGACTTGATTGCTCAGGTGGCAGCGTCGGAAGCGCGGACGGTGTTTCGGGGAATTGCGAACACCGCGGAAGAAACCACGGAAGCGGCACTGCGCGTCAGCTTCACGAACAGACTGAATCTGCAACGAATCGTGCTTCCGGAAGTGCGGATCCAGCGGCGCTGCCCGTGGGTATTTCCGACCTCTTCGGATCAACGGCTGGAAGCATTAGACGGGGGAGCGAAGGGAAAATATTCGGCGCTGTATCGCTGCGGATACTCGCCCGGCCAGACCGGCGGTGTGGGAATGCTGGAAAGTGGACAACCATTCACAGCCTGCGACTACACGCGGACGGCTTGCACGGCGCGAGGAATGTTCGACATCGGACGATTCGGCGGGTTGGAGTTCGTGCCGGCGCAGATTGAGGTACGGAGCTTTGGACAATCGAGCTCGCATCTCTCTCCGATCATCGCGAGCGAGGCGCGGTACAACGACTTCGTGCCGCTGGTATTCGGGACGGCGTGGTATCAGCCGCCAGTAGTGTTCGCCAGGAACGACGGTAACCTGACGCACCTAGAAGTGCTGCTGGGAATGGGGGAGATCGCTGAGATTCTGAAGGTGGTCGTCAACGACGTAGAAGTTCCCGAAGGCGTCGGCGGCGTGTACATGACCGGGACGGGGTGGTACAACCTGATCGCGAGCGGCGCGCGGTCAGGTTCATTCAATCCGGATTTTCCGGGCGGCGATCCGTACGGCAGTATGGCGATGGTCAGCGTGGTGGTGCCGAACCAGATCAGCACCGGACAGTCGTTGCCGAGAGTGCAGGTGCTGCTCGCAGGACTTAAACTGGAGCGGTTCGACGAGTCCGGTGCATCCCTGGGCGAGGCATTTACCAATAATCCCGCTTGGGTTTTACTGGACGTGCTACGCCGGAGCGGGTGGCTCACGTCGGATGTCGATCTGCCGAGTTTCGCGACGACGGCCGCGTATTGCGAGGAAGCGATCGAGACCACCGACCTGTACGGCAATGCGGTCCTAGTGCCGCGCTTCGAGTGCAACCTGGTGGTGAATCGCCGGTGGAGCGCCGCAGAAGTGGCACGGGGCATCCGGAACGGATCGTCGCTGCTGCTGACGTATGGAAGCGGAGGGCTGCTGACGCTGCGCGTCGAAAATACGATGGCGCTACAGCAGCCCGCGAAGCCGGATGGAAGCAACAGCACTGAGGTGTTGAACGGCGGCTGGCCGGCGTACGAGTTCAGCGATGGATCGGCGGCTTTCTCTGGTATTTTACGCAAATCAAGCGGCGAACCAGCTATCCGGTTGTATGCGGCCGGCGGAGCTGACACGCCAAATCGTCTGACGGTGGAATTTCAAGACGAGTTCAACGAATATCAGCAAGATAGTTTGTCGCTGGTGGACGTGGACGACGCGCTTGTGACGCAACGGGAAGTCACCGCTACGTTTCCGGGCCTAGGGTTGCCGAACTTCGACCAGGCGACGCGGATGCTGGATTTGCAATTGGCGAAGTCGACGGTGGGGAGCACGCTGGTCGAGTTCGCGACTACCGTGCGCGGTGCAGGGCTGGCTCCTGGAGATCTGATCACGGTTACGTATCTCAAGGAAGGATTAGAAAGACAGCCGTTCCGTATCCTTCGCCTGGCTCCGGGAGTGAACTATCAGACTGTACTGATCACGGCGCAATGGCACGACGACGCTTGGTACACGTCGGGTGGAGCAACTGCGGCAGGAGGCCGCAGAACGGGTGGTGGAGAAACCCTGCTGCCACGTCCTCTGGTGGGAAGCGTACTGGATGGGAACGGAATCGAACAGTTCGGCATTGCGGAGACCGTAATTCCGCTTTCGGACGGCGGATTCCAGGTGAAGCTGAGCGCGGCGTTTACAGCGCCTAGCACGCCGTCGCCGTCGCTGTCGAACATTCCACTCGTGAGCCTGAACCCGACTATGGACGCCACAGGCGGAACGCTCGCCGGTGGACAGACGCTGTACTATGCCATAAGCGCGACGGATTCGAGTGGCGCTGAAAGCGGATTATCGTTCGCGGTGCGGGCAAAGATTCCCACGGGAACGAACACGAATGCGGTGAACCTCACCGGGCTGAGTTTTTCCCCGGGCAACACCGCGACATTTTCGGTTTACCGAGGATCGAACCCGATTGAGCTGCTGCGGATCGCACATGGACACACGGTGGCGAGTTCGTTCGTCGATGCGGGAGCTAGCGCGGAGCTGGTAGGGCCGCCGGATAGCAACTACAATCACGCGAACTTCTACTGGAGACTGGAATTACAGCCCGAAGTA
>JAICXC010000047.1 GCA_025980665.1 Bryobacteraceae bacterium
GATCAGCCACAAGTTACAACAACGGAGACTCTCCAGGAGACACCGGCACAAGAGGCACCTCAGGAAACAACGCTCGCCCAAGCGCTCGAGATTGCCAAGGCTAAAGCGGAAGCCGAATCCGCCAAGCGCGACGCCGCTCATCAAGCGGCTCAGGCGAAACTGGGTGATCGTGAACCGCGTGGGCCTCGGGGCGATCGCCCGCCGAGAGGGCCCGGTGGAGAAAATCGTGGCGACAATCGAGGCGGTGGCCCAGGCGGCCCGCGTCGTGAAGGGCGTCCGGATCGAGGACCTGGAGGTGGTCGTGAAGGTGGAGGACGTCCCGAAGGACGCCACGAAGGGCGACCGGGCGGTGGCGGAGGCCGTCCATTTGAAGGGTTCGCCGAAATCGAACTAGAGAAGCTGATTTCCGACAGCCTGTATCTGGACAACCAGGCGCATGCCGTAGTCGTCCGTATGCGCGATATGGACAGCGGCACCAAGAGCCAGTTGCGGCGTTTGTACAACGCTGTGCGGCGAGCGGTGCGGGCGCCCGAATCCGAGCGTCAGCATCAATTTGTAATGTTACGCGCGCGCTTGGCGTATACCATCGCGCGGCATTCGCTGCGCAGTCTGGATGCGCTCGAGCGCCTGCTGCTTCAAGTCACCCGCAGGAACGATGCGCGTGGATACGAGAGATTTAAAGACCTGTTCGAAGCCATCGTGGCTTATAACGAGTAAACGAGGACTATGAGCGCACATACCGCGCAAACGAAATTGAAGTTGGTCGGCAAGTTGATTCTGGCCGGCGAAGTACATTGTGAGACGGGTCTGCACATCGGCGCGGGCAAGGGATCGCTTGAAATCGGCGGCGCCGACAATCCCGTCGTGAAGGATGCCTTCGGGCTGCCTTACATTCCCGGAAGCTCGCTGCGCGGCAAGCTGCGTTCGCTGCTCGAGAATTCGTTGGGTGTGACCGGACCAGGCGAGCTCGTGTATCTGTCCAAGCGCCGAGGCCAGGAAGTGCGCATCCATCAGAGCGATCGTCCGGATGACGAGATCTGCCTGCTGTTTGGCCGTAATCCGGGACGCATGGAGCGCGTACAGGGCGAGGCTCTGGAATCGAGCGCGGCGAGTCCTGCGCGTCTGGCCGTGTACGACGCGCCGCTCGATCCTGAGAGCATCACGGCGCAGATGCGCGAGAATCTGGACGACGAAATCACCGAAGTGAAGAGCGAGAACGCCATCGACCGGATTACCTCGCAGGCGAATCCCCGGACGCTGGAACGTGTGCCCGCGGGCGCGCGCTTCAAGGTGCGCATGGTGCTCGACGTTCTGTGCGACGAGGACAAGGCTCTCGCGGCTCGCTTGTTCGAAGGACTGCGCCTGCTCGAAGATGACGCGTTGGGCGGCGGCGGATCCCGCGGTAGCGGCCGTGTTCGCTTCGCTAACCTCAAACTGACGTGGCGAGGGCGTGGATTCTACTCCTCGGGCGCCGAGGAAGCCGAGTTGGCTTCTGGCGATTTGGGACAACTCCAGTCCGCCGTCAATGATTCTGCCTTCGCCGAAAAGCTCGCGGAGTAAGAATGTCATCTGGCCTGCTCATCCGCCTGCGGCCTGTCGGCCCTTGGCGCATCGGTCCCGATTCCGGAGATCGCGATCGTGTCGACCGCATCTATCACAGCGACTCGCTGTATTCCGCGGTCACGTCGGCCATGGGCCGGCTGGGGATGCTGGAGGACTGGCTGGAGGCCACGGCACGCTCGTCTGAGCCGGCCGTACGTTTCAGCTCGTGCTTTCCGTATCAGGGCAAGACGTTGCTGGTGGTGCCGCCTCGAAATTTGTGGCCGCCTCCGCCATCTTCCAAGGTTCGCTGGAAAGGTGCGCGATTCGTTCCCCTGAGTGTTGTGGAGTCTCTGGCTGCCGGCAGGGGATTGTCCGAGGATGGCTGGACTATCGATGGACCCAGCGAGTGCCTGTTGCCATTCAGTACTCCGCCGGTGCCCGGTCCGTTTCGCGTCTCGGTACGATCTAGTGCCGGGATCGATCGGGAAGGCGAATCGGTTGCTCCCCATTCCACAGCGTGTCTCGAGTTTGCACCGGGTTGCGGATTGTGGTGCGTCGTAAATTTTTCTAACAGCGCCGCACAGGAGCGATGGACCAAGCCACTCACCGCGGCCTTCCGGCTCCTTTCGGATTCCGGATTCGGCGGCAAGCGGTCGCAGGGCTGGGGTCGAGCGGAGATGCCCGAGATCTCAGAAGGCTTGAGCGAACTTCAATTCCATACAGAGGACGTGGCCAATGGAGCCTATTGGCTCCTGTCATTGTTCCACCCCGCGGCCTCGGATACCGTGGAATGGTCGCAGGGCAACTACACGCTCACCACTCGCGGCGGGCGAGTGGAAAGCGACGCACGCTGGGGCGATCCCAAAAAACAGACGCGCATGGTCGCCGAAGGCTCGGTGCTGGTAGCCTCGGCGGAGCCGCGTGGATCAGCAGCCGATGTGGCTCCTGATGGATTTCCGCATCCGGTGTATCGCGCGGGCTTCGCCTTAGCGATTCCCATCCCACTTCTAGTGACTAAGCAGGCCGCATCTTGAAATACCGTGTCACATGCCTGACTCCGACGCTCGTGGGGGACGGCCAGAAGCTCGCTCCCATCGACTACATGGTGTGGAAAGACCACGTCAACGTTCTCGATCAGCGCAGAATCTTTCGTTTACTGTCCAAAGGCCCGCGCCTGGAAGGATATCTGACCCAGCTCAAGACAGCCGACAAGCTGGATTTCGGTTCCTGGGGCGGATTCGCGCAAAACTTTGCCGGACGACGGATTCCCTTCGAACACACTAGCTCGGTTCCGGTCTGGGAACGCAGCCATTCGGAAAACCTATTCATTCCAACCTTTGCCACTTCGCCATTGGGTCCCTATCTGCCCGCCACCGCAATCAAGGGTGCCTTGCGAACCGGCGCAGTCTTTGAGCGCTGGAGCGAAAATACACTGCGTGAGCTGGCGAGTCGGATAGAAGCGGACCGCGCGCCGCGCAACCCTGCCGCTAAAGCCGAGGATGCCGTGCTCGGTGGCCACGCCGGGAATCGGATGAAGCGCGTGGCGACAGCCGATTCCGCGCCCGTTACGTATACCGGCATGAGGATTTACCTGCTGCGCACGTCCACGATGGTGGCGCGCGGGGCGGGAAAGTTCGACCTGGGCTGGAAATCGCCCCGCGGCACGTCGGACGCCCGCAGGATCGATGACAGCACGCCGGTATTCGCGGAAATGGCGGCTCCGGGCATGGTTTTTGAAGGGTTGTGGAAAGAAACCTCCCCGCAGGATCGCCAAAAGCTGTTCCAAGCCTCTAACTCCTTCGCTATTAGTCAGATACAGCGGCATATGGCGTACGCTGAGGCCACCGGGCTGGGACGCCTGGCCGAAACGTTGAACCGCCTCGAAAAACGCGTCCTAGGAGCCGCAAATGACTCCTGCGTGCTTTCCTTGGGATGGGGTGGCGGGATGTTGTCCAAGATCTCAGTAGGTGACACGGCGGACCCGAGCTACCGCTCGATTCTCAGGCACGTCAGCCTGTACCAGAAAGCCGTTCAGACCGGCTTGCCCTTTCCAAAGACCCGGCGGATCGTGTTTGAAGGCGGTCATCCGGCATCGTTGCCTGGCTGGGTTTTACTCGAAATCAGTTAGCAACGCGGGTGCTCTCTCGTACCGAGCCGACGGGAGGGGTATTCGCCCTACAGGAGCCGCATGATACTATCGATCTAGAAGAGAGAAACAAGAGAGGGTAGAATCCCCGGAAATGTATAATGCTTTCTTCGGCTTCTCGGAGAGCCCGTTTAGCCTAAGTCCAGATCCCGCTTTCTTTTACCGGAGTGAACGGCATGAGGAAGCGCTCGCGAATTTGGTGTATGGTGTACAAGCCCGTAAAGGGTTTATCGTCTTGTCCGGCGAGGTAGGCACGGGTAAGACCACCATGCTCGAGTGCCTTCGGGATTATCTGGAGGCGAATTTCATCGAGTTCGCGTTCCTTTTCAATTCCCGCATCAACGTGGAGCAGTTCTTCGAGATGATCGCCTACGATCTCGACTTGCCATGCTCGCGCACTTCGAAAACTGAGGTTCTGTTCGCGCTCAATACCCTGTTGGTAGAACAAGCCCAGGACGGCAAAACCGTCGTGCTGATCGTAGACGAAGCGCATAACCTCGAATGGGAAGTGCTCGAAGAGATCCGGTTGCTGGGGAATCTCGAAAATCGCAACGGAAAATTACTGCAGATCGTCCTGGCGGGGCAGCCTGAGCTCGACCGCAAACTGGACGCTCCGAACCTCCGGCAGTTGAAGCAGCGCGTAGTGCTGCGCTGCAACCTGACGCCCTTCGCGCTGCGCGAGGCCGTTGAGTACATCGATTCCCGCATGTCGCGCGTCGGGATGCCGGATCAGCAGGTGTTTTCCGAAGAGCTGATGTCGGAGATCCATTTGCGGGCGCAGGGAATCCCGCGCGTGATCAACGGCGTCTGCGACAACATGCTTCTGACCGCCTTTGCCATGGAGACCAAGGTCTGCACGGTAGAAATGCTCGATGAAGTGTGCCGGGACATGCGCCTGGATTGGCCGGGCAGCCGCCGGTCCCGGATGCGTGCAGAAACCCAAGAGTCCTTCGAGCGCGCGCCTTATAAAGTCTAGTAGGGCCGAGGAACATGCCTCGCCCGCACTACCGCACCGTCGCGGCGTCTTCGAAGCTTACTGGCGGGTTGTAATACAAAAACCGGCCGCAGCTTTCGCAGAACATCAATTGGTCGCCTTTTCTTAGATCCTGGAGGAATTGCGGACGGAGGTTAATCTGGCAGCCTGAGCACCTGCCGTGGACCGCTTCAGCGACAACGGTACTATTGTTGAACCTCTTGCGGATCTTCTCATAGGCTGCCAGCGACGGCTTCGGCAGTTTAGCCACCGATTCGGTGCGCTGCTGTCGGAGCACATCCAGTTCCTTCTGGTCGGCCGCAGTGCGCTCGCGAGCCTGAGCTTTTTCCGCTTCCACCGATTTCTTTTCCTCGGCCAGAGCCTTCTCGGCCTTCTTGACGTTCTGGTCGAGCGGTTCCGATTCGCTCATCAGCTCCAGAATCCGGTCTTCGGCCTGGCGAATTTCTTTCTCGATGAACTCGATCTCGTGCTGGAAGGCCTTGTACTGTTCGTTAGTCTTGGCTTGCAGCATCTGATCGCGGAGCTTCGAAATCTTCTGCTGGTGAACCTGAATGTCTCCATCCAGTTTCTTGCGATCTTTCTGATTGGCGGTGAGAGCGGCTTTATCCGCTTCGAGTTTCCGATTGTGCGATTCGAGAGCTTTCTCGATCACGGCGACATGCTTGGGCAGCGCGGCCACTTCTTTTTCGAGTGCTGTGATTTTCTGGTCTAGCGATTGAAGCTGAATCACCAGATGAACATCTGGATACATGGATCTTGATTTTAGCATGCGTCGAACGCGATACAGTAAAAGACGAGCATGCAACAGCCTGAAAACATTCCTCCTGTACCCTTAACGATTGAAGGTGCGGCAGTTCTCCACCAGATGATGCGCGTGCGGTGGGCCCCCTGGCGGGCGCTTCCGGCCAATGACCGTGCGGCCATTCTGGAGGAAGCCGCAGCCACAATAGGGGCTACCGAAAAGCAGAACAGCGCGGCATTCGGGCTCCTGGGGCACAAAGGGGACCTGATGCTGGTCCACTTTCGCCCGGGTTTCGACCAACTGGGCGAGGTCCAGACCTGTTTGGCCCACCTGCGGCTGTGGGATTACCTGGAACAGACCAGCTCGTATCTTTCGGTAGTAGAACTGGGTTTGTATGAGTCGACGGGCAAGGCATACACCGATCTGGCCGAGAAGGGAATCGTGCCGCACAGCGCCGACTGGAACGCGCAGATCGAACAGACGCTTGAGCGGCAGCGCCAGGCCATGCATCCGCGCCTGTTTCCGGACGTGCCGCCCGCGAAATACTTGTGCTTTTATCCCATGGATCGCCGCCGTGGGGAAGATAAGAATTGGTATCAGCTTCCCTTGGGCGAACGGCAGCGCCAGATGGCCGAGCATGGCGCAGTGGGTCGCCGCTACGCCGGCACAGTCAGGCAGATCATCACCGGGTCGATCGGCTTCGACGATTGGGAATGGGGCGTGGATCTGTTCGCCGACGATCCACTGGTCTTCAAAAAGCTGATTTACGAAATGCGCTTCGACCACGTCAGCGCGGTATACGCGCTGTTCGGATCGTTCTTCGTCGGCCGGCGGCTGGACGTGGAAGGATTCCGAAAACTATTGACGGTATGAAAATCGGGGGTCAGGCTGGGGGAGACGATCGACACTACAGAGTGAAGGGGCTGGCTGGACAGCCAGCCCCAAGCTAGAGCTCACTGCGAAGGTTGCGTAAGCCAGGGGCTCACTTGCACGCCCGCGCCTACAAAACTCGAACAACCGTTCGAGCCCGGACCGCCGGAGCATTTCCACCAGTTCATGGTGGCGTTGACCGCTCCCGTGCCCAGATTATCGATCCCGAGATTGTCGAACAAGTTATTGAGATGCACAGCAACGGCGCCTGGGGTCTTGATCGCTACGTCGATTCCCTCATTCTTAATCGTATTGCCGACGATGACGACGCCCGTGATGGGAGCGGCGCCGGCATCGGTATCGCTGAATACGTCAACCCCGGTAGGGACGGTCGTTCCCGGATCGGAGTCGGGTCCATTACCGGAGATGGTGTTCCCGGCAATCAAGATATCGGTCAGCTTCTGGAGAGGGGTGTGGGAATGGAGCGCGACCCCGGGGAGTCCGTTACCGGTAAGGGTATTTCCGATCACAACGTCGCCCCAATTCTGTGCGCCGGGAGGTCCCGTGAAAACGCCTACGCCCGCGCCTTCGCCGGTCAATAGTCCGTTGCGCGCCGAGGTGTTTCCGCTGACGGTGATGTGATAAACGCCCGACGTCGGATCCTGCGGGCTCAGAGCAAAATGATGCGAAGCGAGCGTGATGCCGCAGTCGTAAGGATTGTCCTGGACAGTATTGCCGGTGATTAGGTTGTCGTGATTAGGTCCGGTGTCGTCACTGATGAGGATGCCGCCCGCGTTGTGATCGACCAGATTGTTGGACACCGTGGAGTTGGTGACGCCGCTCAAGTGGATGCCCTCGCCGCAGTCGAAACCTTCCCCGGCCACAAAGGCCGGCCGGATGCCCGGGCATACTGGTCCCCCCGCGGCGAATGGCTGAAGATTGCGGTCATTCCCGGTCACATGATTGTTGATAATCGTGACGTCCGTCGCGTTGATCACCAGGATGCCTTGAAAGTTGGCATTCGCGACGGTGAATCCGCTGACCACGACATGGCTTGCACCGACCTCGATACCGTCCGGCAGATTCAGTGCGTTAACGATCGTATTCGCGGAGTTCTCGCCGAGCAGCGCCAGCGGTTTGTTGACAATCACATATTCAGCGTAGGTTCCGTGCCCTACCGTGACGGTGTCATTCGCGTCCGCGGCAGCTATCGCCGCATTGATGGACGAAAGGCAGCCGCCCCCGCCACCAGGCTTTACGCACTGATTGGCGCCGAAGACAGCCGGGGCAAAAACGATCGCAACGCTCAACCACTTTTGTCTGGAAAAATACATGAGGAACTCCTATTTACTTGGGATATCGGCCAGCCCTGCTATGGTAAAGGCAGCATATTTCAATGTCAATGGTCATAGGAGTACCATGAGCCTGACCCATGGTATTAAACCAAGCCATATGCGTCTGGCTCTTGAGCCTGCTGGCGGGAACCATCGGGGCTCAATCACGCCGTCCTAGCGAGGCACGATTACAGTTCGAACAGAGGCCGGGATGTATGCGGCCACTACACGCAAATCGTATGGGCCGATACCAGAGAAGTGGTATGCGCAGTGGCACGACTGGGACGACGCGAGGTTTGGGTTTGTAATTATGTCCGCCCGGGAGCTGGGTCGGCAAGCGGCCTCATTAGCGTGGCGGCGGGATCGCGGTTAGGGCCAGCCAGTCCGCTCCGGCTGGCCCCGAAAATTCAGAGTTGATCTAGTGATGAGCCAGCAGAAACCACGCGATCACCAGGATCCCCGGTACACCTAAAGCCCAAGCGAGTATGTATCTCATACGACCTCCGGAATTCACAAATGCACGTAGGGTGCCACTTGCGGCGGCATCATTAAAACGTTCATTTATTGATGTGTTTGCTAGCGAACGATTTTTATTTCGACAAGTCGCGACAGCCGGTTGATCGAGCAAATTTCGCGCGCGAATCGGGTTTGCTCGTGATTCCTGCACTCCGTGTGAATGTCACGAGTTAGCGGCGTTGCAACCGGCGCTGGATGGGCCTCGCGAACGCGCGGATTACTCCATCGATATCGGACAGCCCCAACGCCCGGCAACATACGTAATACACAGCGAGGCCGACTGGCAGTGACACCGCCAGATCGGCCAGCCGCGCTTTTTGAGATACGCCCAGCCACGTTTCCATGCCGCGCGACGACGCGAAAATCGCGGCGCCCATGATCGCCGATGCCAGTGACACTTTGCCGATCTGCGTGGCCAGATCGCGCCCGTGGACTCCGCCGATCCGCCTACGGAGAATCGCGAACAACACTACGAATCCGAACAGCGCGACGGCGGATGTCGAAAGCGCCAGGCCCGCGTGCCCGAGCCCCGCGAACTTAATCATCGTCGACGCGGCCGCGTAGTTCACCAGAATCGACGCCAGGCTCACCAGCATCGGCGTGCGCGCGTCGTTCAGCGCATAAAATGCCGGGCTGAGCACCTTCAGCGCAGCGTAGCCCATCAGCCCGATCGCGTAGTAAGAAAGCGCCACGGCAGTCTGCTGTGTATCGTATAACTGGAACCTGCCGCCCTGGTAGATGGCGCCGATAATCGATTTCCCCAGCACCACGAGCCCAACCGATGACGGTATCGTCAGCAGAAACACGGTGCCTAGCGAGTTCGAGAGTGTTCGCCGAAACTCGTCCATCTGGCCGCGCGCGACGCTGCGGGCGATGGAGGGAAGCGTCGCCGAGGCCATCGCCACGCCGAACAGCCCCAAGGGGAGCTGCATGAAGCGAAACGCATAACTCAGCCAGCTCACCGGGCCGTCCAGGCCCCGGATCGGATCGGAAATGGTGGACGCGAAGTTCGTGTTCACCATCACGTTGATCTGCACGGCGGCGTTGCCGAGAATCGCCGGGACCATCAACTTCAGGATGCGCTGCAATCCCGGATCGGTCCAATCCAGCGTCGCTCGGAAACGGAATCCGAGACGGTGTAGGCTCGGCAACTGCCAGATCAACTGCAGTGCGCCGCCCAGAACCACGCCGATCGCCATGCCTTCGATGCGCGTGAGGTGCAACGTTGGCCCCAGAACGATGCCTAGGACGATCCCAAATCCCACGGAGCCCAGGTTGAAAAACGTCGATGCGAGAGCCGGCACACCGAAGTAGTTGCATGCGTTCAGCACTCCCATCGCCTGCGCGGCCAATGCGACCAGCAGCAGGAACGGGAACATGATGCGCGTCATGCGGACCGCCAGCTCGAATTTTCCGGGAACCTCAGCGTATCCGGGAGCGAGAAGGTGAACCAGTACCGGCGCAAAGATGATTCCGGCGGTACACACCGCGCCGACAACGATGATCAGCGCCGTCGCTACCAGGCTAACCAGCCGCACGGCTTCCTCTTTACTGCGCTGGCTGAGGTACTCGCTGAAGGTGGGGACGAAGGCGCTCGCCAGGGCTCCCTCAGCGAATAGATCGCGCGTCAGGTTGGGGATCCGGAAACCCAGCATGAACGCGTCGTAAATCAGTCCTGCGCCGAACAGCCGGGCCATCACCGATTCGCGCAGCAAGCCAGTGATGCGGCTCATGAAAACCGCGACCGATACCACGCCCGCCGATCGCACCACGCTCTCGGATTGAGAGGGTGTGGGATCTACGCGGTCACGATCCGTATTGTTCAAGGAAGTGGGCAATGGTCATGATCCCGGCGTAGTAGTTCGCCAGCTTGTATTTCTCGTTGGGCGAATGTAATCCATCGTCGGGCAGCCCGAATCCCATCAGGATAGTGGGAATGCCGAGGTGCTTGGCGAAATCGCCCACAATCGGAATGGAACCGCCGCTCCGGATAAACACCGTCTCGCGGCCCAGTACGTCCGCGAACGCCTTGGCGGCGATGTGAATCGCGGGGTGATCGGGATTCACGCTGATGGCCGGTCCGTACGCCAGGATCTTCACTTCGGTCTGAATTCCCGCCGGCGTGAAGTCCTTAACTGCCTTCTTATAGCCCGCGATGACCTTTTCCGGATCCTGATTGGGCACCAGTCGGATGCTGACTTTGGCCGTCGCTTTGGCGGGGATCACCGTCTTGGCGCCCGGCGCGACGAATCCGCCGACGATGCCGTGCACTTCGAGCGTCGGCCGTGCCCACACGCGTTCGAGCACACTGAATCCCGGCTCGCCGGTCAGCTGCGTCGATCCAACCTCGACCTTGAGGAACTCTTTCTCATCGAACGGCAGCGTCGACCAGGAATGTTTTTCGGCGGGCGTCGGCGGCGCCACATCGTCGTAAATGCCGGGAATGTTGATGTGCCCTTGCGCGTCCTTAAGTTTCGATAGCAGCTCGACCAGTCCGAAGATCGCGTTGGGCGCGGCACCCCCGTACATTCCCGAGTGCAAATCTTTCGCTGGACCACGAGCCTCGATCTCGGTGTAGATTAGTCCACGCAAGCCGACGCACAACGTCGGGATGCCCTCGGCGTAGAGCTCGGTATCGGACACCAGCGCGACATCGGATTTGAGCTTGGCGGGATTCTCTGCGACATACTTCGCGATGGCCGCGCCGCTGACTTCCTCCTCGCCTTCGATCAGGAACTTCACATTCACCGGAAGCTTGCCGTTTACCGCGAACAGCGCTTCGATGGCCTTGATGTGGCTATACATCTGACCTTTGTCGTCGGCCGAGCCTCGCGCGTAAATGTTGCCGTCGCGAACGGTCGGCTCGAAAGGCGGGGTCACCCATTCATCCAGAGGATCGGGAGGCTGCACATCGTAGTGCCCGTAGCACAGCACGGTCGGTTTGCCAGGCGCATGCAACCAATCTGCATAGATCAGAGGATGACCCGCGGTCTTAATCACCTCGACATGCTCCAGCTTCGCTGCGCGCATGCTGGAGGCGACGAACTCGGCGGCGCGCTGAATGTCGGGGACGTGCTCAGGCAGCGTGCTGACGCTGGGGATGCGGAGAAAATCCTTTAGCTCGGAAAGCAGCCGGTCCTTGTTTGTTTCGACAAACGTATTAGTGGAGAGGGACACAATCCATTATAGAAGTCCGCCCAGCGTGGCTTACTGGCTGGTGGAACTCTTGTGGCCGGCGAGCGCGATTGCAGCGCCCGCGCCGCCTCCGCCGATCGCGGCAATGATGCCGATCTTCGCGCCGATCGACATTCCGGTGTGCGCGGCGGGGGCGGGCGAGGGGCCTGGTGCCGGGGGATTAGCAGTAGCCACAACGGGTGCGGCCGCGGATGCGGGCACTTCCGTTTTCGCTTCGAGCGTAGCCGCGACACTTAGGCATCCGCCTTGCGAGACCAACGCAACCGAGGCGACGTTCATCACGCTTGTCGCTGGAGGGACTCCCGGCCTGGCGCTCGAAGTCCGGCCCCGCACTTCCACGCGATTGCCGACATTAGCAGCCAGATCCGTGCCAGAGACCTCAATCACTTCTTGCGTGCTCTGATCTTGCACCAGGAATCGACCGTCTTTGTAGACCATACAACCGGCGTGTACGGTTTGGCCTTGCGCGGCCTGCATCGCGACGCTTCCCTTGAAGGGAGCGCGAATCAATCTCGCCTGATCCGAAACGCGCGCCTCAAACGATACCGGAGCCGCTAGCTGCGCGGTACCTTTTTCGAGGATGAGCCGGTTCTGCCAGATGCGGGCGCGCGATCCCGCGGCGAGCTGCACTTTCACGCCGTTTCGTAACGCCAACTCCGAGGAAGCCGAGCTGGTTTCAATGGTCGTGCCGTCGAACAGCGTGGCGTTGCCCCATACCTGGGATCCTTCCACGTTAAAATGACCGCTGGCCGTGACGACTCCGATGGCGGGCCCGGCCAGGCCGACGACGGAGAATAACAAACAGGAGAGAACGCTTCTTGCAACCACTGAAGTCAGTATACGGTCAGTCGATTTGAAGCGGCAAGAACTTTTAGTGTTATTCAAATGTATTACGATCCTCGCGCTGGCGACTGCGGCGTGGTGGTCCGTTCGGCTTGCTCGCGCGGACGGAGCGTTTCGTCAGCGCACGCCTGCGGAACTCGGGCGTGCGATCGAACTGGAGCCGGAAAACGGCGAATACCTGGCGGCACTTGCATTACAAGCGGAATACGCGGGGCAAGATCCGACGCCGGCTTTGGAAGAAATCGTGCGGCTGAATCCGCGCTCGTCGGCGCCGCGAATCCGACTGGGTCTGGACGCCGAGCTGCGCGGCGACGCCAGCCAAGCCGAACGCTGGCTTCAGGATGCATACTCCGTCGACCACCAATTCGAGACGCGCTGGACGCTGGCGAACTTCTATTTCCGTCAATTCTCGCTGGGTGAAGATCGGCGCGACGAATTCTGGACTTGGATGAGGTCGGCGCTCGAGATGTCCTACGGAGATCGCGTCGCTGCGTTCGACCTGTGCTGGCAAGCGTCGGACAATGCGCATGAGATCCTAAGCCGCGCCATTCCCGATCGTCGCGAAGTACTCGCGTCGTATCTGGAATATGTGCTGTCTCACCATCGCCAGGCCGCCATTGCCGGCGCAGCGAATGAGCTTGCAAAGATCCGTCGCGCCGAGGATCTACCGCTGCTTTATACCGCGACGGATATTGTTCTCGATCCTAATCTGTGGCAGGCTCTTGGCAATCCTCGGCCTGATGGAATTACGCATCCGAATTTCGAGGGGCCGCACATCGGTCCCAGCGTAGGCCATGGATTCGACTGGCGCATCGCTGAGGTCGCTGGAGTGACTCACTTGTCTCTCGAGGGCGCGCATCGCATCCGATTTAGCGGACAGCAGCCCGAGTCCTGTGAATTGCTGCGCCAAGTGGCGGGAGGACTTCGCGCCGGCGCCGCTTATATGTTGCGTTGGGAAGCCAGGACGCAGGGAATCGCTTCGCCCACGGGGCTCGTCTGGCGCATCGAAAAGAGTACCGGAGAAGTTGTTTCCGGCGAAGACTGGTCCACGGGAACGATGACGTTCACGCCGGATTCGGATCACGCAACGCTGGTGCTGGCGTATCGCCGTCCGGAAGGACAGGTTCGAACCGAAGGATATCTAGACTTAAGGCAGGTGTTTACTTCTTTACAAGAATGAAATTTCCGCTGCGGATTTTGTTCGGCTGCGAGTCTATCTGGAAGTTCACTTCCAATAGATTGAATGCGGGACCGGGAATGAGTTCGATAACGCCGGATGCTCCATCGCTGGTCATCAGCGTGAACTTTTGAGTCGGCGTCGCGGCGATATCGCCCGCAAAGCTGAAGCGGACGACGGGGTTGTCGGCGCTTCCCGGCGGTCGTTTGAATTTCGCCTCGATGGTCCCATTGGCGCGCCCATTCTCTTCCTGGACCTCCAGGGCCACGGATTCCGGCTGTGGTCCGTGGTAAATGCCGTTCACAGTCGGATAGGTCCAGGTGCCGACGTAGCGGACCAAGGGAACCGGCGAAACGGAAGCATTGCGCGGCCCGGCCGTGGGCACGTTCCTCGAGATATCGACAGCCGGCGCGGGCGGTGGCGCGCTGGCGACTTGAATGGCTTCGGCCAGCTTGCTGTAGTAAGCAGTCCATGCCGAGCCTTCGGCGCCCATGCGGGCTACGGTTTGGGAGAACTGCGAAGTCTGGTCCGCGAATGCGGCGGCGGTTTTGCCGCGGGCCTGTTCCAGGCTGGCGCTGGCCGCGGAAGTTGCTGCAATCGCTTTCTGATGAGCCTGAATGGTATCGGTGAGCGCGGCGAGAGCGACCCTCTCCCGTTCCATAGACTGGCGGAGTTGCTGGATGCCACGATCTTTGTCCGCCGCGAACTTGCCGATCGCCCGCGTGACGGTTTGCAATTCAGCGCCTGCCAAGTTCGCGACGGCGGGCGGCATCAAATCCGGCGACGGTCTGGTGACCAGCGTCTGCAGAATTCGACGGCGCTGCGCCGCATTCTCGGCTGAGGATTTCAAGTAGGCCAGGCGAGTCGCCTCGAAGGTCACTACCGCCGCCGCGGAACGGTCGGCCTGCGCAACTTGCGGAGCCCCGCCGTTGCCCGCGTCGCGCTCGAGATTTGTTTGCGCCTGCTGCCAGACGTCGTATGCCTGGCGATACGCATCACGGCCGGTCTGGCCGATCAGTAAGGCCGCGAAGGTAATCAACACGCCGGTCGGAAGCGCAAAGGGCGTGGCGCGCGCCACCCAGTGCGACCTGGAAATAATCGCGCTACGCTCCGTTTTGCGCGGGTTAAGCAAGTGAAAATATTTCATTGCTTCCGGCCCTTGGGCTGGGATGCCCCGATTTGGGTAATCGTGCATTCGATTTGCGCCCGCGACTTTCGGGCGGCATAATATCCGTTCCAGCGCGTCCGTTCGGATTCGGCCGCGGCGAATTCCTCGCGTAGCGCCGCGTCGCGAGCCTCGAATTTCGGCACCAGATCGCGCAGCAGCCCTACGGCGGCGTCGGCGGATCCGGTTTGTTGCTCCAAGGCGGCCGCCCGCTGGTGGATCGTCGCCCCGATTTGTGCCAGGAGTTTCTCGGGAGCTTCCAGGGAAGGTCGCTGTTTGACGCTCTGCGCCAGCGCGTCGGATTGAATGTCCACAGCGGTTTGTTCCTGGCCCGCGTCGGCTCGCTCCAGCCGCGATTCCACTGCCTGCCGCTCTTCGGCCACAAGCAAATTCCGTACCTCCGCGGTTTCAGCGAACGCATTGGCGGAGACGGCTCTGAGGTAATCGGAAAGCGCAGCCAACCTGGCTTCAGAGGCCCGGCTGACTTCGACGACAGCGGCCATCGCGCGGGGATCGCAAGGCAACATTCGCGCCATGCGCTCGTTCATATCCTTGGCAAGCGCTTCCCATTCGAGGCTACGTTTCTGCGCGGTCAGTTCCAACGTAGCGATATCCGCCGCTGCAGGATTTGCCGGAACAGCATCCTGTCCGAATGCCGCCGCACAAAGCAGGACGCCCAGCGCGCATTTCATGAATGCTATTATTTCACTCCGCCCATCAGCTTGGTAACCGGGCGCGAAATGAGCAGCAGCACCACGCCAAAGACGATACCCAAGCCGCCTGCATAACCCACCAGTCTGTCAAGAGGCATCGATTCATAGAAGGACGCCATCCGGCCCGCGAAGAAATTGCCGACCGAGATCGACAGGAACCAGACGCCCATGGTCAGCCCCGCAATCCGTGCCGGCGCGAGCTTGGTGATAGCGCTCAAACCCACCGGGCTCAGGCACAGTTCGCCCACTGTGTGAATCAAGTAGACCGCTGCCAGCCAGAGCGGGCTGACCCGGCCGGTATCACCTGCTGCCCGTGCGGCGAACACCATGATCAGGAAGCCGCCGCCCGCGCCCAGCAATCCGAACGCGAATTTTGTCACCAGCGATGGATCGCGGTCGCCCAGCTTGATCCACAACCAGGCCAACAAAGGGCCGAGCAGATAAATGTAAGCGGAATTGAGCGACTGGAACCAGGACGAGGGGAACGCAAAGCCGAACAGGTGATTGTCCGTGCTGCGGTCCGCGAACAGGTTCAGCGTGGAGCCGGCCTGCTCGAAGATCGACCAGAAGATCGCCGAAGCGATGAACAGCACCAGGATGACGTAGATGCGTTTTTTCTCGACGGGAGTAAAGTCCTTCGAGAGGATCAACGCGCCGAAGGTCACCACCACGGCGATCACCAGCAGCCCGCCAAATCCGTCTGCTACTTTTTCGAGAGCCGGCCGCATGAGTAACAACGCTACGAGAGCGGCTGCCAACACTCCCGAGCCGATTCCCAGAACCCGCCGGTCCTGCGGTGTGGACTTCGCCGGCAGCCTGCCAGCATCACCTAGGTATTTGCGCGTTATTTGGAACTGAATTAATCCCGCCAGCATAAATAGGCCAGCCAACCCGAAGGCATAGCGGTAATCGATGGTCTGGCCGACATAGCCGAGGAGCAGCGGCGCCAGACCCGCGCCGATGTTGATGCCGACGTAGTACAGCGTGAATCCTGAATCGCGACGGATATCTTTCTCACCGTAGAGAAATCCCACCACGGTGGTGCAACTGGTTTTGAGAAACCCGGTGCCAACGGCCATCAGCAGCAGCGATGCAACGAACGGTCCCAGCGAAGGAAGCAGCAGGCCGAAATTCCCAGCCGCGATCAGCAGGCCGCCTAAAATCACCGCTCGTTGATGGCCCAGGAAGCGGTCGGCGATCCATCCAGCCGGCAAGGCGAAGATGTAGGCACAGGACGTGTACAGTCCGTAGATCGCACCCGCGATGGCGACGCTCAGCCCCATACCGCGTTGCGAAACCGCTGCGGTCATATACAGAATCAATAGCGCGCGGATGCCGTAGTAACTGAAGCGTTCCCACATCTCGGTGAAAAAAAGCGTGGAAAGACCGCGTGGATGCCCAAAGAAGCTGCGATCGTTGGCGGACGCCAGTGAGTTGGCGGACATTTCCCCGATTATAGGCGGTTGCTACAATTGTGGTCATGAGCGCCAATCCGCGCCACCGTACGGTGGCCGTCAACGTTGGAGGTGTGTACGTCGGTGGAGGCCATCCGGTGGTGGTCCAGTCGATGACTAACACCGATACAGCGGACGTGCAGTCCACCGTCAATCAGGTGATGGCTCTGGCCAACTCGGGTTCCGAGCTGGTGCGCGTCACCGTCAACACCGACGAGGCGGCGGCTGCGGTTCCCAAGATCGTAGAGACGCTCCAGAAGTTCGGCGTGCGCGTTCCAGTGATTGGTGATTTCCACTATAACGGCCATCTCCTGCTCAAAAAGTACCCCGCTATGGCGAAGGCGCTGGCGAAATATCGTATCAATCCCGGCAACGTGAACATCGGTAAGAAGCACGACGATAATTTCCGCGTAATGATCGAAGCCGCTATCGAGTACGGCCGTCCGGTGCGCATCGGCGTGAATTGGGGATCGCTCGACGGCGCCTTGCTCACCCGCATGATGGATGAGAACAACGCGCTACCCGAGCCCGAGGACGCCAAGACCGTCACCTTGCGCGCGATTGTCCGCAGCGCGATTGAGTCAGCCAAAGCTGCCGAGCACTATGGTTTGCCGAAAGACCGTATTATCCTGAGCGCCAAAGTTAGCGGTGTGCAGGATCTGATTCGCGTGTATCGAATGTTGGCAGCGGAGGGCGATTACGCGCTGCATCTGGGCCTCACCGAGGCAGGCTTGGGTTCGAAAGGGATTGTTGCGTCGACAGCGGCCATCGGGATCCTGCTGCAGGACGGGATCGGCGATACGATTCGTGCATCGCTAACGCCGCTGCCTAACGGCGATCGCTCGGACGAGGTGATCGTCTGCCAGCAGATTCTGCAAGCGCTGGAACTCCGCAGCTTCACGCCTCAGGTGACCGCCTGTCCGGGTTGCGGCCGGACTACCAGCACGTTTTTCCAGGATATGGCCGATCAGATCCAGACTTACCTGCGCGAGCAGATGCCGGCCTGGAAAGAACGCTACACAGGCGTCGAAGAGATGAAAGTCGCGGTGATGGGCTGCGTCGTGAACGGCCCTGGCGAATCGAAACATTCGAATATCGGGATCTCACTGCCTGGCACGTTCGAAGAGCCCGTCGCGCCTGTCTACGTCGACGGGAAGCTCAAGCTCACCCTCCGTGGCGATAAGATCGTCGCCGAATTCATCGCGCTCCTGAACGACTATGTCGATCGGCGCTATTCGGCCAAGGTCGGCGAAACGGTTGGCGCGTAGTTTTTACATTTTATTTACATTTGTAACGGCGGTTAAATTGAAACACCCCTAAGGGCGTACAGATCTCTCCCCGCAGAGGTCTATATGCGCACTTCCTTCGGTGTCACTTTTGCGGCGGTCTTCAGCACTATTCTGGCGCCCGTCGTCTTCGCGAGTTCCATCGGCTTCGTGCAAACCAACCTTGCTTCGGACCAACCGGGCGTAGCTCCGGTCACCGATCCCAACCTGGTAAATGCATGGGGTATCGCCGCCAGTGGCAGTTCACCGTTCTGGATCGGCGCAAATGGCTCTGGGACGTCGGTGCTCTATAACGGTGCGGGCGTAAAACAGGGATTGACCGTCACCATCCCCGGGGACGGTACGGTAACTGGCATCGCGTTTAGCAATGTCCCCGGAAACTTCAATGCCGACACTTTCCTGTTCGCTTCCGAAGACGGCACCTTTTCCGGATGGCGAGGTGCACTGGGCACCGCCGCGGAGACCCTAGCCCCCGGGAGCGGCGCGAATGTCTACAAAGGTCTGACCGATGCGAGCGTAGGCGGGAACCAATATGCCTACCTCGCGAACTTCAAGACCGGTAACATCGACGTAATGAAAGGCAATGCCGCCGCTTCGAACCTGACGGGGAGCTTCACCGATCCGAACCTCCCTTCGGGCTATGCTCCATTTGATATCGCCAACCTCGGCGGTATCCTCTACGTCACCTATGCGCTGCAGGATGGAGCCAAGCACGATGACGTGGCCGGAGCGGGGAACGGCTTCGTGGATACCTACGATTTGCAAGGCAACTTTCTGGCCCGGCTGGTCAGCAACGGTGCGCTCAATTCCCCTTGGGGATTGGCGATCGCGCCGGCTGGATTCGGCGATGTCGGCGGGGATCTGCTCGTGGGTAATTTCGGGGACGGCTCGATTCATGCCTACAACACCACGACGGGCGCTCTTGTCGAGACCCTTACGGACGCGAAAGGGAACCCACTGTCGATCGATGGTTTGTGGGGTTTGAAGTTCGGAAATGGTGGCGCCGCCGGTTCCACCAGCACGCTCTTCTTCACGGCCGGTCCCGACGATGAGCAGCACGGCATGTTTGGCGAACTGAACGCAGTACCCGAGCCGGCGACTTGGGTGCTTTTGGGCTTCGGCCTGATGGCGGTAGCACTGCTTCGCGCTTATAGGACCCCGTCTGCCTAAGGCGCCTGGCGCGCTCCGTGCCGGAATTGGAGGATCTCCACTGCGTTCGTCGAGAAGAGGAGGCGGGTTGTTGAGGTCGAGCTTTTCACCTCAGCCATACCTTAGATAGCACTAGATAGCACTCCAACGCCAGTGGTGAAATCGGTGTTTATTCGCGATCATTTGCGGCTAGGAACTTCTTCGTCTCGCGCAGAAACAGCTCCAATTGATCGTGATGCAGCCAATGCCCGGCCTGGTCCACCTTCACGATCGCTTTATTCCGGATCCCCGCGGCTTGGGGATCGTCATCCGGATCTCGTGCGAAGCTTTGCCGTCCCCAGAACAGTAGCGTCGGGCAAGTGATCTGCGCGAGAATTTGCACGGCCTCATCCAGGCCCAGTCCAAAGGGATGAATCACGCGCGTGTAGTTGTCGAACTTCCATACGAGTGACCCATCGGCGTTCCAATTCGTGCCGTGCAGCGTCAAATGCTCGGCGACCTCGTCTGTGAGAAACGGATTTGCCTCTTTCATCCGCGCGACCGCCGCGGCGAGCGTGGGGTAGCTGCGCGCCGGGTGATCGTCCAGCTTGCGCGTCTTATCGATCCAGCTGCGCATCCGCTCCGGCGACGGTTTCGGCGTCGACCCAAGAGGCCCCACGCCCACTCCCTCAATGGCTACCAGCGTGGCGACTTTCTCCGGATACGTCCCCGAGAAATACAGCGAGACCATCGCGCCTAAGGAGTGCCCGACCAACCTCACCGGATACTTACCGATGATATCCGCGAACACCGTCAAATCCAGAATGTGCTCCTGGACACTGTACAGCGCACCCGGAGCCCAGGCGCTGTTGCCATGCCCGCGCAGATCGAGCGCATAGACATGGTAGTCATCGCGCAACGCACGCGCGATCCAGTCCCAGCTCCGCGCATGGTCACGGGTTCCGTGGACCAGAATCAGCACCGGCTTTCCATCCGTGCCCCAGTCCCAGAACTGCAATTTCAGTCGATCGGAATAGAAATAGTGTGAGGCCGGCTCCAGGGAGGCTTGCATGATTCGTTCTATCTATCCTAGGGGATTCGCCTGAGGGTCATCCGCAGCCATGCTTGATATTCTTCCGACATGACCCGGATCGTGGTTATCGCCGCCTTGCTGAGCCTGCCGCTGGCCGCCGCGCCCAACCTCTCAGGTAACTGGGTGCTGAATGTCGCCAAGAGCCAATACGGCCAGTTTCCCGCACCTGAAATCATGACTCGCCAGATCCAGCACAACGATCCGGCGCTTTCCATGTCGACGTATCAAAAGGGAGCGCAGGGCGAAGTGACCACGGAGCTCAAGTACACGACCGATGGCAAGCCCGCGGTGAACGGCGCGAACCAGGGTTCCGCGCATTGGGAAGGCGACAAGCTGGTGATCGAAACGTCGCGCGACTACCAGGGAACCAAGCTCACCCAGCGCGAAGAATGGACGCTCTCTGTCGATGGCAAAACGCTGAACATCGCCACGCACGTGAAGCTGCCCAACGGTGAGTTCGATGTGAAGCAGGTTTTCGAGAAAGCTCCGGGTCCCACCGGCGGTAAGGCCCGGGCGAATTTCTAGTTCACCCGCGGAGATGGATCCCTTGTTTCTCCGTCCTGGTGGCGAGCCTCGCGGAGCTGTTCGTTGATTTTGTTGAGCTCGTCTACCAAGACCTGTAACTCGGCGACAATCTTCTGCCGAGCTTCCGTTGAGGAGGTGCTGGCGGCTGCCCTCTGGAGCCGCATGATGTCCTGGTTAATCTCTGCGCCGCGCGGGTTAAGCTTCTCCATCGCCGCACTGACTTCGATGGACTGATTTTCGTTGTGGAAGTATAGATAACCTAGCTCAAACCCGAAGGCGTACTCCGCAGCCTTGAGTGCGCTGCTCAACTCCGGAGGCAGCGGATCTGCCTTGGGCGGTACCGGTGGCTGCACGATCACTTGGGCGATCCACGGATTCTGTGCGCGAATCAGCTGCTTTTTCGTAGTGGCGGGTGCCTCTTTTACGGCGCCTGCCATGGGCGTTTGAAGCCCGGGCGGACGAACCGGCGCTTGTCCCCGTGCCCAATTTACATTTAATGCGAAACACGCCACCATTGCACAGATCGCCAGAATGCCAGCCCACCTCGACGGGTTGTCCTGCGTTCGAACGCCCATCAGCCGTTGAATCCGGTAGAGCAGGGGCTGGCTTGCCGCGCCCATGCTTACTAATGGAGTTTCTGTTCGCAGCTTTTCAAGCGCGGTGAGCGCCCGTGCATATGAGAGGGGGTTCCCGCAGATGAGCACCGCCATGTCATCGCAGCACAGTTCCCGCTCTTGCCGGATTCGTCCAGAAACCCACCAAACAGCCGGGTGATAAAACAGAAACGTCTCGACCAACATCTGCCCGAGATTGATCAGGTAGTCGAACCTGCGGATGTGCGCGAGCTCGTGCGCCAGTACCATCTCCAACTGTTCTGGCGTCAGCCCGGCGATGGTCGCGGCTGGAATCAGAATCACGGGCCTGATCCAGCCAATCACGCTGGGACCATCCGGCAGTGACGCGCTAAGGACTTGGACGGAATGCGAGATGCCCATCCCCTTGGCCAATCCGGACACCATCGTTCGCAAGGCCGTATCGGCGGCGATGGCTCGCTCACGCAGGGCTGTGACTTGCAAATACCCCCAGCCCAACCGTATTGAAAAAATCAAGACGCCCGCCAACCACAGCGGCAGAGTCCAGCGTTGCCAGTCGATAACGTTGGTGGGACTCGTGAGGGCGATTCTGATCGGCACATACGCCTCGCTCGATGCGTGTCGCAAAGGCGGACTCGAATACAAGAACAGCATCGTCAAGACCGGCAGCGCCGCTTGCACCGCAAGCGCGGCGCAGCTCGCCACGTAGCGCGCGTTAGCCGAACATCCCCGCATCAGCCCTAGAGCAATCCAAAGCAGCGATGCCACCGCCAAGCCTTGCCATACAAAATGCAGCAGCGCGGAACTGAGAGCGTCGGCCATTGGATTCATTTTGACCCTCTTTCCAGCCGGTCCAGCAACTTATCGATTTCCTGCAATTCATCCGGAGACGACTTTTTCGACGCCAGCGCCTGAAGCACCATCGACCGCACCGATCCCCCGAAAGCCCTCTGCAGCAGATCGTTGACCAGGCTTTGCTGTGTTTGCGCCTGGGATTGCCTAGCTTTGTATATCTGCGGACGGACCGTTTCATCGCGCGTCACCAGGCCCTTTTCCGTCATGATCTGCATCAGCTTCAGAACCGTTGTGTAGCCGGTGGGCTTGATCGCGTCCAAAGCTTTTTGAACGTCCCGCACTGAGCCCGAGCCTTGATTCCATAGGACCCGTAAAATGTTCAGCTCACCGTCGGTGGGGCGGGGCGGCTTGGATGCCATATGCAGCATTATGACGAAGACCTTCGTCTTTGTCAACGAAAACGTTCGTCATCGTCAATTAGGGCGCGCTACAATAGTCTCGCGATGGCAAAACTTGCGCTGGTTTATGGGATGCGGCTACTTCCAGCCGATGAGATCGAAGCAGTGGGCGAAGGCGAGATCCGCCTGAAGGACGGCAAAACCGTTCATGTGACCATGCACCTGCTCGAAGGCGGCGAGAAAGAAATTCGGGGTCAGCTCGAACAATCGCTGGACGCCTTCTTTGAGTTTTATCCGGAAATTTAAAGCGTAGGACAGGCGATCTGGTTTACCCGCAAGCGGGTCGCCTGTCAATTATTCCTGCGCCGGCATCTGGGAATCGGAATCCCGCCAGGCGCTCAGTTTGAGCCGCCGGCAAACCCAGCACAAATTTTCGGCCGAGTTAGGGGCGCATTCGCTCTTGCAGACCGTGCAAAGCACCATTTTGCGCACGCGATCCGTCTCAATGGCTCGCTTGGCCTCTTCCAAAAGCTTTTCCGGTACCACGGTTTCCGACAACAGGGACTCTGGCGTGGGGATGCGCTTGCGCTTCACAACCCCACTATAGCAGTCCGGCCAGTATAGAATCGGAATTGGTCCACACAGCCTTTCTCTTCCCAGGTCAGGGTTCCCAGTTTGCCGGAATGGGCAAAACCCTCGCCGATTCGTTCCCTGAAGCCGCTCGCGTTTTTGAGGAGGCCGATGAAGCTCTAGGCTTTCCGCTTTCGCG
The DNA here is from genome assembly GCA_025980665.1 of Bryobacteraceae bacterium. Taxonomy (GTDB): domain Bacteria; phylum Acidobacteriota; class Terriglobia; order Bryobacterales; family Bryobacteraceae; genus Palsa-187. The sequence continues at coordinate 23,279 of JAICXC010000047.1, forward strand.
CTTGTGCTTCGAGGGCCCCGACGATCAGCTCAAGCTCACGGAGAATACCCAGCCCGCGTTGCTCACCGTTTCCATCGCCGCCCACGCCGTGCTCGCTGCGAAAGGAGTCATTCCGGCCTACGTCGCGGGCCACAGCCTGGGCGAGTACTCGGCCTTGGTCGCCGCTGGATCGCTACGTTTCGCGGATGCCGTGAAACTAGTTCGCAAGCGCGGCCAGTACATGCAGCAGGCCGTGCCGGCCGGTGTCGGCGCGATGGCGGCTCTCCTGAAGCTCCCGGCTGGGAAGCTCGACGAGGTCCTCGCTGAAGCCGCGCAAGGCGAAATTGTCAGCGCCGCGAATCTAAATTCACCGGATCAGATCGTGATCGCCGGGCACACCGCTGCGGTGAATCGTGCGGTCGAGCTCGCCAAGGCTGCGGGTGCTCGCCGAGCTGTACTCTTGCCGGTGAGCGCTCCTTTCCACTGCGCTTTGTTAAAGCCCGCGCAAGACCGCCTGAAGCCGGATCTCGATGCCACAGAGTTTCGCGATCTGAAGGTTCCGCTGATCAACAACTGGCAGGCGCGCGAGGTCCACACGGGCGTCGAAGCGCGGGAAGGACTCTATCAGCAGATTCCGAATCCGGTTCGATGGTCTGAGTCCATCGCTTTGCTGGCCTCGCGCGGCGTGACACGCTTTATCGAAGTCGGGGCGGGTACGGTGCTCACTGGCCTGTTGCGCAACATCGATCCTGCATTAACCGGGGTCAAGTTCGGGGAGGCTGCGGATTGGGACAAGCTGACGGCTTAGTCCTCGATCGTCACTGTTGGACCCGTCTGCTTCAGCGCCCCGACGGCCTGATCCACACGCTTCGCCAGTTCTAGAAATGGCGTGTTGTGCTTATCCTCGCCCGCGCGAGTTGTCACCGGATTCCCCGAATCCCCGCCGATCCGCACATCCGGATCGAGAGCCAATTCGCCCAGGAACGGAATATTCATTTCCTCGGCCGTCTTCTTGCCGCCGCCTTGGCCGAACACATCGATCCGCTCGCCACTGCCTGGCGCGATCAGGTACGACATATTCTCTACCATCCCGAGAATCGGCACGCGTACCTGCACAAACATGTTGACGGCCTTGCGTGCGTCTTCCAGCGACACATCCGACGGCGTGGTCACCACGATCGCCCCCGAGATCAGTGCGTTCTGCACCAGCGATAGCGACACGTCGCCTGTTCCCGGCGGAAGATCGATGATCAGGTAATCCAGATCGCCCCACTCGACATTGCGCAGGAATTGCTGGATCACGTTGTGGAGCATCGGACCGCGCCACACCAGAGGCTTGTCGCCGGGACTCAGAAATCCCATCGACATAAGCTTGACGCCGAATTTCTCGATAGGCCTAATGCGGTCGGCGTTGCCTACGGGGTTTTCGCGCGTGCCCATCATCGTGGGAACATTCGGACCATAGACGTCGGCATCGAGCAGTCCGACTTTTCGACCCAGCCGCGCCAGCGCGATTGACAGATTTACGGAGACGGTGGTCTTGCCGACCCCACCCTTTCCCGAGCCGACCGCGACCAGATTCTTCACGCCGGCAATCGGCGTTTTTGGAGATTCTTGCTGAGGATGCATGAACCTCAAGGTTAGCAGGCGCGTCCGAGCCGCGACAGTGATGGAGCGATTACTTCGCTGCCAGCTGCTCCCATCGCTGTTTCGCCCGAGCCACAACTTGTGGAACGTCCGCCCCCAACAGAAACCGCTGCTTTGCCAACTCGTGCGCCGCCGCTTCGATCTTGCCCAGATACTCCTGCTCGTCTTTATACCGCTCCTCGACCGAAAGCCGCGGATCCCCGGACTTCTCGCGTTCGGCCCTCGTTCGCGGGAAGGCCACCATCGATCCGATCAGCGGATACTGCTCGGTCGGTGACCCGATTGACGGATTCCGCAGGTTCCAGCCCATGTACGTCGCCAGCGGATACTGCAGCTCCGGTAGCCGGATGCCCGACGTTTCATTGCCATCCGTGTCGACTTGTGGAACCAGGGCAGGGAATGCCTCGCCGACTTTTGGGGGCTCCTGTCCCAAATCGAGTCGCCGCGGCGCGTACGCCGTCTTCACAACATTGACCCCAGGGATTCTCGGGAACCTCAGCGCAGACGCTGAAACTAGTTGGTCCTTGTCAATGCGCGGGACCTGCGATGCAGGAGGCGCCGTTCCATCGGTGACCCACTTATTCATCGCCACCACCATCGCGCGCTGGAAGAACGACCAGTCCATCGGATTCGTGGGATTCTGTACCAGCGGATTCGGTCCGCCGCCCGCGCCGTGCTGGGTGCCTGCGACGTAGTAGATTCGCACGTCGCCTGCGGGAGCAACGTCGCTCTTTCCATCCTCGCTAACATGGTTCAGCCCGGCCGCGCGGCCCCAATACTCGTGCGATCCGTTACTCAACATGAGCTTCGGCGCGACACCCGCCTTCACCGACTTCGCGAGCAACTCGTCAGGATGGAATGGCGGTAGATCGGTCGGAAAATCAATTCCGCTAAACTGCCCGCTGGTGCGGCTCGCCTGCGCGAAGCGCTGGTTGAAATCGCCATGACCGCCGCCGGCCACGTGGGCCCACACGCCGTCGAAAACCTTCTTGCCTTGTTCATCGCCGTTGAAGCCGTCCGCGATAAACGTGCGAAGGAACCGCCCGCTCTGCGAAATCCCCGCGCCGATCGCCCGCTTCACCTCGCCACGCTGTTTGATATAAGAGATGTAATCTCGCACCGCTGCCATGCCGAGCCCTGCCACCGCGGGATCTTTGGCCGTATAGACGAAATCGTAGAGTTTTCCGGGCTCGAATCCAGCCGCGAACTCGATACGATCTCCATTAATTTTCCACTGATCGCTAGGGATCGCGATCCGCTGGCCGTCGGCTTTATCGCGCACCGTAAGCGCACCCGATGCCACGGCAGCCGCAGGGTAGGGAAGCGCTTCGGTGATGGCTTTCTGATTCACCAGAATCTCCGTCCGCACTCTCCCGGTGACGCCCGCCAGAACCGGTGCATACAGCTTCACGTTATTCGCACCCGCGACGTCGACCTGCCAGCCGACCCATACCAGCGTGTATCCCTGGTCGAGCATGAAATGGTCGCCCATATCCTGCTTGCCGGGCATGCCTCGGGCCGCTCCGATATTCAGCGCGCCCCAGAATGGGGACGATCCCCGATTGGCGATTTCGAGGAACGCCGTGCCGTTACTCTTGGCCGCATCCTTGGGACGCAGCACCAGCAGGTCGGCCGAAAACTCTACCAGTCCCGCGGCATTCCTCGGCGCCAGGTCGATATCGACGATGGATCGGTTGGCGGGCAGCTTTGGATCGACGGCGAAGTATACCTTGCCCGCGATCCTTTCGTATCCATCTACAGGAAGGCCCACGCGCTCGGCGACTTCCACACGCGTAACCGCAGCCTGTAAAAATGCGGCAGACAGGGCAACAAACGCAAAAACTCGGCGTAGCATGAAGTTATTCTACGCCTACAGCACCCGCATAAGTGTCGGCCGGTGAAAGAAGGCGCTGTCGGCCCAATAGTCACATCCGGGTCGGGAATCAACCGGAAACGCCTGCCGCGCTCGTCGACCAAATAAAGGGATGCCCCCTTGGCGCTAGTAGTCCGCTATTCAAATCGCTTAAGATCCGGACGTCGGCCTTAAAAACGACATCCTGGTTGAGCGTCGCCTTAGTCACGTTCTGAACACCGATACACCAACTGTCGATGCAGTACGACTGTCCGGGATTCACGACCTTCTGGGGAAGCAGCAGGGAGAGAGCGATGGTCAACGCCGTGTACCCCAGCGCAAATACGCTCCACCACCCGAGGATCTTACCTGCGAAACGAAACTCGCGGCCCGCCAGGCACAGGAGCAAAATGACCAGCGTTAAGGCTGACCCGGCCATCACAAAGAAAAACACCATGCTTCCAATCGCGTCCGAATGAACGATCATGATGGGTTTTACGATATCACTTGTGCACCAGAACGTCGACGCCACGGGCGGCGAGTTCAGCTTCGATATCGCCCCCGTATTCGAGCCGTGGTGACACTCGCACCCGCGGGAAGTTAGAAAGCGTATATCCGGCACACGGTTCGCGATCCAAGCATCCATGCGTGCACTCAGTTGTTCGGCAGTCTCACCATCGATGCCTTTCAGTTCCGGCGAGAGCACCTCTGAGTGGTCCAGCGCCGCAACGCCGCCCGCCGATGTCCGCCAATATGATACGAGTAAAGGATCAGCGGATGCTTCCCTTCCGCGCCTTCGGGCGACCAGATCTCACAGGGGAACACGCGATCTCGCGCCGTATCCAGCGCCTCAATCGTGCGCACGCCCACCGGGAACCGTCCCTTGGCGAATGGATCGTAACCCGCCGCCTTACTGGCCTGTGACGATACGGTCGAAAGCATAGAGCAACTCCTCGCGCTTCGAATAGGGACCCGGCGTATACGCCCGCGAGCCGATCCCCAGCTGCGACAACTCCGAAATCCCCCAGTCTTCGCGATTGATCTGGTCCCAGAACTCGATCGCATCCTCGCCCTGGAATCCCGATTTCGCCATCTCGTGAGGATCGAAATGCCACTCGCACACGATCTCGGTGCGATCTGGCGCCTTGGGCCACAACGTGTGCGTCATCATGTAGTCCGGATGCAGCGCCAGCAGCAGATTCGGATAGATCGCGTAATAGCAGACCATGGCCCGCTGCTCGGCGTTCAGGCCCGGCAGGTATTCGCGCCGCCTCACTCCGTCGAAGGTCATGGTTTCGACACCGTCTCGGAACCCCATGCTGCCGCCGATGTAATTGGCCGTCGGCGCCTGATTGTCCGCGCCCAGATAATCCGTCAGGCGGTCGAGCGAAGGATGTACCGTCGGACAATGCAGGCACTCGTTGTAATTCTGGACGATCAGTTTCCAATTAGCCTTGACGTCGTAGATGATGCGCTTGTGCAGCTTCAGCTCACCCATGTTCCACGCCGCGAATTTCGCCGGTAGCTCGCCGAGCTGTGCAGCCAGGGGAGCCCGCTTGTCCGCGAAATTTAAGAACACGTGACCGTCCCACGTTTCGCAGGCGACACGATGCAGCGGATAGTCGAATCGCGAAAATCCCGCGTCCCCCATATTTGGCGCGGTGATGAGGGACCCGTCGAGCCCGTACGTCCAGCCATGATACGGACACTGGATGCGCCCGTCGAATGTCCCTTCGGGTGCTGTGCACATACGCGTCCCGCGATGCCGGCAGACGTTGTAGTAAGCTCCCTCCCGAGTGACGATGACGCTTTCCCCGGCGACATCGCACAGAAAATACGATCCTGGTTTCTCGATCTGCTCCGCCCGACCCGCATAAATCCATCGTCCGAAGTAGAATCGTTCGATCTCGGCCCGGAAGACTTCCGAGTCGGTGTAATACTTCGCCGGCAGAGTCCTCGGAATCGACGTGGGCACCATAAATAGAGATTATGCCAGCGTGGGTTATACGAGGGAAAGATTGGCCCGGGCTTTCAGCGTCGCATCGGCGAACTCCCCGCGTGCGAGCTTGGGGAATGCCGCCGCCGCAATCATGGCCGCATTGTCCGTTGATAGATCCGTCGCCGGAAAGAAAACCGGATACGGAAGATGCGCATCTTCCGCGGCTCGTCGCAATCCCGAGTTGCAGGCGACGCCTCCCGATACGATCATGCTGCGCGCCCCGATGTCTTCGGCGCTTCGGGTCGCGCGCCGCAGCAATTCATCGATCACGGTTGCTTGAAAGGACGCCAGCAGATCCAGTGTCGTCTTCGGCGTCACCCGCAGCCAGTCGTCCACCGATGGCTTGAGATTTTCGGCGAGCAGCGCGCGCCGCGCCGCCACCTCCTCAGCCATATCCCGCGCCTCGAACCATCGCAGCACGGCGGTCTTCAGTCCGCTGAAACTGAAGTCGAGCGTGTTACCTTTCATCTTGGCCAGCGTGAAGCGCACCGCCTCCGGATTCCCGTGTGGCGCGAGCATATCGACCACCGGCCCTCCTGGATACCCGAACCCCAGGAGTTTGGCGACCTTATCGAACGCCTCACCCGCCGCATCGTCGCGAGTCTTGCCGAGCAGCCGGTAACGAAACCCTTCTGCGACTTCGAACAGATGCGTGTGCCCGCCACTCACCACTAGCGCCAGCGCCGGATACTCCACGGCACTCTGGCTTGCCACGGCGTGAATGTGTCCCTCTATGTGGTTCACCCCGATCAATGGCAGCTTGTGGACCATCGCCAATGCCTTGCCGTAAGTCATGCCGACCAGCAGCGACCCGACGAGGCCCGGACCCTCAGTCACCGCAATCGCGCTCAGTTCTTCCAAACGAGTTGACGATTCTTCGAGTGCCATCCGCACCGCCGGGACAATCGCCCGCAGGTGCTCGCGCGATGCCAGCTCGGGAACCACACCACCGTATTTTGAATGCGTCGCCATCTGCGAGGAAACCACGGACGATAAGATGCGCGAGCCGTCCTCCACTACGGCCGCGGCGGTTTCATCGCACGACGATTCAATCCCTAAAATCCTCATCCATTTCCAGTCTACAGTCGTCGTTTTACAGTAGTGTCAAGTGCTTCTTTCCGACTTCGACTATCACCTCCCCGACGATCTCATCGCCCAGGAACCTCTGCCCGACCGCGCTGGGTCGCGGATGCTGGTAGTCGATCGCACCACCGGCATGTGGGAAGATCGCATCTTTCGCGAGCTCCCGGCGTTCCTCGCACCCCAAGACTGCCTCGTCCTCAACGATTCCCGCGTCTTGCCTTCCCGCCTCTACGGTCATCGCGAGCATGCCACGGGGCGCGTGGAAATCTTCCTGACCAAACCGGTATCCTCTGACGGACTTACCTGGGAAGCTCTGGTTCACCCCGGCCGCAAGATGCGTACCGGCGAACGCGTCATCATTTCCGACGATCTGACCGCCGAGATCCTCGGCCGTGGCGAATTCGGCGAGCGCACCGTGCGGCTTCATCCCGTCGGAAACCTTCTAGCCGTTCTCGAAAAGGTCGGCCACGTGCCTTTGCCGCCCTATATTCGCCGCGACGACACGCTCGCCGACCGCGAACGCTACCAGACGGTCTTCGCCCGCGAGCCTGGATCATCCGCCGCCCCCACCGCCGGGCTGCACTTCACTCCGGAAATCCTCGAAGCCTGCAAGGCGTCAGGAGCTTCTATCGCTCACATTACACTCCACGTCGGACTCGGCACGTTCCAACCGCTGCGCACGGATACAATCGAGAACGTCCATCTCCACAAGGAATCCTTCGTCGTCCCGCCGGAAACGATTCTGAAGATGAACCAGGCCAAACGTGTTGTCGCTGTCGGGACCACTGCCGTCCGCGCGATTGAAAGCGATCCGGCCGCCTCCGAAACCGAGATTTTCATCTATCCCGGGTTTCAGTTCCGCCGAACAGGCGCGATGCTAACCAACTTCCACTTGCCCAAGTCCAGTCTATTGGTGCTGGTATGCGCTTTCGCGGGTAGAGAACTGGCTTTGGAGGCGTACCGGTACGCCGTCTCCCAAAAGTATCGCTTTTACTCTTACGGCGATTGTATGCTTATCATATAGAGTTCTTGTGCCCACTCACCCTGTCCTGACCAATCTGCTCGACCGCGCCCGCAGGCGTTTGTTCGGGCAGTTGGCGCTGGATAAGGGCGCTCTGGCGCTGCTGATCGGCATGGCGGCGGTAATCCTGCTGCTGCTTGCGGGCACCCAGATTCTGGATTGGTACTGGCCGGTTCTAATCGTCGCAATCAGCCTGGGCGTGGGAATCTACCGCCTGCGGAAGAGCCTTCCTTCCCGATACAAGCTGTCCCAACAGATCGATAAGCGCCTTGGCTTGGCCGATTCTCTTTCGACAGCCGTATACTTCGCCGATCATCCCGAGCCGGAACGTCAAGCAGTCTGCGAAGCGCAGCGCCGCGAAGCGGAAATCGTCGCGCAGCGTGTCGACATCCATCAGGCAGTGCCGCCCTCGCGATCGCGCTATCTGCTGCCCGCCGCGGGGTTGGCCCTGGTGGCCTTCGGACTCTTCGCCGTGCGCTACGCCGTCACCGGCAGTTTGAGCTTGGAGCCGTCCCTGCTCAAGATCGCCTACGACTCCTTCTTCGGTCCGCCTCCGCAGCTCGCGAAGAATCAGGCCAAGCGCCTGAACATGAAGCAGGACCCGTTTGATCCCGGCAATCCCGACGCGCAGTCGACCTCCGCGGATCAACAGCCCGAGGATCTCCTTAACGCGCAGGATTCCCCCGATGCAACAAGTCCTCAGGGCGACGACAACGCCAAGCAGGCCGCCGACAAAGACGGCGATAAAAATGGCGGCGACCCCGACAAGAAGGGCAAGGATAAGGGCGACGACAACAAGGACGGCAAGCAGAGCGACAAAAGCTCCAAGGACGGCAAAGATTCCGCCGACAACAAAGATTCTAAGGAAGGCGGCAGTCAGGATAAGCAGGGCAATCCCAGCGATAGCGGCGTTCTGGACAAAATCAAGGACGCTTTAGCCAACATGCTGAACAAGATGAAGCCCAACTCCCCAAGTCCCCAGCAGAACGCCAAGAACCAATCTTCGAAAGATAAGGGCGAGAAGAGCGATAAGGGCGAAAAGGCCGACAAGCAGCCGGATAGTCAGAATGGCGAGGCCGAATCCAATCCCGACAGCAATCAAAGTGGCGATCAGAAGAATGCCGAGGATGCCAAATCCAGTAGTCAGCCTGGCAACCCCCCCTCGCAAGATAGCGCCAGCGGCGCTGGATCCAAGGATGGCGATAAGGCGGCGAAAGACGCCAAGGCGCTCGAAGCCATGGGTCAGATCAGCGAGATCATCGGAAAGCGCTCGGCGGCCGTGACCGGCGAAATGATGATTGAGGTCGGCCAAACCAAGCAGACGCTCAAGACTCCGTGGGCCGACCGCCAAGCTTCGCACAACGAAGCCGGCGGCGAGATTCATCGTGACGAAGTTCCTCTCGTATTTCAGCCGTTTGTAGAACGATACTTCGAGGAGATCCACAAGGCTCCCACGCCCACGAAATCCGCTCCGGCCAAAAACAAGTAGGAAGACGTTATGCACGCAGATTATCTGGCTCAACTTCTGCATCAGCCGACGTTGAGCGCCGGATGGCTGCTGGCTGGAATTGCCGTGGCTTTCTGGCTGGGCGCGATGCACGCTCTCGAACCGGGTCACGGCAAAACCATCGTCGCCGCCTACCTCGTCGGCTCCCGCGGCAACATGAAGCACGCGGCGCTACTCGGGGCGACCGTTACCTTCACCCACACCATCAGTGTGTTCCTGCTCGGACTTGGTACGCTGCTGCTTTCGAGCTACATCGTCCCCGAAAAGATAATTCCCATTCTGGGCGTGCTCTCCGGAATCTCCATCGTTTTAATCGGCGGATGGCTATTTTATCAACGCTGGCGAGCATTTCTCCATGCCCGGGCACACGCGCTGGGTCACCACCATCATCATCATGACCATGCTCATGATCACGACCATCATCACCACCACGCTCACCAACACACCCACACTCATACTCACGACGGACACACGCACAGTCATGTGCCTCCAGGAGAGATTACCTTCGGCAGCCTCATGGCCTTGGGAGCAAGCGGGGGACTAGTACCATGCCCTGCCGCGATGGTTCTGTTGCTGAGCGCCATCGCGATCGGACGCATCGGTCTGGGCTTGGTGTTGTTGCTGGCCTTCAGTCTCGGGTTAGCTGGGGTTCTGATGGCGATCGGGATGCTAGTGATTCACGCCAAGCGCTGGCTGCCTGAATCGGCCCAGAGCGGACAACATCCTCTACTGCGATTCGCCCCGATTGCCTCAGCTTTCGTCATCCTGTGCGTCGGCATCCTGATGACGGCGGCGTCGCTCCGCTGGATCCCATTGCCGTTTCTCGCCGGCTGAGTTTAGCCCGCTTGGCGCTTTGCTTTCAACACCCGCGCATCCGAACTAGCCGGCTTCTTGGCCGGCTTCTGTCGCATTAGCCGATTCACGGCCCGGACCAGGTGCGTCACTTCATTGGCGCTCTTCTGAATCACGCCATCCGCGCCGGTGGTGGCTTCATTGAGCCCCAGCGTATCGACGAAACCCGAAACAAGCACGATCCGAATTTCCGGCCGCTGCTTGCGCAGGCGAGCGATCAGTTCCAGCCCATCCATTCGAGGCATCTTATAATCCGTGACCACCAGATCGAAGTGATGCTGTGAGAATTGTTCGAGCGCATCCGCGCCGCTCGATGCCACATGGATCTGGTGTCCCAATTCTTCGAGTACGGTCTTGCGGGCCGTCGATCCGCTCACATTGTCATCCACCAGAAGAATCCGTCCGTGCATCGCTGCCGAGGAAGATGATGAAGAAGAATTCCGAAGAGACATTTGCGTGTGGGGGAACAACGCGACAGTAACAGAGCTGAAACGCAGCTGTCAACAAAGTTTCTATCGAACTCAAAAAGAGAAAGATGGAGTGCTTGACTTTTTTTATTTCGCTCGACGCTCACGCGCGAACGTGAAGAGAATTATTCGACTGGCTTTGGAGCGGTGTAACCCGGCTTTGCAAGGATCTCGAACTTCACCGGCTTGCCCTTCTCGTCCTTGATTTGAAGCGGCTGATTGTTTTCAGGATTCACCAGCTCGACTTTGATCTTGCGAAACTTACCATCCCGCGCGGTGTTGCTGGGAGTATAGGTGAGTACGTATTGGCTGCGAAGAACGTCACTGATCCCGCGATAGATCTGGGGGAACTCGCCATAAAAGTGCGGAAAGAACGCCATGCCGCCGCTTTCCTTGGTGAAGGTGCGCAGTTGGTTGTCGGCTTGCAAGAACGTCATGTTCTGGCTGTCCGAGATCGCTCCATAGGCGTACATGATATCGCGATAAGCCTGCATTAGTCCGATGGCGTAAATCGGCACGCCGGCATTCTGGATCGCCTTGCGAGCCTCGCCGTAGTTCAGCTTGCTGAACGTATCGACACCCGAGGAGATCAGCAGGATCGCCTTACGTCCCTCAATGTCCTGCATGCGTTGGGCCGTATCCGTAAGAGCGTCGAACAAATTCGCCTCGGAAAAACCTGGGAACCGCAGGCGCGACAGAGCGTCCTGCGCTTCGCTTCGATCGGTCGAAAAATCCGAAAGGATTTCCGGACGCAGATCGTAGGCGACAATAGCAACGTTGTCCTCTTTCTTAAGCGTTTCGATGAAGCCGTAGGCCGCCTGCAAGGTCTGGAACCATGGTTCCGAGTAAACCTGCTGGAAATGTCCCGAGAATTCGATCACCAAGGCGATCGTCAACGGAGCTTCGCCCTTCGATACCTGGCTAATCTTCTGGGGTACATTGTCCTCCAGAACCCGGAAGTTGCCCGCGGGAATGTTAGGGATGAAGTGGCCCTTATTATCGAGCACCGATACATCCACCGTTACCGTGACGGCGTCGGTGGAGTAAGTCGCCACGCCTTCTGGCAGCTCCTTACCTTTCTTGAATTGCGAGGGGATCTTGGATTGCTGCGGCGATTCCGCAGGGGCTGCGGTGGACCCGTCTGAGCTATTGTTAGTGCTTCCCTTTTTGGGGCGGGCGACGGTCTCGCTACCACCGGTCACCGGTCCTTGTGCCACTACAACCAATGCCGCACTCAACGAGCCGGCCAAGACGAGGAGGCTTATACGGGAGGCCTTCATGTCCGCACTATACCATCTCTCGAAATCGGGGCACAGGCCGTTCGGCTTAGTTCACCCAGCGGTCGCGATCCCCGCCTTGCTGCTTCTTTAAATACACCTGGAACTTGCGTTTGGCCCGCGCTAGTTTCCATGCCTTGTAGCTATCGCGAGCGGGACCCACGAGATCCAATTTGCGAAACCCTGACGTCTTGAGAAATAGATACCCAAATCCCATCCCGCTCAGGTGCGCGACCTGGCTCACGCCGCTATTCGGATCCCCTAGGCCGAAAAACGCGATTGCAGCTGAAATCATCACAAAATACTTCAGCTTGATCGGGAAAATATAGAAAATAATGATCCGGTCCGGCCATAGTACCGCCGCGACCAGCAAAACGCCGTAGATCGCTCCCGATGCGCCCACCGTCGCGACGAGGGGGCTGCCAAACAGGTAGTTGGCGAGGACCACGACGAGTCCAGCGCCGATGCCGCAAAAGAAATAGAACTGCAGGAAGCGTCGAGTTCCCCAGATGTCCTCTAGATCCTTGCCGAAGTACCACAAGAACAGCATATTGAAAAGGATGTGGAAGAACCCAGCGTGAATAAACAGATAAGTGACCGGTTGCCACAAGAAGAAGCGAGTCACCACGTCGGCGGGCACAAGGGAAAACCACTCGAAGAAAAACCGGTGTATGGGGCCCAAAAACATCAGCAGGTATACCGCTGAGTTAGCGAGGATCAGGCCTTTGACGCCCTGAGGCAATCCGCCACCGCCGAAGTACTGCCGAGCATAAGATCGCGTGCTGAGCGCCATCGTCTCACGTCCAGGATAACAGCGTAGGGCCAGGCATGCCTCGCTCGGCGATAGAATTGAGGTAGAAGCGTAAAGGGCGGGGCGCCCTTCGAATGAAACTAGGAATCGACCGCGCCGCGCTCCGTTTTGCGCGTTTCAGTAACAGAGGTTCTCCTTAGAGGTTCTCCTTATGGATATCAAACGCGAGAACTTGATTGCGACTCTGGGCGGCGAAGAAGCTGTGGCTCGCATGGACTCCGAAGCCAAAGCTGACGCCCTTGAGCATTTCCTGTCCAGCGAGCTAGATAAAGCTCTGACGTCCACCGATCCCCATTTCCCCACAGTGGCCGAGGTCGAGAAGAAAATTCCTACGCGCCACTTTCGGATGGGAGTAGGGAACCTGTTCGTCGCCCAAACGCCGGGAGCCAAAGTCAAAATACTCCCGCCGCTGCCCGATAAGCCCACGCTGTACGATTTCTTCGCGCTCCGCTTCACTCCTGCCAATCACGTCCTGCAAAGCGCCGCGCTGGCGATGAGGAACGGCATGCCGGAGGAAATCATTCTTGCTTGCCTCCTGCACGATACTGCGCAGGCGCTGCTCAAGACCGATCACGGGTACTGGGCCGCCCAGATGTACACGCCCTACGTGCCCGAGAAGACCGCTTTCGCCATCAAGTATCATCAGGCCCTGCGCTTCTTCGCCGATCCGGCGTATGGCTACGAATATCCGGATCTCTACCGGCGCCTGTTTGGCGAGGACTACGTTCCGCTGCCGCACATCCGCGCCGACTACGAGATGCTCAAGAAGCATCCTTGGTACGAAGCCCCGCGCCTGGTCACGGTCAACGATTATTATTCGTTCGATCCCAACGCCAAGGTCAGCATCGATCCCTTCCGCGAGATCATCGGTCGTCACTTCAAGGAGCCGAAAGAAGGGCTCGGCAACGATAATAGTCCGGTCGCTCACATGTGGCGCACTATGGCCCGTCCTGACATGGCCCTATAACCC
>JAICXC010000207.1 GCA_025980665.1 Bryobacteraceae bacterium
GACCCGGTGTGCAGGCGAGATCCGGATAGGCGGCGAGTGCAGCCAGCGAGTGGCCGGGCATCTCAATCTCCGGAATTACGGTAATGAATCGATCGCGCGCGTAAGCAACTACGTCGCGGATCTGATCCTGCGTATAGAAGCTACCATAAGGTTTGCCGTCATAGGTAGTCGATTGCGGCGCGTGACCGACCAGCGTTTCCTTCCGCATCGAGGCGACTTGCGCGAGCAGCGGGTACTTTTTAATCTCGATGCGCCAGCCCTGATCGTCCGTGAGATGCCAGTGAAACCGATTGAGCTTATAGCGTGCCATCCAATCCAGGTAGCGTTTCAGAAACTCCACGGGGAACGTGTGGCGCGATGTGTCCAGATGCAGCCCACGATAACGAAAACGGGGCTGATCCTCAATCTCCGCGGCGGGCAGAACGAACACCGACTTGCTGCGCGCCGAGGCGAGCTGGAGCACGGACTGCGCTCCGTAGAACAATCCCGCGGGGCGGCCCATAATAACCACGCCGCGCGGATCGATGCGCAGACGGTAGCCTTCCTCGGGCTTACTCTCATCGATAGCAAAGCGGAATGTTCTAGCCCGAGGCGTTCCATCCACAACCTCCGCCGCGATTCCGAATTCGGAACGGAGCTGCTGCGCGAACCACTGGGCAACCGCCTGGGCTTCCGGATCGGCGGAGATCACAGCCGAGGGCCCCATGAGAAAAGCCCCGTTCAGTTGGCGCATTACGGCAGGGCGGGGAATGATGGGCAGGGGCTGGACGGCGGCTGCCCGCACACCTGTGACTATGCAGAGAGCGAACAGGACAGCGCGGGTCATGTTCGCAGTCTATCAGCCGCGATTAATAGCTCAGTGCGCAATAACCGCCGCTCGCGCTCACCCAGTTCCGCTGGATCAAGTACTGGCGGGCGCCAAGAGTCATGTTGTAAAGCGAGCCATTCGAGGCGGTAGAGACGGTTCCGAAGGTCCAGGCGCACTTGTCGGCATTCTCATAGCCGCGCGTATCATACCAGGCGTTGAGATTCGGATCCGTTACCATTTCTTCCAGTTCGTGAGCGATCACGCTGGCCATCGCATCGGCTCCCGCGTTTCCATTGGGGCTAGTCGTCTGTGCTTCACAGGCAGTCGGGCAGCGATCGGCATTCCCTACGAATGCGTATTTGATGTTGGTACCGGAAATGGTTCCGTAAGTGTGCCACCCGCAGTACTTGGTGCAGAATCCACTGGATTCCGCCACGTCCTGGGATGTCAGCACGAAATAAGCTCCGTTCGAGTCATACGGCAGCGCACCCCTGCCAATCGCGTTGGCGACGATGGTCTGGATATTCGTATCCGACAGAGTGGTACCCAGCGAGTAATTGTCGTTTGCGGACATCCTGTTCTGGACTAAACCAGTTACGTGATTGGCTCCTCCGTCATAATACGTCGTGTTGATATGAAAGTATGGCGAGCCGCCGATACTGTCGGCGAGATCGGCCAGAATGCTCGTGGCCGAGTTTCCGCTCCAATTGCCATACCAGATGTAATATACGTTCACGGTACCCAGCATCACCGGACCGCCGTGGTAATTGATACCGTTGCTGGTGCCCCCGCCGCCTGGTTTGGCCCCTTTTGCCTGGCCGGCATCCCGGTTTCCATTGCCTGGATTGAGGATCGTCCCCATCCCCTTGCCGTTTGGCTTTGTGTCATCGTCGCTGTTGGCCGGCGCGAGTATTGGCAACGCCACCATGCAAAGCCCAGCGGCTGCCACCATCACCGATAGTCTCCATCCTCGCGTCATGAAAATGCCCTCCAAATCCAAGTGTCCGTGGTAAAACTTCCGGTATAGTAGCATGCTTTCGCAGCCCCAGCACGGGTCTTCTGTCCTAGTACTGGGCGCCCCAATAGTAACCTCTAGTAACCTCAAGAAGTGGTCAGCGTTCAGATTTTCGGGGTGAAGAATTCACAGGCGACTCGTGCTGCCGAGCGGTTTTTCAAGGAGCGCCGCGTCACGATTCATTTCGTGGACTTGAAGAAGAAGCCGATGGCTCCAGGCGAGATCAAGAGGTTCGTCGATCGTTTTGGTGCGGCCGCACTGGTCGACACTGCGGGTAAAGCATATGTCGACGAGGGCATGAAATATCTCAAGGTATCCGACGCCCAACTTCTCGAACGGATCGAGCGGAACCCCAATTTACTCCAGCTGCCGCTGATTCGTTCCGCTAACCGGCTGAGCATCGGTCACGATGAGGATGCGTGGAAGGGCATGCTGATCGCAACCTGAGGAATGGAGCTGGCGGAGGGGCTTGAACCCCCGACCCTCTGATTACAAATCAGATGCTCTACCAACTGAGCTACGCCAGCCTTAATCTGCGCTGGAAATCATGGAGCGGGAGACGGGAATCGAACCCGCGACCAACAGCTTGGAAGGCTGTGACTCTACCACTGAGTTACTCCCGCCCGAGGTTTCCTTTGCTATTCTAACGCATTGGGTGCCTTTGCTATAATGAACTTCAGTCCTAAAGGCCCCCCGAATCCGGGGCAGTAATAGCATCGGACAGGTGGGTGAGTGGTTAAAGCCAACAGACTGTAAATCTGTCCCTCCTTGCGAGGTACGAAGGTTCGAATCCTTCCCTGTCCACCAGAGTTTTGTGAGGTTGTTAAGCCGTCGTAGCTTAGTTGGTAGAGCGTCCGGTGGCGGAAGGTCATCGGATCGGCTCCTGGCCGCGAAAGGTTTTAATAAAGCCGTTGTAGCTCAGTTGGTAGAGCGCGTCCTTGGTAAGGACGAGGTCATCGGTTCAATCCCGATCAACGGCTCCAGAATTTTTGAAGTGGTACTTGTACCTGCTTCGCAGCATTCCGACCGGTAAGCATTACATCGGAATCAGCGCAGACGTCGAAAAGCGTCTGGGAGAGCACAATACGAAGTCCGGACGTTGGACCAGCGCCTTCAAACCGTGGGAGCTGCTTGGTACCGAGGAGTATCCGGATCGCTCGGCAGCTGCGCAGCGCGAACGATTTCTAAAGAGCCGCGCTGGAATTGAGGCGCGAGAGGAGCTGATCAGAGAATGGCGAAGGAAAAATTTGATCGAAGTAAGCCGCATTGCAACGTCGGCACCATTGGACACATCGATCATGGCAAGACGACCTTGACCGCGGCGATCACGCAGACGCTGGCCAAGCACAATCCCAAGGTGAAGTTCCGGAGCTTCGATTCAATCGACAACGCGCCGGAA
>JAICXC010000130.1 GCA_025980665.1 Bryobacteraceae bacterium
ACCCCCTCGACTTCCTCCCCCCGACGCGATATGATGTGAAGCCTTGGGAGGAACTATATGAGAGTCATTAAAGTACTGGTAGCACTACTCGCTACCGTAACGTTCTGTGTGCTTCTGGCACAGACGGACGCCGACTATACGGGTTGGATGAAGGCCGCGGTTGCCAGCAAGGGCAAGGTGGCGAAGGGGATTGCCGCGAAGGATAAAGGCACAGTAGAGACGGAAGCCAAGTCCATGGAGTCTTCATTCAAGCAGATTGAGGCGTATTGGTCCAAGAAGGGCGCCGCGGATGCTACCGGCTTTGCCAAGCAGGCCGTAACCGCGTCCGCCGACATCGCCAAGGCTGGCGCGGCTGGCGACTTCGATGCCGCTAATACGGCCATGATGGCGCTCGGTGGGACTTGCGGTGGCTGCCACATGGCGCATCGCGCTAAGGGCGACAGCGGCTACCAGATTAAATAGTACCTGCCCGGTAATTCTGATCGCGCGAACGGTTCTGCACGGTCGCGCGATTACTTGCGTCTAGCGTTCTGAGCGCACAGCGCGGTGGCCGCTCAATGATTCCAGGCGAAGCTCGGGCCCCGCTGCGTTGTGCGCGACCTTAATCGGTTGAAAGGAACGCCCATGCGCAATTTAGCGATTGCACTCTCCATCAGCGTCGTGTTTGTCGGACGGGGTTCGGGGCAGAGCCCCGACAAAGGTGACCAACTCCAGCGCACCTTCTACCTCACCCACACCGCGACCATCCAGCAGTTCCAAGAGGTCGCGACCACAATCCGCACCATTGCGGATATCCAGCAGATTACCACCAACAACGATCAGAAAAGCGTCACAGTACATGCCACCGCCCCTCAGATCGCCATGGCCGAGTGGCTGTTCAATGAGCTGGATAGCCCCATAGCCCAGCCTGCCATGCCCCATGAATACCGGCCTCCTGGAACCAGCGACGATGTCGTGCGCGTGTTCTACGTGATCACCGCCCCCACCGTTCAGGACTTCCAGGAAGCCGCAACTCTGGTGCGCACCATCACCGATACCCGGCGAGTGTTTACCTACAACGGACGCAACGCATTGGTGATGCGCGGGACCGGCGCGCAGATGCGCCTCGCTGAGTGGCTGGTGAAGGAGATCGTGCCTGAGCCCCCTTCTTCCACACATCAGTACGAAATGGCGGGGAATGACGATGTCGTTCGCGTGCTGCGTCTCCCCCATACGCCAACCGTTCCCGATTTCCAGAAGGCGGCTACCGCGATCCGCGAAGCCACGCAAATCAAACGGATATTCACTTATAACGCGCCGAGAGCGATGGCCCTGCGCGGAACTGCCGACCAGATCGCCATGGCCGAGCGCTTGGCTATCGACCTGGACCATCCCTCAAAGTGAGTCGACCGCCGCGATCACTTCGGCGACTTCGCCGTCGTCGAGGTACGGATGAATCGGCAGGCTGACTTCGCTCGCGCACAGTCGCCGCGCGTTTTCGTAACCGCCGGGCGCCTCGAACGGCACGCCGTCGAGAGCCTTCTGATCGGGAATCGCGATCGGATAGTGAATGCCAAACCGAGAATCGCGCAGTCTTCGATCGGTCCACACCGGGAACAAGTGCCACGAAGGCTCTGATCCCTTTGGCGGGCTCGGCAATCGCACCGCGGGATTCTTGATCCCGGCTAGATACGCCGCGGCAATTTCCCGCCGTCGCGTGGTCCAGCGCTCAAGCCGTGGCAGACAAGCCCGCCGTAGATAAGCCGCCTGCAACTCGTCCAGCCGGCTGTTGTACCCGATAAAGTCATGCCGATACTTGGCCGTCTGCCCGTAGTCGCGCAGCGCGCGCACGCGCGCGTCAAACCCCGCATCCCGCGAGAGGATCGCCCCTCCGTCACCCATAGCCCCCAGGTTCTTCGTCGGATAGAAACTGGTCGCGGCGACTTCGCCCACCGCGGCGATGGACTGAGCGCAATCCTCTACCATCAGCAATTCGTGCTCATCACGCAATCGGCTTAACCCGCCGCGATCCAGCGCGAATCCATACAAGTGAACCGGCACGAAGAACCGAATATCTCTCCTTCGCCGGAGCAGATCACCACACCGCTCCAGATTGATGAGACCCTGATCATCGGTATCCACAAACACCGGCACAGCTCCGAGCTTCACGATCGCCAGAGTAGTCGCAAACGCCGAGATCGGCGTCGTCAGCACCCGGTCGCCCGGCCCGCAGCCGAGTGCCCGCAGCGAAATTTCGATCGCGTCCATCCCGCTCGCGACGCCTGTTGTAAACGGAAAGCCCCACAACGCCGCGAGCTCTTCTTCAAAGCCGCGTACCTCCTCGCCCAGCACATACCAACCACTTGCGCCGACCTTTTCGAACGCCGCCAAAGCATCGTCGCGCAGGTCATCCCACTGCCGCCGGAAATCGTTCGCTTGAATTGTCGTGATGGGACCCAATAACTGCAGTGCGAACAGGTGCGGGATTATCTCGATTTCGATGGAGTCAGGGTCAGAATCACGATCTCCGGCGGCACTCCGAAGCGTACTGGCAGAATGCTGGTACCTATGCCCGTGGTCACGAATAGATGACGGCCCTGCTCCACGTACTCGCCGGCGTTATACCCCAGCTTCGAAGTAGTAATGAGCGTCCCGATGATCGGTAGCTTAACCTGTCCCCCGTGCGTATGCGCGGCCAGCGTCACGCTCACACGCGAAGGAACCTCAGGAAAAATATCGGGATTATGCGTGATCAACACCACCGGATCATCGGATTTCACTTGTCGCAGCGTCCCCGCAACCGCCGGCTCGCGCGTCCAATAGTCCGCGATGCCGCCCAGCCAAATATGCCCAACGTGTACGGCCCTATTCTCCAGCACCGGAATCCCGGCGTCGGTCAACGCTTTCCCCACGCGTTCGCCGTCATACCACCATTCGTGATTGCCCAGCACCGCATAGACACCTAAAGGCGCGCGTAGCTTTTTCAATTCCTGGGCGATCAATTCCGGCTCGACGAAACCTCCCGAGCGCCTGCCGTTCGGACCGCCTGTTACGAAATCGCCCAGCACTACGATCAGCGCCGGGCTTTCCGCGTTCGTCCGCTCCACGATTTTCCGCAGCTTGTCGAGCCCTACATGTGGCGACCCTATGTGCAGGTCGCTCAAGACGGCGATTCGCAGGTCCGAATTCCACCCTGGAAGCTCCATGCGCAGATGGCGCACCACCAGCATTCCCGGCTCGATTCCGAAAGCCCACACTGCCATCAGAACGGGCGCTACCAGCAAGGCGATGGCGACAATTCTGATCCTGATTTTGGAGCGAACCAAACACTTAGGATAAGGTAGAATGCCTTAAACGCATGTCTTTATCTGCCGGCGAGCGCCTCGGCCCGTATGAGATCCTTTCTCAGATCGGCGCAGGCGGAATGGGCGAGGTCTACCTGGCGAAGGACGCGCTTGGGTCGCGAAGTCGCCATCAAGATCTCAAATCAGCAGTTCACGGAGCGCTTCGAGCGCGAAGCCCGCGCGATTGCATCACTGAACCACCCCAACATCTGCGGCCTCTTCGACGTCGGTCCCAACTTCCTGGTCATGGAGTTCGTCGAGGGCGAAGCGCCGAAAGGACCTCTTCCCCTTGAAGAAGTCTTGCGTATCGCAAGGCAGATAAGTGACGCGTTAAGCGAAGCCCACGAAAAAGGCATCACGCATCGCGATCTGAAGCCCGCCAACATCAGGATCAAGCCCGACGGCACCGTAAAGGTGCTGGATTTCGGACTCGCGAAGATATCCGAGCCGAAGGAAGGCGCTTCGGGAGCGGGAGCCACTCAATCTCCCACCCTCAGCATGGCCGCGACGCAAGCCGGCATGATCCTCGGAACCGCGGCCTACATGGCTCCCGAGCAGGCCAAGGGCAGGCCCGTCGACCACCGCGCCGATATCTGGGCGTTCGGAGTCGTAGTGCATGAGTTGCTAACCGGCCGGCGGATGTTTGAAGGAGAGGATGTCACGGAAACGATGGCTGCGGTAGTTCTCAAGGAGCCACAGTGGGATGGTGTGCCGGTCGAAGTCCGCAGGCTCCTGAAAAAGTGTCTGGAGAAGGACCCGAAGAAACGCCTGCGCGACATCGGCGACGTCTGGGAGCTGCTGGAAGAGCCTCCGGCTCCTGCGGTGGCCGCAAGCATTCCAGCAAAGTCGGGAAGGGCCGCGGCCGGATGGGTCGCGGCAGCGGTGGTCACACTCGCTCTAGGGGCGCTCGCATTCCTCCACTTCCGCGAAACGCCTCCGCCCGAGCACATCCTGCGCTACACCATCGCCCCACCCGAAGGCGTACAGAACATAAACAGCTTCGCGATCTCCCCTGACGGGCGCACAATCGTCATGGCCGCCGCGGTCAACGGCAAGCAGCAGCTTTGGCAACGGTCGCTCGACGCCATTCAATGGCAGCCCATGCCCTCAACCGATGGCGGCGCGTACCCCTTCTGGTCGCCCGACAGCCGCAACATTGCTTTCTTCGCAGGGGGCAAACTGCGGAGAATCGCGGCGAGTGGAGGCCCTTCTCAACCCGTGTGCGATGCCCCTGACGGCCGCAGCGGTTCATGGAACCGGGACGATGTGATTGTATTCTCGCCAGCGCCGCAGGCAACCGCCGTCCAGCGCGTGCCGGCGGCCGGCGGCGTTCCGCAGGACGTGACCAAAACCAAGGGCATCTATCGCTTCCCGCAGTTCCTGCCGGATGGCCGCCGTTTCCTTTATCTCGTAAGCGGGTCGACCCCGGAGAAGAACGGCGTCTATGTAAGCTCGCTGGATGGAACGGAGAACCGCCGCGTGCTGGCGGAAGACTCCAGCGTCGCATTCGCGTTGTCCGCCGCCGGCGGACGGCTCGGTCATCTGATCTTCATCCGCGAGAACACCTTGATGGCCCAACCGTTCGATAGCGAAACTGCGCAGCTCTCCGGTGACGTGTTCCCCGTGGGCGAGGGCGTCGCGTTTACTAACACCAATAACTTCGCGCCCGTAACTGCTTCCACCAACGGCGTGCTGCTGTATTGGACCGGCGGTGGCGGAGGCGGTGGAGGAACGAGCCAGATCGTCTGGTATGACCGGGCCGGGAAGCTGCTGGAGAGCGTGGTCCAACTCGCTCGGGTGGCCGTGCCGGCGATTTCCCCGGACGAGAAGACCATCGCATTCTCGCGCGGGGAATCGGGAAGCGGCAATCGCGATATCATTCTCCGGGATCTAGGCCGTCAAAACGACCGTCGTTTGACCACCGATGCTTCTACCAACACCACTCCCTTCTTCTCTCCCAAGGGCGACCGCATCGTATTCCGTTCGAATCGGGGCGGCCGTGTTGGCGATCTTTACGTGAGAGCGTCCAATGGTTCGGGCCAGGATGAAGTGCTTCTGTCCACACCCGACGGGAAGAATGTCAATCAATGGTCGCGGGACGGGCGATTCATTGTCTACACGGAGCAAGATCCGAAGACCAAGTTCGACGTCAGCTATCTTCCCATGGGCGACGACGGGAAGCCGTCCGGGAAACCGACTCCATTTGCGCACTCGGAGTTCAACGAAATCCAGGGCCAGCTTTCACCGGACAGCCGCTGGATGGCGTACATCTCTGACGTATCCGGTCAACGCGAGGTGTACGTGCAACCCTTCCCGTCTGCCGACAACGAATTGAGGATCTCGACCGCAGGTGGCGCGCAGCCGCGCTGGCGTGGTGACGGAAAGGAGTTGTTCTACGTGACTCCGGACGAGAAACTGACGGCCGTAACGATAACGGTGACGCCAGGACCCAAGCCGTTACTCAAAGCAGGCGCTCCAGTGGCGCTGTTTGACGCGCATATCTCATCCCAAGCCCAGAATTTCAACTATGATGTGGCGACTGACGGGAAGCGTTTTCTTGTCGGCGCGAACCCCTCGGCCACATCGTCCGTCGGACCCTCCATTGCCCCGCTTACCGTGCGCGTCAACTGGAACGCCGCGCCTCCGAAATAGCGCCGGCCCCACAGGGTATCATGCCTCTATGCGAACGCCCGTCCTGCGTCTCACTGTTCCAGCCGTCTTTGCTCTCTTAATCGGCTGCAGCCAGCCAAAGCCCACCGCCGACAACGCCAAGAAATTCCTCGACGACGCACAGGTGAAACTCAACGATCTCGGCGTCGAAGCCGCCCGCGCGGAATGGGTTCAGGAAAATTTCATCACCGACGACACCGAAGCCCTTTCCGCCGCCTCCGGCCAGCGTTCCGGCGATGAGTCCGTTCGCTTAGCCAAAGAGGCCAAGAAGTTCGACGACGTCCAACTGCCCGCCGATTCGGCTCGCATGATGAAACTGCTGAAGACCAGCTTCACACTCGCGCCGCCCTCCGATCCTAAGGAAAGCGCTGAAGTCAGCAAGATCGCTGCGTCCATGGACGCCACCTACGGCAAAGGCAAGTACTGCAAGGACGACGGTTCCGCAGGTTCAAAAAAGGTCTGCCTCGACATCAACGACATCACCAAGATCATGGCTACCAGCACCAATCCGGCCGAGCTGCTGGATGTCTGGAAGGGTTGGCACACCATCTCTCTGCCCATGCGCAAGGACTTCACGCGCTTCGTGGAGCTCTCAAACAAAGGCGCCGTTGAACTCGGCTTCAAGGATACCGGCGCGATGTGGCGGTCGAAATACGACATGCCCGCCGACGATTTCAGCAAGGAGCTCGACCGCTTGTGGGACCAGGTCCGGCCCCTGTACCTTTCGCTCCACGCGTATGTCCGGACGAAACTTCACGAGAAATATGGCAATCTGGTGCCCGAAAACGGCCCACTTCCGGCCGACTTGATGGGCAATATTTGGGCCCAGGACTGGTCGAATATCTACAAACTTGTCGCCCCCAAGGACGCAGATCCCGGCTATGATCTCACGGAGATCCTCAAAGCGCGCAAAACCGATCCGATCCAGATGGTCAAGTACGGCGAAGGATTCTTCAAGTCGCTGGGATTCGACCCGCTGCCCGATACCTTCTGGAAGCGCAGCCTGTTCGTGAAACCTAAAGACCGCGAAGTGGTGTGCCACGCCAGCGCCTGGGATATCGACAACGTCAACGATCTGCGCATCAAGATGTGCATCAACATCACCGAAGAGGACTTCACCACCATTCACCACGAGCTCGGGCACAACTTCTACCAACGTGCTTACAACACCCAGCCCATCTTGTTCCGCGACAGCGCCAACGACGGTTTCCACGAAGCCATCGGCGATACCATCGCGCTGTCCGTCACCCCCGAGTATCTGGTGAAACTCGGTTTGCTCCCCAAAGCTCCCGACGCCTCCAAGGACATCGGACTACTGCTTAAGAAGTCGCTCGAAAAGATCGCCTTCCTCCCCTTTGGACTGATGATCGACCAGTGGCGTTGGCGCGTTTTTTCGGGCGAAATCCCGCCGGATAAATACAACGAAGCTTGGTGGCAGCTGCGCCTGAAATACCAGGGCATCGCACCGCCCGAGCCCCGCTCGGACGAGTTCTTCGATCCCGGCGCCAAATATCACGTACCCGCCAACGTTCCCTACACGCGCTACTTCCTGGCCGATATTCTCCAGTTCCAGTTCCACCGCGCGCTTGCGGAAGCGGCCGGTTGCCCTGGAAACACCGGCACGCCGCTGCATCGCTGTTCGATTTACGAAAGTAAGGAAGCTGGTAAGAAACTGAACACCATGCTCGCCATGGGATTAAGCAAGCCCTGGCAGGATGCCCTACAGGAAATCACCGGCAAGCGCGAAATGGACGCCACCGCCATCCGCGATTACTTCGCACCGCTCCAGAAGTGGCTCGACGAGCAGAACAAAGGCAAACCGGTCGGCTGGTAAACGCATCCGTTGCTTAGGCGGCCATTACATTACATAGTTTGCGTAACTGGGCTGCACCATCGCCATGAAAGGCGCTGCCGTGCATGCACGCGAGCATTTTCGGATTTAGCGATGCCAGCCGCTCCAGGATCGCGCTTGTTCCTTTCGCGTGCGCGAAATAATCGAGCGGCCCCCGAAACTGCTCGCTCGGCCCCACGATATCCTCTTGCGTTACCGGCGGGCATTTCGATCCGCCTTGCGTGAACAAGTCACCGCAAAACAGCGTTTGCGTGCTGTGATCAAACAGTACGCCGCAGTCCCATCCATGTGGCACGTGGGGCGTATAGATCCACTCCAGGCGGTGCGAGCCGGTCGAAAACTGCTCCCCATCGGCTAGACCGCGTCCGGGCCGGTCGGCCACATCGTTCACGGAAGTCAGTGCGCCGATCTCGCTCGAAAATGGCGCGGCCTGCGGTGCGATCGCCAGGAACTCGTTCAGCGCGCCGGACTCGTCGGCCTCGAAATGTGAAAACCCCACATGCCGCAGCTTCTCTGCGGGAATAACGGCCGACACGGCCTCGCGGACCAGGGGGAACATTCGTCGAAGTCCCGAGTGAAATAGAAGGGGTTCGTCATCCACCAACAGGTATTGATTAAAACTGAATCCGCCGGGCAGCGTCGGAATTTCCACCGGCGTGCTGATGCGATAGATCCCCGCGGCCACCTCGTCGATTCTGGTCTCTGTCTGTTGGTTTGTAATCATATCTGCTCCTTTTTCAGCCTGGAAGTGTAACAACCGGGCCAGGCGTTACACTTCAAAAGTGGAATTAGCTAGCGAGGAGGATTTGTGCCGCACCATGGCCCCGCGCATCCGCCTGTACGGCCTGCGGCATCTGCGCGACGAGCAGGCGGCGGCTGATCTGGTGCAGCAAGTGTTGATGATGACCATCGAGAGCATGCGCGCCGGCAAGGTGCGCGACCTTGCGAAGATCGAATCGTTCGTACTGGGTACTTGCCGGATGGTAGTCCTCGAAATCCGTCGCGGAGGCGCGCGACGGGGGCGCTTGCTCGAGCAGTACCTGCCGCCCGTCTCGGCGTTTCCGGAACCGGCGCCCGATCTAGACAAGCTCGCCGAGTGTCTCGGCAGGCTGGCCGAGCGTGAGCGCAGCGTGGTAGTAATGACGTTCTACGAAGAGCACAGCAGCGAGACCGTGGCGCGTGCGCTGGGCCTGTCGAGTGAGAACGTCCGCGTCATCCGGCATCGTGCGCTCGGACGGCTCCGGAAATGTATCTCGGGCGGTACCGCATGAGCTGTGCTAATCCCCTCGATCCCGCCATCCTGGCCGATTACTGGCTCGCGGAGCTTCCTCCCGGCGAAGAATCCGCCGTAGAGGAACACATATTCACCTGTCAGGATTGCACGCGGCAGTTGGAGTCGGTGATTGATCTTGCCGAAGGCATCCGTACATTGGCTCGGCATGGAAACTTGGGGATGGTGGTCACGCGAGAGTTCGTGGATCGCCTGGCCCGGCAAGGGCTGCGCGCCCGCGAGTACGCGCCGCAGGCCGGCGGAGCCGTCGATTGCACCGTAACCGCCCACGACGACCTGCTGATCGGGCGGCTGGCGGCCGATTTGACCGGTATCGATAGGGTCGATGTGGCGCTGTGTGATCCGTCTGGAGCGGAACGCCAGAGGCTTCAAGATATTCCCTTCCGCGCCGGTCTGAGCGAGGTCATGCTGAACTATCCGATCGGCCTGGCGCGTCAATCAGGCCGGGATGTGCTCGTCATGAAGCTTCTGGCGGTGACCTCGCAGGGTGAGCGCGTACTCGGCGAGTACACGTTCAACCACACGCCTAGCTGATGTGACCATGGTCATTGACCATGGTCTAATCGAGTTATGGAAACGATTGCAGTCTCCAAGTTCAAGGCCACTTGTCTGTCGGTTCTGCAGCGGGTCCAAAAAACCCGGAAGCCGATCCTGATCACGCGCTTCGGTAAACCGATCGCCGAGGTCGTTCCTCCTTCGCCGCCTCCCCGCACCGCCAACTGGATGGGATCGATGGCAGGCACGATCGAGATTACAGGCGATATTGTCGGCCCCGCAACGGAGGATGAGGAGTGGAACGTCCTACGCGAATGAAGCTCCTCCTTGACACTCACGTTCTCATTTGGAGCGTATCCGCCTCCCAACGTCTGTCGAGGCGGGCCGCTAGGGTTTTGCAAGACCCGCGGAACGAACTATGGCTTTCACCCATAAGCACCTGGGAACTCGTGGTACTCAGCCGCAAAGGCCGCTTGACGCCGAAGGAAGGCATGGACGCATGGATTTCGGCTGCGCTGCAACAAGTTCCCTGCCGTGAGGCTCCGCTTACCCATGAAGTGGCCCTTGCCTCGGATGCGATTGTCCTCCCGCACCGGGACCCGGCGGATACCTTCCTCGCCGCTACCGCGAAAGTGTACGATCTCACGCTGGTGACCGCCGACGACAATCTCCTCAAGGGCAAGGGATACTCCGTCCTCGTGGCACAATAAAACTACCCATGACAGGATCGCAGATCCGCCAGAAGTTTCTCGATTATTTTGCTGAGCGTGGCCACCGCGTGGTCCGAAGCTCGTCTCTTGTGCCCGGCAACGATCCCACGTTGCTGTTTACCAACGCCGGGATGAACCAGTTTAAGGACGTCTTTCTCGGCCTGGAAAAGCGCGATTATACGCGCGCAGCATCCTCCCAAAAGTGCGTGCGCGCCGGCGGCAAGCATAACGATCTGGATAACGTCGGCTACACGCGCCGGCATCACACGTTCTTTGAAATGCTGGGGAATTTTTCTTTCGGCGACTATTTCCAGCGCGACGCCATCGCCTTTGCTTGGGAACTGATGACCCAGGGTTACGGCTTGCCCAAGGAGCGGCTGTACTTCACTGTGTTCCGCGAGGATGACGAGGCCGAAAGACTGTGGCAGGAGGTTGCCGGCGTTCCGAAGGACCGAATCTTCCGTCTAGATGAAGAAGACAATTTCTGGCAGATGGGCGATACCGGGCCATGCGGTCCGAACTCGGAAATCCACTACGACCTTGGCCCCGATGCCGGGCCGGGTTCCATGCCGCGCAACGCCGGCGAACGCTTCGTTGAGATCTGGAACCTGGTATTCATGCAGTTCGACCGCGATGTATCCGGAAAGCTGACGCCTCTGCCCAAGCCCTCTGTGGATACGGGAATGGGGCTCGAGCGGATGGCCGCCGTGCTCCAAGGCAAGCTTTCAAACTATGAAACGGACCTCATAAGGCCCATCATCGACCGAGCTGGCGAACTGTTCAAAAAACCGTACGGCGAAGACGATCGCGCCGACACCGCCATGCGCATCAACGCCGATCACGCCCGCTCCACTGCGTTTCTGATCAACGACGGCGTGCTTCCGTCGAATGAAGGCCGCGGCTACGTGCTCCGCAAGATCATGCGTCGTGCCCTGCGCAACGCCCGCATGGTCGGCGTCTCCGACCCCTATCTATATCAACTCACCGGCTTCGTCGCCGAGCACATGCGCGACGCCTATCCGGAAATGATGGAAAGCATCCAGCGCGTAGCGCGTGTGGTCAAGGACGAAGAGCATCGCTACGCCACTACGTTCCAGGTGGCCGAGAAGTTCTTCCAGGATGAAGCCAAGGGTGGCGCTATCACCGGAGCCGCGAGCTTCAAACTCTACGACACCTACGGCTTGGCTCTGGAAGAGCAGCAAGACATGGCCCGTGAACTCGGTATCTCGATCGACGCCGGGGGCTTCGCCGTAGAGATGGAAAAGCAGCGCACCCGCGCTCGCGCCAGTTGGAAGGGCGCCGAGAAAGCCCAGGTCAATCCTGTTTACCAAGCACTGCCGAAAACCGAATTCGTCGGCCGCGAAACCTTGGAAGCTCTGGCCAAGGTGACTGCCGTCTTGCACGATGAAATCGCACTGGATCGCACACCGTTTTACGCCGAGGCCGGCGGCCAGGTAGGTGATAAGGGCGTGCTCGTCTCGGAGAGCGGCCAAACGCTGGCTGTCGTCGAATCCGCCTACAGTGCGGCTCCGGGCAAGACGGTTCACAAGGTGAAGCTTCTGATTCCGGTGAAGGAAGGCGACATCGTCATCGCTCGCGTCGATCCTGAATCCCGCAATGCGACCATGCGTAACCATACCGGCACGCATCTCCTTCACGCGGCGCTGCGAACAGTCTTGGGCACTCACGTCAAACAAGCCGGCAGCGTCGTTGAGCCGTCGCGCTTGCGCTTCGACTTTACACATTACACCGCTATGGACCAGGATGAGCTGGCCGAAGTCGAACGCCTCATGAATGAGCAGATTCTGGCGAACCGCGAGGTTCACACAGACGTCATGGATCTCGATCAAGCCCTGCAAACTGGCGCCATGGCGCTATTCGGCGAAAAGTACGGCGACCGCGTGCGCGTCGTCAGGATCGACACGTTTAGCAAGGAACTCTGCGGCGGCACCCACGTAGGACGCACCGGCGATATTGGGATTTGCAAGATCGTCTACGAAGGTTCCATCTCCGCTGGCGTGCGCCGGATCGAAGCCATCACCGGCGAAGGCGCGCTGAAGCGGTTTCAGGAGGCCCTGCAGCAACAGGCCAAGTTCGCCGGCGTCGACCTGGAAAAGTTGGCGGCGCGCGAAAGAGCGCTCGAGCACGAGCTCCAGCAGCTCAAAACGAAGATCGCCCAGAGCCAGGCTGCCGACCTCGAATCGCAGGCTCGCGAGATTAAGGGCGTTAAAGTACTCTCCACCCAGGTCGACGGCTTTGACCGCGCGCAGCTCCGCACCCTGGTCGACTCCCTGCGGAACAAATGGAAGACCGCTGTGGTCGTTCTCGCGTCCACAGAGGATTCGAACGTCTCCATTGTGAGCGGCGTCACGAAAGACCTCACGTCGAAGGTTCACGCCGGGAAAATCGTGGGCGTCATCGCCCAGGCTGTTGGCGGCAAGGGCGGCGGGCGTCCCGATATGGCTGAGGCCGGCGGTAAGGATCCTGCGGCACTTCCCAAGGCATTAGACCAGGTTTATTCAGACGTGGAAGGGATGCTGTAGTGGATAACTTCGATGTCGTGATTGTCGGCGCCGGTCCCACCGGTCTTGCCTGCGGCATCGAGCTCAAGAAACGCGGGGTGCGCGCCGTTCTCATCGACAAGGGCTGCGTGGTCAATTCCATTTACCACTACCCCAACAACATGGTGTTCTTCACCACGCCTGAACTGCTCGAAATCGGCGATATCCCCATGACTTCGCTGAACGATAAGCCCGTGCGCACCGAAGCCCTCAAATATTACCGGCGCGTCGCCGATCATTACAAGCTCGATATCCGCCAATATGTCCGGGTGGAGAAGATCACCGGTGACAACGGCGCATTCGTTACTCATGCGATCGACGCCCACGGCTGCGCCCGCCAATATGCATCGAAGAAGGTGATCCTCTCAATGGGCTATTACGATGTGCCCAACCGCCTCAATGTTCCCGGCGAGGATCTTCCGAAAGTCATCCACTACTACAAAGAAGC
>JAICXC010000042.1 GCA_025980665.1 Bryobacteraceae bacterium
ATAGGATCGGCGGCGTTCCAAAAAGGCTTTACCTTAGAATCGCCTACCTAGGGCGTCCTGTCCAAACCCAAGGCGTGGAGGATGAAGGCATAGTTAAAGGCGATTTCCTTCCAGCGCTCATACCGGCCGGACGCCCCGAAGTGCCCGCTGCCCATTTCGGTCTTCAGTAGCAACAAACCGTTATTTTTCTTGAGGGCACGCAGCTTGGCCACCCATTTTGCAGGTTCCCAATAAGATACGCGCGGGTCGTTTAACCCGGCCGTGACCAGGATCTTCGGGTATTCTTTCGGCGTAACGTTCTCATACGGCGCGTAGGACTTGATGTAATCGTAGTACTGTTTCTCGGCGGGGTTTCCCCACTCCTCCCATTCGCCGACCGTGAGGGGCAGCGTGGCGTCGAGCTCGGTGTTTAGGGCATCGACAAACGGAACGTTGGCGACGATCACGGCGAATAAATCGGGTCTTAGATTGGCCACCGCGCCCATGAGCAGCCCACCGGCGCTGCCGCCTTGAATCGCCAAGCACGCGGCCGACGTGTACTTTTCGGCGATCAAATACTCCGCTGACGCGATGAAATCGGTGAAGGTGTTCTTCTTCAGCAGCAAGCGGCCGTCTTCGTGCCAAGGCTTGCCGAGATCGCCGCCGCCGCGAATGTGCGCTATGGCATAAACTATCCCGCGATCAAGCAGGCTGAGCCGATCCGAGCTGAACGTCGGATCGATACTTATGCCATAAGAACCGTAGCCATAAAGCAGCAGGGGTGCGGAACCGTCCCGATGAAAATCTTTTTTATAGACGATTGAGATCGGCACTTCCGCGCCATCCGTCGCCTTGGCGTAGACACGCTCGGATTGATATTGAGCCGGATCATATCCACCCAATACTTCCTGCTGCTTCTTGAGCACACGCCCGCGAGTTTCCATGTCGTAATCGAAAACGCAGGCGGGCGTGACCAGTGAGGTGTAATGGAAACGTAGAGTCTTGGTATCGAATTCGGCGTTCGGTCCCAGATCGGCGGAATAGACCGGTTCGGGGAATTCGATGGCATGCACCTGCCCACTGGGGAAATGATGAATCCGGATCTGGCTTAGTCCGCGGTCGCGCTCCTCAATCGCCAGGTAGTCGCGAAACGCATGAACGCTCTCTACTGTAATCCGGTCGCGCTTGGGCAAGAAATCCTGCCAGTTGGGCCGCGAGGAATCGCTGACCGGTGCGCGGACGACGCGAAACGTCCGGGCGTTGTCGTTGGTGCGGATATAGAAGGAATCGCCATGATGCGTAAGATCGTATTCCACACCTTGAACGCGTGGGAGAACGACATCAAAGGGCGTATAAGCGTGTTCCGCACTGACGTAGCGAACCTCGGAGGTCAGCGAGCTGCCGATATTTATCAGAATGAATTCCCGGCTGGAGGTTTTCTCCAGCGCGAGGGTGTAGCGCTGATCTTCTTCGTGATAGATCAGCGGATTCTCTTTTTCGCCCAGAGTGTGGCGATACACCTGGTGCGGACGCTTGGCCGCGTCGAGCGTGGTGTAAAAGAACGTCCGGTTGTCGTTGGCCCATTCGAGCGTGTAGTACGTGTTGGGAATCTCATCCGCCAGCAGAACGCGCGTTTCTAGATCCATCACCCGGATGGTATACATCTCGTCGCCCTCGAAATCCACCGAATAGGCCAGCAGCCGATGGTTGGGGCTCACGGCAAAGTTGCCGATGCGGAAATATTTCTGCCCCGCGCCCAAGACGTTTCCGTCCAGCAGAATTTCCTCGGCTGATTCGAGAGATCCTTTCTTGCGGCAATAAATCCCGTACTGCTTTCCTTCCTCCGTGCGCGTGTAGTAAAAGTATTCTTCGCGTTTGACCGGCACGCTGAGATCGGTTTGCTTGATGCGGCCGAGCATCTCCGCATAGAGCTTCGACTGCAGCTCCTCGGTCGATTTCATCATTGCCTTGGTGTAGGCGTTCTCCGCTTCCAGGTATTTGAGCGTGTCGGGATCGCTGCGATCGCGCAGCCAGGCATAGGGATCCATGCGGGTGTCGCAGAACAAAGTGGTGGAAAAGGGTACCGTCTTCGCGACGGGAGGGCTGTCCATCACTCTAGTGTTGACTACAATGATGTTCGTGTGGAAATTTCTTTTCGTGATCGGTTTGCCGGCTGTAGCGCAATCCTGGGTTCCGGTCGACAGCGGAACCACTGCCAACCTGCGGGCCGTCAGCGCGAAGGGGCAGATCGTTTGGGTCAGCGGCGACAAGGGCACAGTCCGTAAAACTACCGATGGCGGGATGACTTGGCGCGACGTGACCCCCCGCGGCACTGCGGATGTCGATTTCCGCGACATCGAAGTGGTCGACGATCGAACAACTTTCCTGATGAGCTCCGGCCAAGGTCCGCAATCGCGAATTTACAAGACAACGGACGGCGGTGCGACCTGGGACCTGCTCACCACCAACCTCGAACCGAAGGGTTTTTGGGATTGTATGGGTTTCTGGGACCCGACTCACGGGATTATCGTGGGCGATCCAGTGTATGGAAGATTCACGATCATGACTACTGGCGACGGCGCCACCTGGCAGAAGATTAAGGGTCCGTCGGCGAACAAAGACGAGGGTGCCTTTGCTGCGAGCGGTACCTGTGTATTCACGCGCGGTACGCGGGAAGCCTGGTTTGGGACGGGTGGCGTCGGCGGAGGTCGCGTATTTCACTCCGAGGACGGTGGGCAGACGTGGTCGATTGCGAAAACTCCGATCCGCCACGATTCCGCCAACGCGGGAATCTTCTCGCTGGCATTTTTCGACGCACTGCACGGAATCGCGGTAGGTGGCGATTACATGAAGCCGGACGAACCCGCAGGCACGGTCGCCATCACATCCGACGGCGGGAAAACGTGGACGGCAGGTTCGCTGCCGGGTTACCGATCGGCGGTTTGGTGCGGCGATGCAGACGTCTGCGTTGCCGTGGGGACTTCCGGTTCCGATTATTCTTCCGATGGCGGGAAGAGCTGGAAACCTTTCGGCATGGAAGGGTACAACGCCATCAGCGCATTCGCCGTCGGGACGAAGGGCCGCATCGCTACTTTAGCGCATCGCGCGCGGCAGTAGAAATCTCCGGATCAGCATCGCCGGCAAGACGCACCAGCGCCGCTTGAGCCGAGGTATTCTTGCTGGCGCGAAGGTCATATACAAGAGTCAGTTTCTCCGCATCCGTAAGCTCCCGTAGCGCTAGCAAGGGAGCTTGAGTCCAACGTGTTCGGTAATACCCCGTCCCGCCCGAATTCAGATAAAACCATGCTGGGCAGGCTGTTCCTGTGGGCAGTGCGATTTCCGTGGACGGCCCTTCGAGCACGGTGCAGGACGAAGCTACTCGATCGGCTCGCCAGCATACCGGAACCGAGCCGGGGTTCGATTTCATCACTCGCAGGCGAGGCGCGGAATCGCGATCGCACAGGAGTTGGCCGCGCAGCTCGGGGACGCCGGTGGTGTTCAGAAATGTGTTCAGCACGCGCGAGGTGTCATTACCAGAGGCCGCCCGCAGGGCAGCTGCCAAGTCATCCGTTGTTGCACTCCCGAATCGATGTTCACTCAGGTAAGCACGCAGGCCATCGCGAAAGATATCCTCACCCAGCCAGCCTTCGAGCATCAGCAGAATCGCCGCGCCCTTCTCATAGACCACGCGATTGTACACGTCGCGCGTCGTGTCCCGGCTATTAATTGCGATCCGCACTGGCCGCGAGCGCGCCGGGTTGTCCACGACCATCATGCGCTCGCGTGCCGCGATTGCCGCAAGGTGCACGCGTTCCGGCGGCTCCTCCTGGTCCATCATCTTGGCGGAAATCCAGGTGGCGAAGCCTTCGCTGAGCCAGACATCGTCCCAAGAGGCTTGCGTGACCAGGTCGCCGAACCATTGATGACCGATCTCGTGAGCCTGTAGAGAACGAAGAGCGCGCGTAAACGCGGCCGTTTCCTGATCCACCGGCGCCAGCAGATTGCGTGTTCGATAAGTGATCAATCCTGGATTCTCGACGGCACCGAAAGCGCCCGCGGGCAACGCTAGATGATCGAGTTTTCCGAACGCGTACGGAATTCCGGTGTACGCCTCGAGGCGCGGCAGGATCGCGGCAGTGGCCTGCGCGGCGGCGTGACCTTCCTCGGCGTGATCCTTTGCCGTGATCACGCGCACGGGAGTTCCATGGCCAGCGACGCCGCCCTCATAGACGTCAAAGGGCCCGACGGCGAACGCGACCATTTCGGCGGGCAGAGGTTCGGTGGTAGCGAACTTCACCAGCTTCCAGCCGTTGGGTTCTTCAGTTTCCGACAACTCGCGCCCATTGGAAAAAGCCTTATGCTCGCGCTTAACCCGGATCGAAATATCCCAAGGAGCCTTGAAGCGTGGTTCATCAAAACAGGGGAACGCCCGGCGGGCTTCGATGGGAGCGAAGGTCGTATAGGCATACCACTCACCGTCGACCTTGCGCCGATAGGGTCCTGACAGGGCCTTGTCGTCCAGGCGCCCCTGGTAGGCGATGCGGATAGTCACGGAACCCGCAAGCGGCCGCCCGCTATCGATTCCGACACGCTCGCCCGGGCTGGCAATGATTTTGGCCGGACGTATAGTGTCTCCCTGGTCAATGAAGGCCGAACGGATGGTCAGATTCTTCGCGTTGAGCCAAATGATGGAAGCGGGGGCTTTCAACTCGACGTCAATCGACACGGAGCCTTCAAACATCTCGCGCGCCGGATCAATGGTAAGTTGGATGGTCTCTTTCCGGGGGACCGCGCCGTTGGGGAGGTAGAAGGACTGACCGAAGAGCGAGCCCGCGACCAGCGTCCCGTACGCCAGCGCACGCCACATTACCGGACCATTTCCTTATTGCTCGAGGTAGGTGTAGCCGTTCAGGCCGTCCTCGTAGAATCGCAACAGCGTACCGGATTCCTCGTAGGAGATTTTGCCGTCGCGGACGGCCGCTTCCACTGCGCGCCGGAATTGCTCGACTAGCGTCTTCGATTGGAACTGCACGTAATCCAGCACTTCCCGTACGGTATCGCCCTGGATCACGGCTTCAAGGATCACCTTGCCGTCCTTATCCAGCCCGACGTGCACGGCATTCGTGTCGCCGAACAAGTTGTGCAGATCGCCCAAGATTTCCTGGTACGCACCCACCAGAAACGCACCTAGAATGTAGGGCTCGCCGCTGTTGAACGGATGCATCAGGAGGGTTTTCTTAACGTCCCGGCGATCTATGAACTGGTCCACTTTGCCGTCGGAGTCGCAGGAAATATCGCCCAGGATTCCAGGGCGCGAGGGTTCCTCTTCCAGGCGGTGGATCGGCATGATGGGGAATAACTGTTTCACCGCCCAGCTATCGGGCATGCTTTGGAACAGCGAAAAATTACAGAAGTAGGTATCCGAGAGCAAGCCGTCCAGGCCTTCCAGCTCCTCGGGGAAATAATCCAGCTCCTTGGCCAGCTTCTGAATGCGCCGGCAAATCAGCCAGTAGATGCTTTCCCCCCAGCTTCGCTGTTGTAGCGGCAGATAGCCCAGGCTGAAAAGGTTCAGCGCGGAATCCAGTGCCTGCTGGGCATCGTGAAAGCTTTCGAGCAGGTTCTTGTTCGAGAGCCCACGCAGCGTTTCTTTGAGATCGATCAGCGGCTGCTCGACGTCCTCCGGGATCTCAGGAAGGTTGTCGCTATCGCTAAAACCGGTGACACCCAGGACATTGAACACCAGCATGCTGTGATACGCGACCACCGCGCGGCCGCTTTCGGAAACAATGACCGGATGCGGCACCTCGGCTTCATCGCAGATGCTCTGGATGTGATACACCACATCGTTGGCGTATTCCTGAAGCGTGTAGTTGACGCTCGATTCGAAATCCGTTTGCGAGCCGTCGTAGTCGATGCCCAAGCCGCCGCCGACATCCATAAATGTCAAGCCTGCGCCGGCGCGATGCAGCTCCACGAATACGCGCGCCGCTTCCATCACCGCGCCTTTGATCTGGCGGATGTTGGTGATTTGGCTGCCCAGGTGGAAGTGCAGGAGTTGCAGGCAATCTTCCATGTGGACCGCTTTGAGCTGATCCAAGGCCCGCAGCGCCTCCGTGATGGTCAGACCGAACTTGGAACGGTAGCCGCCGGACGACTTCCAGCGTCCCGAGCCGCGGCTGGCGAGTTTCACGCGCAGCCCGATCACCGGCCGCACGCCCACGCGCTGCGAATGTTTCAAGATCAGATCGAGCTCGGTGTATTTTTCAACTACCGGAATGATGTTGCGGCCGATTTTCTTGGCCAGCATGACCATCTCGATATACTCGTCGTCCTTAAAACCGTTGCAGATGATGGGGGTCTGGTTGTCGGCGATAGCCAGCACGGCAAGTAGCTCGGGTTTTGAGCCGGCTTCGAGACCGAACTTGTAGGGGCGTCCATACTCGAAGACTTCTTCCACCACCTGGCGCTGCTGGTTAACCTTGATCGGATAGACGCAGCAGTAGTTGTTCTTGTAGTTGTGCTCGGCGATGGCGTTCTGGAACGCCTGGTGCATTTCGCCCAGGCGGTGCTTCAGAATTTCGCCGAAGCGGATCAGGATAGGCAGCGAGATGCCCCGGAGCTGGAGATTGTCCACCAATTCCTTCAGGTCGATGGTGCGGCTGGTATCCTTCTCTGGGTGGACCAGCAGGTTGCCATTCTTGCCAACTGAGAAGTATCCCTTGCCCCAACTGGCGACGTCGTAGAGTTCTGCGGCTTCCGCAGTGGTCCATCGATCGGCGGGCTCGCGAACGGGGCTGTCCGTGAATCTGGGGGAGGACATGAAACTTTAGTGTCTACCGATTTGGCGTCGGGGGCAAGCGAAAAATAGTTTCACGGATAATGGATTGCGCCCTAAAATTAACATTCGGTTAACGCTGTACCGGACGACGGCCCACGCCGCGTCTTGCGACAATCTAGGAGATGACTGTGTTACGTCGTAGTTTGTCCGCGTTCGCGAGCTTGATTCTGATTGGCGTCTGTTTCGGGCAAGCCCCGAAATTCACCATCAGCACTGTTGCCGGCACGGGTACGCATGGCTTTGCGGGAGACGGGGGGCCGGCCACCGCAGCGACTCTAGCCTTTCCTGCAACCGTCGTTTTTGACAGCGCCGGGAACATGTACATCGCGGATGCCTCCAACAGCCGCGTTCGCAAAGTGGATACCAACGGAAATATCTCCACGTTTGCGGGAACGGGCGATTTCGGCGATTTTGGTGATACTAACGTGGCGACGAAGGCCGGCATGAATCGTCCTTATGGCCTGGCGATCGACAAAGCCGGAAATATTTATATCGCCGACACGTACAACGACGCGATTCGGAAAGTGGCCGCGTCCGGCGGCATCATGAGTACGTTCGCCGGCACCGTGCAAGGTTTTGGCGGAGACGGAGGCGGGGCCACCGGCGCGCTCTTCGATACGCCGACGGCTCTCGTCTTGGACGCCGCCGGCAATCTTTATATCGCGGACACGGGCAACAATCGCATCCGCAAGGTGGGGGTGGACGGAAACATCAGCACCTTTGCGGGAACGGGGAACGCGGCTTCAACCGGAGATGGCGGACCAGCTAACAGCGCGGCGTTGAACGACCCGGAGGGGCTGGCGATAGACGCGGCCGGTAACATCTATGTCGCGGATACGGCCGGCCACCGGGTCCGAAAGATCGCCCCTGATGGCACGATCACGACTGTGGCCGGAAATGGAAGCGGGGGGTTTGGAGGGGATGGCGGTCCGGCCACCCAGGCCAGCCTCTACTACCCAAAGGGCATAGCAGTCGACGCTTCCTCCGGGAATCTGTACATTGCGGATTGGCTCAACAGCCGTATCCGAGTAGTGACGCCGGACGGGAACATTTACACGGCGGCGGGAAACGGCCAATACGACTATAACGGAGACGGAGGACCCGCTACCAGCGCGGCGCTTCGATTCCCCTGGGGACTGGCCGTCGGCGCTTCCGGAAGCGTGTATGTCGCGGACGACGAAAATAGCGTCATCCGTTTGTTGACGCCGGTTGCGCCTCTGGTATCGGTCGCACCCAGCGTGGCCCCCAAAATCGATCTCTCGGGAGTGGTGAGCGATTCGCAGTTCGGCGGATTTTCCGCTGTCGCGCCCGGATCCTGGGTTGAAATCCACGGAGCCAACCTGGCAAGTAATGCACGCTCCTGGACCGTTGCGGATTTCCACGGCGCCGAAGCTCCCACCTCACTCGATGGAACTACGGTCACCATCGGCGGTCAAGCGGCGTTTATTTCCTACATCAGCCCGAATCAGATCCTCGCGCAGATTCCCTCGGGCGTAGGGCTGGGTCCTCAGGACGTCCGGGTGAGCACTGCAGCGGGTGCTAGCGATCCTCAGACAATTGCGGTGAATCAAGTTCAGCCGGGTTTGCTGGCTCCCCCTGCCCTTAAGGTCGGCGACAAGCAATACACCGAGGCTATTTTTACAGACGGAACCACCTTGGCCCTCCCGCCGGTGGCTATGTCGGGAACAATGCAAGGTAGCGCCCCGTCTCGGCCTCCCCATCCCGGCGAAACCATCGTTCTGTACGGTGTCGGGTTTGGTACGGTGACTCCAGATCCGGGCGCAGGCAACATCGTCGCGAATGACAACAATTTGATTCTGCCCTTCCAGGTATTCTTCGGCGGAATGCCTGCGACTGTAAGCTATGCGGGCTTGGCTCCCGGAATGATCGGTTTGTACCAGTTCAATGTAGTGGTGCCGGATACCACCCCTGGGGATGCCGTTCCTTTGACTTTTTCCGTGGGTCCCGTTGGAGGACAGCAGGTTCTGTACACCGCAGTTCAACCATAATGTCGTGTTATCCTGAGCTGTAGATCAAGTGGGCGGCTAGCTCAGTTGGGAGAGCACCGCGTTCGCAATGCGGGGGTCGTGGGTTCAAGTCCCACGCCGTCCACCAAATCTTCCCGCCCTTCCGAGGAACGCCATGGAACGCCAAACAACCCCCAAGTCTACGTTGTCGCATTCAGGCTATAAGCTGGATCCACTGAGCCCAGCGGAGATCAACGTTCTCGCCAAGAAGCTCACTGCCGAGGAACGCCGGATCCTGCTCGACCATGGGACTGAGCCGCCCTTTTGCGGCGGTCTTCTCGACAACAAAGTGGACGGTGTTTACGGCTGCCGCCTGTGCAGTCTGCCACTCTTTAGATCCAGCGCCAAATTCGAATCCGGCACCGGATGGCCAAGCTTTTTTGAACCTTTCGACCCGGATCATATCCGCAGCATCCAGGACGTGAGTCACGGAATGGTTCGGACCGAGATTCGCTGCAAACGCTGCGATAGTCACCAGGGACACGTGTTCCCCGACGGACCTCCGCCCACCCGCCAGCGCTACTGTCTGAATTCCGCCTCCCTGGAGTTTTTCAAGGTTGGATCCGAGCCGCCTCGCGACGTCGCATGACCCGCATTCAAAGCAGGATTTCTCCTAATTTCTGAATATCCCCACTTAAAATGGGTGGTATTGAAATTAGAAGGAAACCATTATAAACTTTCATCCGCGAGTTGTGAATAAATACTCCGAATGAAAGGAAGGGCTTTGAATAAACTTACCACGGTCCTCTTCTGGTTGACCTGTTCCCTCAGTTTGAAAGCGCAAATTACCCTTGGGTCGACGGTCGATACGTTTGGAGTTCTGGCTGGCTCGACAGTTACGAGCAGCGGTCCGACAGCGGTGCTTGGGAATCTAGGCGTGAGTCCAGGGAGTGCCGTCACCGGATTCCCTCCTGGACAGGTGAGCGGCACAATCCATGCGGCAGACGCGTTCGCGGGTACGGCTCAAACTCAATTGACGACCGCCTATAACGCTGCGGCAGGAGCGCCATCCTCGGCCACCGTATCTGGTGACTTGGGTGGCCTTACATTCTTTCCCGGCGTTTACACTTCCAGTACTTCACTAGCGATAACGGGCACTGTCACGCTCAATGCGCTGGGCAATCCGAATGCTCAATTCATCTTCCAGATGGGTAGCACCCTCACGACAGCCGTCGGCAGTACGGTGGTGCTTACCAATGGCGCCCAAGCTTCCAACGTCTTCTGGCAAGTGGGGAGTTCGGCAACTCTAGGAACGAGCTCGTTTTTTTCTGGAAATATCCTGGCTTTGGTATCGATCTCGCTCGGCACTGGCGCCGCTCTTCAAGGCCGAGCTTTGGCGCGGAACGGCGCGGTCACGCTGCTCAGCAATACCATCAACACTCCCGCCGGTTCTGGCGGACCGCCGCCCTTGGCCACGCCAGCTCCCTCCTCGCTGATTTTGGTTACCACGGCGCTCCTTGGCATCGTGATTTACCAGGGACGCAAACGGATCTTTCAGTCATTCCGAACCTGAGCCGGCATATCACCCGCATGTCTTCGCGGAAATCGGTTGTGGTTCTCACTGTAGCGGCTTTGTTGGCCTGTTATGCTCCCGCACTTCGAGGGATGTTTGAACAGTGGCGAACCGACGAAGACATGTCGCACGGTTTCTTGGTCCCGTTCGTAATTCTGTGGGTGATCTGGCGAGAGCGTGAGCGGTGGCGGGCACTGCCGGCGCAACCGAACTGGTGGGGTTGGGCGTTACTGGCGTCGGCTGCGATTTTGCATTTCGCTGGCGCACTCGGCGTGGGCCTGTTCGCCGAATCCCTGGCCTTTCTGATTTCGGTAGCTGGCGCCGTGCTTTGCCTGGGTGGATTTTCCTGGCTACGAGCGTTAGCTTTTCCATTCATACTGGCGCTCTTTATGCTGCCGAAACTGGCGTTGGTCTACAACCAGGCGACCTTGCCTTTACAACTGCTCGCCAGCCGGGTCGCCGCGGGCATGCTAACGGTCGCCGGGATCGGAGTTATCCGGGAGGGCAATATTCTCGACGTGGGAGGCCACAGGGTCGCGGTCGTGGAGGCTTGCAACGGTATCCGTTACTTGCTTTCGCTCGGATTCATGGGGGTCGTATTCGGATACTTGTTTGATTCCCGATCTGGGATGTGGGCTGTCCGGTTAGCACTGTTGGCCGCGGCCATACCGATTGCCATCGTTGCCAACGCCGCCAGAGTCGCAGCCGCAGGCTGGATGCCAGCGCTCGATTCCGGTTTTCCCCACGAGCTTTCGGGATGGTTCATCTTCGTACTGTGTCTCGCGGTGCTCCTAATCACCCGGCAACTTTTGAACAGGATGTATGTTCTTAATCGATCGTAAGCGGACCAGATTGCGGTCCTGGGCGGGGGGACTGGTTCCGGTTTTTTTATTCGCGCAAATGTTTTTGATACATAGGGCGGCTGGCGTGGAGCGTCCGCCGGCGCCCCCGGCTCCCGATCGTTTTCCCCTGACGTTTGGCAGGTGGAAACTATTCCGCAGCGATCCAATAGAGGCAGAAGTCGCGGCGGAACTTCGCGCCGACCGATTGGTGAGTCAGACCTATATCGAAACTCCCGGGAACTCGTCTGCGAGCTTGCTGGTAGCGTGGTTCCAAACCCAACAAGGAGGCGCCCGCCAGCCCCATTCGCCGAAGGTGTGTTTGCCGGGCGGGGGCTGGACGCCGCGAATTGTGGACGAAGTCACAGTCGACACAGTGGCGGGTCCCATTACTATCAATCGCTACGTGGTAGACAAAAATCTGGAGAGTGCCGTGGTCCTTTACTGGTACCAAACGTCGCGGCGCGTCATCGCGGGGGAATGGCCGGCCAAATTCTGGCTAGCGGCCGACGCCTTGCGGGACAAGCGCAGCGACACTGCACTGGTTCGGGTGACTACATGGCCCTCGCGCGGCGGAGACCAAGCGGCCACAACAGTTGCCGCCGAATTCGTTCGTGAACTTTATCCGAGGCTCCGGGATTACTTGCCCAAATGAAGCGAGAGAAATGGTCGGGGCGAGAGGATTCGAACCTCCGGCCTCCTGGACCCGAACCAGGCGCTCTAGCCAGGCTGAGCCACGCCCCGACGAATCGACTAGTTAACAGTCGGGAACTGCTAACTCGCTTCGTAGTATAGCATCGTCGATCTCTTACCCTGAGAATCCTCCGCCCTTCCTGCCCACTAATCTGGCGTGAGTTCCGCGCGAGATGCCGCACGCAAGAGCTTCTATCGTCCGGAGCTGGATGTTCTGCGTTTCGGAGCGTTTCTTCTGGTGTTTCTGCACCACGCGCTGCCGCATTCCTCCACTGATTATGGGATCCCCAATTTGCCCGCCTCGATGCTCGCCGGCATCGCCCGCGCGGGAGCTCTCGGCGTGGATCTTTTCTTCACCCTCAGCGGGTATCTCATCACTGATTTGCTGCTGCGCGAGCGCCGGCTGCGCGGCGCGATCGATATCCGCTCCTTCTACATCCGCCGAATCCTGCGCATCTGGCCTCTGTACTATTTCGCGCTCTTGATTATGGTTCCAGGCATGTCGTTCCTGGCAGGAGAACACATACCCTGGACCTACGTCGCTTCCTTCGTCATATTCGGAGGCAATTGGGCCTGCGCCGCGTGGGGCTATCCACCCAGCTCCTTCGCACTGTTGTGGTCGGTGTCGATCGAGGAACAGTTCTATGTCACTTGGCCTTGGCTGATTCGCTTAGGCGCGGACCGTTTGCGAACGATTGCCTACGGAATGCTCGCGATCGCGACCGTGACCCGCATCGTGCTCGTAATCCGTGACGTCCACCACCCCGGTGTCTGGTGCAACACTCTGGCGCGTCTCGATCCCATTGCGGGCGGAGCGCTACTCGCGTCTTTCCTGAACGGAAATGTACCCGAACACAACCGGCGCACGCGAATATTGTGGATCGGCATCGGATCGGCGTTGCTCATTGGCTCAGGAGCTGTGGGGAACAATGAAGGATGGCCGGTTCTGATCACCTATCCGCTGGCAGCGATCGCGTCGGTAGGCATTATCTTCGGAATCCTTGGAGCGCGGCTGCGTACCGGATCGTACCTGGGAAAAATCAGCTACGGACTATATGTATTCCATGCGGCGGCGATTCGTATCGTTGCCTCGCCAATCTTGGCCCTGCCGCTCACCATTGCTATAGCTGCACTCTCGTATCGATATCTCGAATCCCCATTTTTGCGACTCAAACACCGTTTCGAGCGCCTTTAGCGAAACAAGAACAAGCAGGAAAAGGCGGTCAGCGCGATTACCAGCACCTCAAATAGGTGCTGCGGCGTGTGGTAAATCAACCACCTCCCCGCCAGAGCGCCCGCCAGAA
The DNA here is from genome assembly GCA_025980665.1 of Bryobacteraceae bacterium. Lineage (GTDB taxonomy): Bacteria > Acidobacteriota > Terriglobia > Bryobacterales > Bryobacteraceae > Palsa-187. Next base: position 13,194 of record JAICXC010000042.1, read on the forward strand.
CCGCCGGCACCATCATCAGGTCGAACACCAGCGACGCCCGGCTATAGAGGTGATACCAGGCGTACACCGGCGATTTCAGTATGTTCACCGCGAAGAAGAACCACGCGCCGGTAGCCACAAATTTCTCTTTCGGCAGCTTCTTGGTGAGCAGATACAAATTCATTACTGGGCCGGAAGCGTTCGCCAACGTAGTCGCGAATCCGGCGCAAATTCCATAGAATGCCGGATTGCCTTCAACTTGGCCGGTCGGCCTAAATCGCCGCCACAGGTACACCAGTAGCATTCCGACAATAATCACGCCGATGAGGCGGCGAATGATCTGCTCATCCAGGCTGAGCGCGACGGCGCCGCCCGCAATTCCCACCAGCACCCACGGGATCAGTGAAAGGAGCTGCCGCGTCTCGGCGTGCCTGCGCCAGTAGACGACGGCAAATACGTCCGCGGTGGATAATACGGGGAGAGTCCACGCGGCGGCAAGTCGAGCGTCGCCCACCGTCAAAACCATCAGGGGAGCGATCATGGTGCCCACTCCCGGCGCACCGGTCTTGGCCACGCCGATCATGAACGCACTGAAGATCCCGAGCAGCCATCGCCACGGTTCCAGATGGGGCATTGTCCGGAGGAATCCGGGGAAGAATTAGGCGGCCTTTTGTACTTTTCCGCTCTTAATGCACGCGGTGCAAACTCGGATGCGCTTGGGCGCGCCTTTGACCACTGCGTGTACGGTTTGAAGATTCAGATTCCAGCGCCGCTTAGTCAGGTTGTGGGCGTGGCTGACACGGTTTCCGAACCGCGGGCCGCGCTGACAGACTTCACACACTTTCGCCATATACGATCTCCTGCTGATTGACTCTTATGAGCTTAGCACAGAAGGCGTCAGCGTGTTTCCTGGACTGGAACCAGTTTGAAATCGCCGTTTTTAAACTCCACATCGCGAACCGCGCCGTGCGGGCCCAGCGGACCCAAAGTCTTTCCGTTGGCGCGAACCGTCAGACCGCCCGCGTTGCCGGCGCGCAGCACTGCCGATCCACGGACGTCCACGCTCTGGCTCTTGCCCGGTTCGATCAAGCCCGACAGCAGCGGGGTTCCATCGCTGGCCCTAACGGAGACCCAGGATGGCTCGGAGGCGACCAGTTCGACCCGCGTCGAACTAGCAGCAGGCGGCGCAGAGGGTTTTGATACGACCGGCGCTGGGATAGGAGTCGCCTGCACCTCCGGCGGCGCGGTAGGAGTCGCCGGCGCAGCATGGGGCGGTTCGGAAGCGGCCGTTACCTGATTTGTGCTACCCGAGCCGGTTGGCCAAAGCAATATGCCCAGAACGAGCACCACCGTGCCCAAACCCACAAAAATCGCGATTGGGGTTCGCCACCAGATGGCTGGCGGGCGCTCTTTGAAAGGCGCGGCCGTCATTACGGGCGTGGCGGTCCGGAGAGGCGATGTGGCTGCCGACGCGGCTGCTGTGGTGAGCATCGATGCAGCCGGGCTAAGAGAGGATGCCTCACCCGTCGGCTTCGGAGCTTCCTTAGACGGCTCCGACTTATGCGCCGGCTCCGGTTTAGGCGCTAAGTCCAGTTTGGGTCCGATTTCCGTCTTGGCCGGTGCATCTGCTGGGGACGCCGAACCCATCTTGGGCATTACACTCGGGGCAGGCGCCGCGGCTACAGTTGCTTCTGGCAGGGAACGATTTTCTACGGGTGATCGGCTCACACCGGCTGCCGCGGCCGAGCTAAGCGCGGGAGTGGTCACGGTTTCCAGCCGCATGGCGGCCTGTTCGCAGAAACCTTCCACGGCCGAAAGCAACCGTCCCATGCTTTGCTCGGCTTCCAAGGATTTCGAGCGTAGATCGTGAATATGGCTTGAATGGTCCGCCACCTCGCCTTCCAGTCGGCTGATGCGCTTGGAAAGGCTGGCTTCCACTTCCCGGACGGCGCCCGTCAACTTCGCTGTTTCCACGCCGCGATCACGCCGGCCGAACAGGTAACGGGCGCTGGTGCCCGCGTCGGGCGCGACCGGCAAGTGTGACTCCTGCCCCACTTGGCCCGCTCCGAGCAACACCTGAATCTCCTCGGCTATCCGGAGCGCATCGCGCCGCGAAAGGCAGCGCCACTCACCGGGATCGTCACTCTCATTGAGATACAGGCCGAACCCGATCACCTCGTCTTCCTCGATCGCGTCGGCGATGCGCGCAAATTGCGCAATAGTGGCGCGCCGCAACGGCGTCGTGCCGTCGAACGCGGCATGAAACTCCGCGACTTGCTCCTGGGTGACCGCACCCACGAATTCAGCCGTAAAATTCAGCGACTCGTGGTCGAAATCGAATCCCAGCCAATCGCCTTGGCTTTGGTCGATGTGAACGTCGTCGCCCAGCATGCGAAAGAAAGATTGCGCCTGCTGGACCACGCTGGCCAACTTGTCCAGGGGAACTCCTACTCCTCCGCGATTCAACTCGATGCGTACACGCAAACGCGACATATAACTCTCCTCAATAGCGGCGCTCAGCCGGAGGTGCAGACCGGGTGCGCATGAAATCTCTAAAATAATTGATGGCTTTTTGGCTCAAACGATATTCAATGATATCCTCGGAGCCTTCTGAAGTAGCTTGATCCGGCTCAGGCGCCTGGTTCGCGAGCGTGGAAAAATGACGCGCGGCGGTTTCCATGTCACCACGCTCCACCGCGACCAGGGTGAGGCCCTGCAAGCCGGGAACGGACCAGGGATTATTCTCCACCAAGCGGCGCGAATATCGCAATACCCGCTCCAGGTCGAAAACTTCCAGGCTCATCGCGATCAGGTTGGCGAGCGCTTCCTCGGCTTTTCCGTCCAGCGCCAGTGCGCGCTCATACGCGATTTCAGCTTCGTCGAAGCGTCGGAGCAGTTGCAGCGCTACGCCCTTGCCGAACGCAGCCGGCCGTTGCGCGGCATCCGACCAGCACTGGTCAAAGCAGTTTAGAGCTTGTTCCAGCCGGTTTAGACGCAAGAGACAATCTCCCAGCTCCAAGCGGATCGCGTCGCGATGTGGATCGGCCTGTAACACCGCCTGAAACGCGTCGGCGGCTTCCGCCCAGCGTCCTACCCGGCGTAGACAGGAACCCAGATGCATGCGCGCGTACAGATTGCCGGGCGCGGAAACGAGGGCGGTGTAGTAACTTCCGGCCGCGTCCGCCAGGCGCCCCAGTTCGACCAGAAGATCCCCGCGCAACACGTAGGCATCGGTAGGAAGATCTCCCGGCCCGGACAAAAGATCGAGTGCCGCCTGAAACCGGCCCTGGGAGCGCAAGGCAATCGCAGCTTGAAGCGGATCGGTGCTTGCGACGGCTGGAGCCGCAGCGGCCGCCGAGCCAAATCCAGTGGTTCGAAATCCGTGGGGTGCCGTCATAGTGTCAAGAAATCACTGCAGTGAAGTTACGACGGTCTGAAGGCCGCTCTTTTTGAAAAACGTGAAACGGAGCGCTTGCAGCACTGGTCTTTCGCCACCCTCCCCGTAAAACCCCAAACTGCCTGTCTCGAATCGCTCATCCGTCCAATAGTCAGCCGGGCTTCCTTGTAAATACAGCGTAAACGCTGGACCGTTCGCATCCATTCGAACGAAAACTTGACCGGAAGTCCGGCCGAGAGTGACGACTTTGCGAGTGTGCGGACTCTCTACTCCCTTGACCACGGCGAAGTGTTCTGCGGAAAGCGAGGGCGTCGACCCAGCCTGTACCAGGCGAAGCTTTGCGGCGTAATAATTCGCCGAATCAGTTCCTCGAAAAAGCCAACCCACGCCCCGGGTATCCGGAACCCAGGCGAACTCGATACGATAGTTCTTCACGTCTTCGGAACCGCTATAGATCAGAATCTCGCGCGGATTCTTAGCGCCGACCAAATACGCGGTTCGCTGGCTCCAGGTGCCCGCAGCAGCCCGCGCAGCATCGCTAACCGCCCGCGAATCGCCTCCTGGACGTACCCACGCGATCACACAGCCGACGATTAGGGCTGCAGCACCCAGACTGAGCACTTTCCAGCGCCGCGGCACAAACGAAGCCTCGCTCCCGGCGTAAAAAGAGATTTCCCTAGGAATTTCGGCCGTTGCAGTCGCGGGCGAAGTTGCAGCTTTCGGCGGCTGCGTTGTTCTTTCAAGAGACCGCTGCGGACGCGGCGTCGCGGTAGGCCGCGCCATTTTGGGAATTATCATTTCCCATTTCGCGTCAGCCCCGGACTGGCTGGGTCCCGGGGCTTTCTGGGCCCGGTTCGGTTTCGTGGTCGCGACTTCCATGGTGACGGTAACCGGCTCGATTGGTTTTGAAACCGGAGGCGTCACTGAAACGGGTCTGGCGGCGGATCTGGGAATCGCCGGTGTTGGATGCAAATTGGATTGAGCGGGCGTCGCCCGTTGATTGGGCGCGCCGTTAAGGTACGACCAAGTCACGGGGAACCGAAACGTCGCCCGGATCTCCAAACTGGAATCGAACGTGACCGAATTCTCCACGTCCCTCGTAGTAGTATGCCCCAATATATGGGGTTAGTCAGAATTTACCTACAGGGTATAGTATCACAGGCGATGGATACTCCAAAGGGTATAATGAGTCCGGCGTTGCATGGCCCGCCAGACGAAACCCGACATTAAGTTATCCGAAGCCGCGGACAAGGCGACCGCCCTGCTCCAAGGGTTGCAATCGCGCTTGAGTGTCCAGCGTGAAGAAACCTCTGAAGATTTGGATCGCCAGCTTCAAGAATATTTTGTCGCCTCGGACACGAGCGTGTTGGACCAGATTCGCGAACGTATAATTGACGCGGTGGCTGATCGGATCCTCGAAAGCTGGGAACGTGGTGATCGCCGGCAATTCGGTACGCTGGAGAATCAGGTCGTCAATCGAGTGGCCGAACGCATTCTCGAACGAATGACCAGGCGCTAACCTACGATCCCGCGAAACTTGGGTTGTTCATAACCCGGAAAAACGCTCGCCACTTGAGCATTCCCCAAGTGCCTCACCACCAACTCTCCGAGCACGTCGCGAAAATCGGTAGTGAGCTGCAGATCGCGTTGCTCATAGAGCTGTTCTTGCTCGAGACCCGGCCACTGGCCGTAAACTTTGGCGCCCCGAATGCCGCCGCCGAACGCGAACATCACGTTGGCATGGCCATGGTCGGTACCGCGGGAGCCATTTTCGCGCGCGGTGCGCCCGAACTCGCTCATGGTGATGACACTGACGTCCGCCATTCTATCTCCCAGGTCCTGATAAAACGCGGCCAGGGCGCCTCCAAACTGCCCGAGCAAGTTGGCGAGCTGACCCACCGTTGGCCGGGCACCCACTTCGTTGACGTGCGTGTCCCAACCGCGCATTTCAGCGAACGCCACCTCGAGGCCGACGTTCGACTTGATCAGCCTCGCAATCTGCATCAGGTCTTGCCCGAGCGATGAGTTGGGATATTGCACGCCATTACGGGGTGCGTAAGGCTGTTTCTGAATCGATTGCATCAGCTTAACGGCTTCGAAAGTTTCGCGACCCGCGCCGTTCAACACTTGATCTAGAGAGCTTTCATACATGCTCTCGAAGGTGCCAGCTCCACGGGTATCGCGGATCTGAAAATCGTTCAGGTTGGCGATCGCCACCGCTTCGTTCTGTCCGCGCATCGCTCGCGGCAATGCCGTCCCCAGGCTTACGGCGCGCACCGGCGAAGCGTCTTTTTGGATGCGCAACGCGCGGTTCAGCCAGCCGTCGGATGTTGCCTTCCTGCCCGGCGTGCCGGATTCCATGTAATCCTGCGCGTCGAAATGCGAGCGCGTGGGATCGGGCGAGCCCACTGCGTGGACGATGGCCATGTGACCGGAATCGTAGATAGGCTTGAGCGGCGCTAGCGCGGGATGCAGACCGAAGAAACCGTCCAGATCGATGGCCGAGTTTTCCGTGCGGTCGGGCTTGGGGATCGCCAGGTTCGGCCGCAGACTGTAGTATTGCTTTTCGCCGAACGGAACCACCACGTTGAGCCCGTCGACCGCGCCACGCTGGAATATTGCTACTAGAATCTTCTTGTGCGCGCCGGGACCGTCCGCGGCGTACAAAGCGCGCGATAGCCAAGCTGGCGCGGTACCCACTCCAAACATTCCTAGCGCCGAGCTCTTGAGAAAAAGGCGTCGAGTAGACATAAATTATCTCCTCTGGAAATCCGGTGATCCAAGAACCAGGCCCGCGACCAGCGCCGGTGTCGGCTCTCTCTGCGCCAGCGCCTTCTTGATCGAGTCGAGGGTCTGGGGCGAGGCCTCGTGGAACAAGACCTGCCGGGCTACCGCGGCTGGATTGTCCGCGAACTTGATCGCATCGACCTTGGAACCCGGAACGCGGTTGTCCGTCAGCGCCAGCGCGAAATTCATGCGGGCGAGAAGCGCCGCCGAATTCACCCACTCCGAATTCGCACTGGAATATCCGGTGGGTTCAATCTTGCGATAAAGCGGTTCGCCCAATTGCGCGATTTGCGTGGCTAGTGGAATCGCGAAGTCGACTTGCGCGTCCGACGCGCGGACGGCGCTCACAATCAGCTCCAGCGGCGTCTTGACTTTGGCTTGAAACGCGCCTTCTGAGAAAAACTCTCTCGAATCGAGCATGGTCGACATCACCGCGCGAATATCGCCATCGGTATCGTGGAACGTTTTTGCCATGCGCTCGATCAGGGCCGGCGGCGGATCATCGGCCACAAACTTTTTCGCGAGCTTAGTCGAAATAAAATGCGCTGTGGACGGATGCCGCGCCAGAATATCGAGCACTCGCTCCGCATCTTCCCTGCCCCCGCCGGCGGGAATTTTTACGCCCAGCACGGTTTTCTCACCCTTATCGTGAACGCGATCGTTGTAAACAAATTCGCCCCCGCGATTCGGCTGGTTGATGGTCCACCCGGTGAAGCAACGGGCGACTTCGATGATGTCGTGCTGCGTATATCCGCCGTCCACACCCAGCGTGTGAAGCTCCATCAGCTCACGCGCGTAGTTCTCATTCAAGCCACGCGCCTGTTTCGCCTTGGCTCTTAGCTTGGCTTTTTGGTTGATATCACGCTGTCCGAGTTCGGATGATACGCTCTCCCAGTTGTCTAGATAGAAAAGCATCGCCGGGCTTTGCGCCGTGGCTTCCAGCAAATCGCGAAAGTTGCCGAACACATGCGGACGAATCGCGTCGCGCTCATACGTGGAGGTAAGAATGCGATCCGCGCCTTTGTCGATGTAAACATTGAAGTGGTTGAACCAGAAGTCGGCCATCTGCTCTTCCAGTTGCCGGTTGCTATAAATCGCACGATACAGCTTGGCTTCGTTCAGATCATAAGCAACCGCCTGTTGGGGCGCTTTGTCGGCGACCAGTTTCCGGCGCTCCACGGGATCGGTAGTCGCCAGCACCTGCTGCCGCATCGCTTGTTGGAGAGGGTCACGGCCTTCGCCCTGACCGTTCGCGTTCTGGCGGGCCTTGAGACGCTGAAGCTGAAGTTCGACTCTTTGCCTTGCATCCGCATCCTGCGGAAGGGGCATGAGCCCCTTGCTCATGGCTTGGACAACTACCCGCGGCGGATAATTCGTAGCGATCTCTGCCGCCTTCATCTGCAAAGATTCCAGAGGCTGCAGCCGCGCCGCTAACTCTGGATTTTCCACAATCCGCTCAGGATGAAGCTGCTGGTCGATCCACTTCTTCACGCCCATTTTCCGGACAACTTCGACATCTCCCGGACGCGGGCCGAAAGTCAACCGGTTGAGGGTGTGAAGCACTTCCTGGTCTTTGTTTAAGGGTTGATTGAACTGGCTATAGTCGGTGCCGCTGTAGGCGGCCAAGCCGGCCAACGCCGCCAGCATAAGCGCAATGCTCAACTTCTTCATTGGGATCCTACTACTAATAACGCGGGGAATCACCTAAAGTTGTACAGCCGGCGGGCCACAAAGAGCTTCAGCGACAAAATAGCGTAGCACGGGAACCCGATCGATACCCCAGAGGGCTTAGGAAATGCCTAGTTGCGCGGCGGTGCGGAGGAAGAACCCGTCGGTCATCCCCGCGATGTAATCGCACACCTGACGGTGCAGTGGCTGACCCGCCGATTCTGCGAGGTATGCGGCCGGCATCAGGTCGGGATGCGCCAGCAACAGCTCGAACAGGCCCGCGATCCGCGAAACCGACTCGCTGCGTGCTCGAACCAGTGCCGGCGATTCGTATACGCTCTCCCGAAGGAAGCGTTTGAGCTGCGCACTCGTTTTCGCAGCCTCCGCCGTGAATCGCGCAACCCTTTCAGGATGCAGCCTGACGGCCTCAACGCTGGCCAGACCGGCGCAAGCTGCAACAGTCCCTTCCATCAGCCCGGTAACCAGTCCGTCGATCAGGCCGCGCACGACTTCTTTCATCCGCACCCGCTCCGACAACCCGGGGAATTGATACTCGGTGATTTCGTAAAGCTCGCCAAAGCGATTCACAGCGGAACACGCTTCTTTAACGACGATCATTCCCGCACTATAGCCATCGTCCAGATCCGAGGTGTTGTAGGCGATTTCATCGCACAAGTCGATCAACTGGGCTTCGAGCGGCGGACGCAAGCCCGGCAGATATTCGTCCAGCTCGGGAATTTCTCCCGGGGCAAAATCCCGGGAATGTTTAACGATTCCCTCGCGCACCTCGAAGGTCAAGTTGAGCCCCGGAAATCTGGGATACGGATTCTCGAACGACTCAACGATCCGCAAGGCATGAAGGTTGTGATCGAACCGCTCGCCAAATCGGCGCATCATGGAATCGAGCTCGGCTTCTCCGGCATGCCCGAACGGGGGATGACCCACATCGTGGGCCAGCGCCAGCGCCTCCGTAAGATCCTCGCTCAAACCCAGCACCGACGCGACCGTGCGGGCAATTTGCGAAACCTCCAGGGTGTGCGTGAGACGATTGCGGAAGTGATCGGAGAGACCGGGAGTGAAGACCTGGGTCTTATTCTCCAGACGCCGGAATGCCCGCGAGTGAACTACGCGGTCGCGATCGCGGCGAAATTCGTTGCGATAGGAGTGCGCCAGTTCGGGATAACGGCGGCCGCGTGAATTCTCGACCGGAAAGCGCAGCCGTCCGACTGGACTTTCCTGGGAATCGCGTGGCGATCCGGCGGACAAGTCAGTTAGACTGCGGCGGAGCCGGGCTTGCCGGGATGCTGCTCATGGCGGCAACGGCGGCGCGGCTTACCACGGTGCGCTTGCTTTGGCTAAGTGGCTCAAGCAGCTTACGCGCTTCGGCCGGATTTTTCTTGGCGAGCAGCTGCCCTAGATCCAACGTAGCCTGCTCCTTTGAAACGAAGATGGTAGGCTTGTCGACCAGCTGCCGGAGCAGCTTTTCGGCCTCATCGGTCTTCCCTTGCGATTCGTAGATCTGAGCTAAGGACAATTTCGCTACGGAGTTATAGGGGTCGGGCGCCGTGTCCACGATTTTTTGGAACGTCTTGAGCGCCTCGTCGACTTGGCCCTTATCGGCCTGCGCGGCAGCCACCGCGAGTTGCGCAATCGCAGCCTCTTGGCTACCGGGGTACTTGACTGCTACATCCGTGAAGGCCGCTATGCGAGCCTTTTCTTTTTCCTCGGCGGTCGCGAAATTCAGGCGGGGGGGCTGTGGCGTTGTTCCCACCGTGGCGTCGTCCACCTGCATGGCCTTGGCGAGCAGTTCGGTCCTTTGCGTTGCCTGATGACTGCGATAAAGCCAGATACCCGCGGCGATGACCACCACAGCCAGCGCAATGGCACCCCAGCGCGCAGTTTGGCCGCGATGTTCGGCGAGGAATTCCCACCCAGTTTCGACTCCCTGGGCGAACTTGTCGGTTTTCAACTCTTTGCGGGTATAACGATCCATGAGGACCCCTGGAAAATTGTGACTTAAGTCCCAGTGTATCAGGTTCTGCGTGGATGCCAGAAGTTCTAGGTTGAGGTGAGATCGCGGTTGATAGCGAACTTTACCAGGCCGGCCACATCGTGAATGTCCAGCTTGCGCATCAGACTCGCGCGGTAGGTGTCGATCGTTTTGGGACTTAATTCGAGCCGGGCAGCGATCTCCTTGGCCCGCACTCCCTCGATCAACAAGGAAAATACTTGGTATTCGCGTGCACTCAGCAGATCCAATGGATCGTCAGGAGAGTTTTTATGATTGGTACTGAAGATCTTGCTAAGTTCCAATTGGGGAGAAACGTAGATGCTGCCGTCGAGGACCTGATCCAGGGCCTCTAGCAGTTCGCTTGAAGGAGCCGATTTCAGAAGAAACCCGCTCACTCCGCAGCGTAGGGCCTCGACCACCGTCTTTCGGTCCTTCCGGATGGACAAGACCACGATTTTAGTCGGCAGGTTAGCGTCGCGAACGCGCCGCACGATTTCCATGGTGAACAGGTCCGGCAGGTTCAGGTCCAGCACGGCCAGATCCGGCCTCTGGCTCTCGATCATGCGCAGCGCCGAAGCCCCATCCGAACACTGGCCTACCACCTGAAATTGGGCGTGAACGGCGCACAACGCCGCCAGCCCCTCCCGGACCAACGTGAGGTCGTCGGCCAGCAGCACGGAATACGTTTTGCGTTCGCGGATAGGGACCATAAGGTGTTCCTACGGCGACGTCGCCCGGAAGCATCTCACTTTAAAGTGAGGCGTTGCCGCCGTAATTCTCCCCGTTTCTTTTACGGCCCTGCTGATTTAGCGCTGTTCCGGCTTAGGAATAACTGCGGACTGCCGCAGCTTCATCCTCAAACACCTCAAACACGGTATATAGCTTGGTGATCTGCAGGAGGTCCTTTACCCGCTTGGTCAGGTTCAGCAGTTTCACCTGCCCGCCCTGATTAGTGACGGTCGTGAACCCGGAGACCATTTCTCCAATGCCCGAGCTGTCGATATAGGACACTTCGGCCAGGTTCAGCAAGAGCTTCTTCTTGCCACCAGCCGCCAAATCCCGAATCGTATCGCGGAAAGTGCTGGCGCCGTCGCCCAGCGTGATCCGGCCTACCGCATCGACTACGGTCACGTCACCCACCTGTCGGGTGGTCATTTTCACACTCACGTCTTGCCTCCTTTTGGCTCGCGGATCACTACCCGGCTTTCGCCAGGTACTTCACCATTCTCACTTCAGTGCCGAGCGGCTCACGCGGCCGCACCTGAAACTCGTCCATGAACGCCCGCATCATCAGCAACCCCCGGCCGGATTGCCGCAGCAGATTTTCCTCGGCCAGCGGATCCGGTATTTTCGACGCGTCGAAGCTTCCGCCCTCGTCTCCCACCAGGATTTCCAACCGTTCCCCACTGCGAGCAACGGTAAGGTGCACCTTCTTGCGCGAGTGATAGCGGTTGCCATGCACCACGGCGTTCACCACGCATTCCCGCACCGCGATGCCGATTCTATGCTGATCCTCTTCATCGAAGCCCATGGCCGTGGCCAGTCGCAATACGGTGTCTTCCGCCTGGTCTACGCTTTCCAGGCTGGACTCGAGCTGTTCCTCGACGGTTTGTGCCGCCACGCGGTCGTCTTCCGCCATAATACGAGCGGCCAGGCAAGCGGGCCACGTCGAATCGTTACGTTAATCTAGTGAAGCCAGCAAAGTCAAGCAGTTCCGCCTTTCGTTTTCGGCTTTCCCGCGTCTAAATTTCAGGATGATAGTCTAGTAACCATGAGAAATCTGGCGTCCCTCGCTCTGATTCTGGGCCTGGCTCTGGCCCTCAGGCTTCCTGCCCAAACCCCTCCGGCACCGGTCAAAGTCACTTCGGTCGAGGGTATCACCGAGTACCGTCTGGACAACGGCTTACAGGTGCTGCTGTTCCCCGATAACTCCAAGGCCAAGGTCACCATCAACGTGACCTATATGGTCGGATCGCGTCACGAGGGCGCGGGCGAAACCGGCATGGCGCACCTGCTCGAGCACATGCTGTTCAAGGGGACCCAGAAGCACAAAGAAATCATGGGCGAGCTCAGCGCTCACGGCAACGACTTCAACGGGAGCACCTCCTGGGATCGCACCAACTATTTCGAGACTGTCCCGGGTACCGACGCCGACCTGCGCTGGGCGCTCGAAATGGAAGCGGACCGCATGGTGAATTCGCGGGTCGCCAAGAGCGATCTGGACAGTGAAATGACCGTGGTTCGCAACGAATTCGAACGCGGCGAGAACAGCCCTGACCAAGTCCTCGAAGAGCGTGTGCTCTCAACTGCCTATCTATGGCACTCCTATGGCCGCAGCCCCATCGGCACGCTGAGCGATATCGAAAAGGTTCCCATCGAGAAGCTCCAAGCTTTCTATCGCAACTACTACCAGCCCGATGACGCGATGCTTCTGATCGCCGGCAAGTTCGATCCCACAAAAGCTCTGGGCTGGGTCACGGAACTGTTCGGCGTCATTCCCAGGCCGACCCGCAAGCTTCTACCCACTTATACGGAAGAACCCACTCAGGATGGCGAACGCGAAGTGGTTCTCCGGCGCGTGGGCGACCATCAGTCGGTGATGATGGCGTTCCACGTTCCCTCGGGTTCCCATAAGGATTCGCCGGCCTTGGATGTACTTTCCGGTATTTTGTCCGAAGCGCCTTCGGGACGGCTCTACAAAGCTTTGGTCGAGAGCAAGAAAGCGGTCTCCGCCGATGCCGAGAATTATTCGCTGCATGATCCGGGTGTGGAGATGTTCAGCGCAACCGTGGCCAAAGATAAATCCCTGGACGACGCCGAAAAAACCATGCTGAGCGTGATTGATGGCTTGATCAAGGAACCGCCCAACAAGGAAGAAGTGGATCGCGCCAAAACACGTATTCTGAAAAATATCGATCTGGAGTTGAACAACTCCGAACGCGTGGGACTGGCCCTTAGCGAATGGGGCTCGATGGGCGATTGGCGCCTGATTTATCTGAACCGCGATCAGGTCGAAAAAGTCACTCCGGAAGATGTCGCGCGCGTCGCGAAGCTTTATTTGAAGCCCGACAATCGGACGATCGGGCGGTATTTGCCGACCGCTCAGCCAGACCGCTCGGTGATTCCGCCCAGCCCGGATATCGTCGCAGAACTTAAGGACTATAAGGGCAAAGCCGCGGTCGAGGAAGGCGAGGCTTTCGATCCCTCCCCCGCCAATATTGAAGCGCGCGTCACGCGCGTCACCCTGCCTAGCGGGTTGAAGCTGGTTCTGTTGCCCAAGAAGACTCGCGGCGGCACCGTAGTGGCGAGCCTTCAGCTTCATTTTGGCGACGAGAAGAGTCTTGCAAATAAAGGCGCCGCGCCGCGCCTGGCCGGCGCCCTGCTGATGCGCGGCACTCAGAAGCATACGCGGCAGCAGTTGCAGGATGAGTTCGACAAGATTAAAGCTCGCATCAACGTGAGCGGTTCTCTCGACAGGGCGACCGCCTCTATCGATACCCTGCGGGCGGGATTGGTCCCCGCGCTGCGGTTAGCCGCTGAGATCCTGCGGCAACCGTCCTTCCCGGAATCCGATTTCGAGCAGATCCGGCAGGCGTCCATCGCGCAGCTCGAAGCCGGGCGCAGCGAGCCGCAAAACATGGCCAGCATCGCGATGAACCGGTTTCTGAACGCGGCCTATCCGCCGGGCGATCCGCGCTACACCTTGACCATCGATGAGAACATCGATCAATTGAAGAAGGTCTCTCTCGAAGAAGTCAAGAAGTTTTACGCGGATTTCTATGGCGCATCGAATGGCGAGCTCGCCGTGGTCGGAGATTTCGATCCGGCTGAAGTCCGGAAAGTGGCGGAGGAGCTATTCAGCTCCTGGAAGAGCCCGAAGCCCTATGCCGTGATCAAGCGAAGCTGGAGTAAGCTCAGCCCAGCCAACATCTCTCTTGAGGCGCCGGACAAAGCCAATGCCTATTTGTACGCGGTGACTCCCGTCAGCATGGATCAGCAGGATCCCGACTACCCGGCCATGGTCCTGGCCGACCGCATTATTGGTGGGGATGAAAAGAGCCGGCTGTGGGTTCGTATCCGCGAAAAGGACGGGTTAAGCTATGGCGTAAACAGCAATTTCAGGGCGGGCCCGCAGGAAAAGTACGGAGTGTTTGCCGCCGTGGCCTCCGCCAAGAACGAAAATACGGCCAAAGTCGAAGCTGCCTTTAACGACGAAATCACTAAAGCCGTCACCACCGGATTCACTGCGGAAGAGGTCGCCACAGCCAAGACTGCCCTGATGCAGGAAAGGCAGCTCAGCCGATCGCAGGATAACCAGTTGGTCGGGTTGTTCGTGAGCCAGGCCGAGCTGGGCCGGACCATGCAGCGGGAGAGCGATCTGGAAAAGAAGATCAGCGATACTACTCCCGAACAGCTTTCGGCGATCTTCAAGAAATGGGTCGATCCAACGACGATTTCCTACTTTAAGGCTGGGGATTTTAAGAAGGCGGCGGCAGCAACGGCAAAGTAGCGTCTGCTATTTACTAACGGCCTCGTCTTTTTCCACTTTCCCGTCGCGAATGTGGATAATGCGATGCGCGTGCAGGGCGATGTCGTGTTCGTGCGTCACCAGCACGATGGTGTTGCCTTCTTTGTGTAATTTGGCGAACAGCGCCATGATGTCGTTGCCGGTGGCGGTGTCGAGCGCGCCCGTCGGCTCGTCTGCCAGCAGAAGCGACGGATGGTTCACCAGAGCCCGCGCGATCGCCACGCGCTGGCGCTGCCCGCCCGAAAGCTCGCTGGGCTTATGCAGCATGCGCTCCTGAAGGTCCACTTCTTTGAGAGCGGCCTTGGCCATTTCCACCCGCTGCTGCGAGGAAACGCCCGCATAGATTAGCGGCAGCTCCACGTTGTGCAGCGCCGTGGCGCGCGCCAGCAGATTGAAGGTCTGAAACACGAATCCGATTTCCTTGTTGCGGATGCGCGCCAGCTCGTCATCGTCCATGTCGCTGACCAGGTTGCCGTTGAGATAGTACAATCCCGCCGAGGGACTGTCCAGACAGCCGATCAAGTTCATCAAGGTCGATTTTCCGGAGCCGGAAGGACCCATGATGGCGACATATTCGCCCTTCTTGATTTCGATATCGATGCCGGCTACGGCATGGATGGTCTGATCGCCCATGACGTAGGTCTTCATCAAATCCCAGGTTCGAATGATGACGCCCTCGCGCCGGAGCTGGTCTCCGCGTTCCGCTTTGTCGATCACCGCCGCC
Source organism: Bryobacteraceae bacterium (assembly GCA_025980665.1). Taxonomy (GTDB): domain Bacteria; phylum Acidobacteriota; class Terriglobia; order Bryobacterales; family Bryobacteraceae; genus Palsa-187. The sequence goes on from JAICXC010000042.1 coordinate 28,288, forward strand.
TGGGCCATGGGCTAACTTCCGGCTCCGATAACGGCGTTGCGATTGTCCACTTGTACCCGCGATCCGGGCCGCATGGTGCGAATCGCCTGGTAGCTGCCGACCACAATCTGCTCGCCCGGCTGGACGCCGCTCAAGACCTCAATATCCGTGGCGCCGGTGATCCCGGTTCCCACCTTCCGGAATTCCGCCTTTTGATTCACGATGACAAACACGCCGGTGATCTCTTCCTTGCGCTGCTTTTGCGTCGCCAGGTCGATTGGTGCCCGCCCATTATCCTTGGGCTTATCCTTGGCAGCCGCATCGTCCAGCTCGCCTTGTTGCCGAACGGTGAGCGCCTGAATCGGGATATTGAGCACATCTTTGCGCGTCGCGGTGACAATCTTGGCTGTGCAGGAAAGGCCCGGGCGAACTTCATCAGGCGGATTATCCAGCGTCACGACCACTTTGAAGTCCTTGGCCTCCGTGGATGAGGTCGCGCTGCTCGAAGCTACCTGTCCGGTGGAACGCAGAATAGCTTCGTTTCCGATCTGAGTGACGTGCCCCGTAAATGTGCGATTGGGGATTGCGTCAATGGTCACTTCGGCCTTCTGGCCAAGCTGCAGGTTCACAATGTCGGTCTCATCCACGTTCACTTCCGCCGTGACCACGGACATATCCGCCACGGTCATGATGCTGGATGCGGCAGAGTTCTGGATTCCCGGCACCACCGTCTCGCCGATTTGCACCGGCAACGTTGTGACGATGCCATCCAGGGGCGTGACCACGTCGTGTTTCTCCAGAATATCGGCTAAGCGGGTGAGCCCGGCTTGCGCCTGCGTGACACGCCGCTGCGTCGATTGCAGCTGGGCCACGGTCTGGGCCCGTTGCGATATGAGTTGGTCCAGCCGCAGCTCGGCTTCCCGAAGTCCCGCCTGCTGGGATTCGTAGGTAGATTTGCGCTGGTCCAAGTCTGCTTGTGCAACCACACCTGCCTTGTAGAGTTGCTCATAGCGGTCATTGTTGATCTTGGCCAATTCCAGATCCGCTTTAGTTCGATCAATGGTAGCCCGCTGGGTTTTAATTGTATCGTCCTGCACTTTCAGGCCCGCCTCGGAAGCGGTTGAGTCGGCTTCAGCCGACGCTATTGTGGCGCGCTGCTGATCGACATCGGCGTGGGCCTGGATGCTTTCGATCCGGGCCACGATCTGGCCATGGCGAACGTGGTCCCCTTCTTTGACCATCAACTCCATGACCCGGCCCTGGGCGTTAGCACCTAAGTTCGTGTAGGTCTTGGGCTTAATTTCACCAGAAGCAGTTACGATGGACGTCAGGTCGCCTTTGGCGGCGGTGGCCGTCTGCACCGTTACCTGCGCGCTGCGGCTCCATCGTACGCTCGCTACGGTCCCGCCCACGGCGACCACCGCCAGTAGCGTTCCGACAACGATTTTCCACTTTGTTTTCACGGTGTTGGTGTCTCCACAGCCAGGAACTTAACTTGCCTTAATTGGTTAAGACGAGTTCCTGGAAGGGAAAGTTCCTCGGCAATCCCCTGTTGTACTTAGTTTAGACGAACGAAGTGGCCGAATATTTACCCGTTCTGGTGAAATAATTTGGGTTTTGTCGCGGTACGATGGAAGTTTCCCATGAAACTTCAGAGTTACACCATCACGCAAGGACGGGATCGTGCGCCCGCGCGCGCCATGCTCAAGGCTATCGGCTTCACTGATGAGGACTTGAAGAAGCCGATCATTGGCGTCGCGAATACCTGGATTGAGACCATGCCGTGCAACTATAACCTGCGCGAGTTGGCCACGCACGTCAAGGCCGGCATTCGGGCGGCGGGCGGCACGCCCATGGAATTCAACACCATCGCGATCAGCGACGGCGTTACGATGGGCACGGAAGGCATGAAAGCCTCCCTCGTTAGTCGGGATCTGATTGCGGACTCGATCGAGCTGGTGGCGCGCGGGCACATGTTCGATGGCATCGTCGCGCTGGTGGCCTGCGATAAAACTATTCCGGGAGCAGGCATGGCTCTGTTACGCCTGAACGTGCCGGGGGTGGTGATGTACGGCGGCACGATCATGCCCGGGCCCAACAATTCCACAGTTCAGACGGTGTTTGAAGCTGTGGGCCAGCGTGCGGCGAATCTGATCACCGATGCCCAACTGCTAGAGATCGAGAATACGTCGTGCCCCGGCGCGGGTGCGTGCGGCGGACAGTTCACCGCCAACACCATGGCGACTGTGATGGAAATGATCGGGCTTTCTCCGATGAGTACCGCTTCTGTGCCCCAAGTCGACCCGCGCAAGCAGCAGGTAGCCTTCCGCTGCGGCCAAGTGGTGATGGACGCGGTGCGCGCGGATCGCCGGCCGCGCACGATCGCAACCCGCAAAGCGTTCGAAAACGCTATCGCGTCGGTGGCCGCCACCGGCGGATCGACCAATGCGGTGCTGCATCTGCTCGCTCTGGCGCACGAAGCCGGCGTTCCGCTGACCATGGATGATTTCCAGACTATTAGCGCGCGTACGCCTCTTATCGTCGATTTGAAACCTGCGGGTCGCTTTGTGGCCTACGACGTAGATCAAGCTGGCGGCTGGGCAGTAGTGGCGAAACGCTTAAGTGACGGGGGCTACGCCCACGGCGATGCCGTCACGGTCACTGGCCGGACATTCGCCGAGGAAGCCGCCGATGCCAAAGAAACGACTGGCCAGGAAGTGATTCGTCCGCTGGCTAATCCGATTAAGGCGAGCGGCGGCCTGGTGATCCTCAAAGGGAACCTCGCGCCTGAAGGCAGCGTGATCAAAGTCACGGGAATCGCTAAGAAGTCGCATCATGGACCGGCTCGCCTGTTCGCGCGCGAAGAAGACGCCATGCATGCCGTGACCAGTGGGGAGATTAAGGCCGGCGACGTTGTCGTGGTGCGTTACGAAGGTCCGCGCGGCGGTCCTGGCATGCGCGAAATGCTGGGCGTAACCAGCGCGATCGTCGGAGCAGGACTGGCCGATAGCGTGGCGCTACTGACCGATGGCCGCTTCAGCGGAGCCACTCGCGGGTTTATGGTGGGCCACATTGCTCCCGAGGCGTTCGTCGGTGGACCTATCGCCGCGGTTCGCGAGGGCGACATGATCACGATCGATCTGGACAAACGAACGATCGACCTGGAAGTTTCGCCCGAGGAGATGAAGTCCCGGCTCAGCGCATGGAAGGCGCCCGAGCTGAAATACGCCACCGGCGTGTTTCGGAAGTATGTAAACTCGGTCGGCTCAGCCGCGCAAGGGGCTGTCACCAGCTAAGCCGAGCTTAGCTACTAACCTTGGCGAGGTGCGGCTCGATCATTTTGAGGACTTCGGGCTTGGGCATCGCGCCAACCCGTTGATCCACCACTTGGCCGCCCTTGAACAGCAGCAGCGTGGGGATGCCACGGATCCCGTAGCGCATGGCGGTACCCGGATTGTCGTCGGTATTCAGCTTTCCGATCTTCACCTTGCCGGCGTATTCGCTGGCAAGGGCGTCAATCGTGGGGCCCATGGCTTTGCAGGGTCCACACCAGGGAGCCCAAAAATCCACCAGTACGGGCGTGTCCGATTTCAGCACGTCCTGGTCAAAAGCGCCATCTGTAAAAGTCAGTGTGTTTTCAGAAGCCATGTTTCCTTCGTATCCCCCTGGGGGTCCGCTACTTATGATGCGGGATTCGGCCCGAAAGATGCAACTCCGGCCATTCCCTGAAGCAGCGCTATCCTGTTAACCAGCTATGGCTGAAATCGAAATTAAGACCGAAGGCGGGGGATCGGATCCCCTGGGACAGAAGGTCGGCGTGCTCGCCGCCGTATTGGCTGTGTGTCTGGCGATAGTTTCTATCCAATCTCATCGTGCGCATACGACGGCTGTGGTCGAGCGCTCCGAGGCCAACGATCAGTGGTCGCTGTATCAATCCAACCGCATCAAGTTTCATAGCCTGGAGCTCGGTGTCGACTTAATGAACGTGCTGGGCCGCGATAGACCCGACACAGAGCAGACCATCGCCCGCTACGAGTCCCAACAGACGAAGTACGAAAAAGAAAGCAAGGAAGTGAAAGACGAAGCTACCAAGAAAGAGCAGGAAACCCTCCACACGGAGAATAAAGCCCTGCGCTACGACCTGGGCGAGGGGATGCTCGAAATCGGCGTAGTCATGGCTTCGCTCTACTTCATTTCGCGCAAAAAGCTTTTCCCGGTGATCAGTCTGATTTTTGGCATTCTGGGCATCGCAGTCGGGATATCGGGCGTCCTGTTATAGCGAGCGGAACAGCCGTTGATATTCCTTCGCGGACATATCCCAGGAAAAATCTTTCGCCATTCCCTCCCGCATCCGTGCGATCCACGAAACAGGCTTTTCGAATGCGTCTAGCGCCTGCGCGATCGCGGCCTGGAGTGCTTTCGGAGTGTATTCGACAAATTTAAAGCCCGTCGATTCGTCAACGGTATCGTCCAGGCCGCCCGTGGCCCGCACAATCGGTACGGTTCCGTAACGGAGGCTGTAGATCTGACTAAGCCCGCACGGTTCATATTGCGACGGCATGAGAAACATGTCGGCGCCGGCCTCGATGCGATGCGAAATTGCGTCGTCATAGCCGATTCGCACGGCGAATTTATCCGGGTACAAAGCTGCAAGTTCACTAAACATGTCCTCATATTTCTTTTGCCCGGAGCCGAGTGCCACCATAGCCACATCCTGACCCGCTAGCCAGGTGGCAATGCCGTCCAGCAGCTCGAATCCTTTTTGATCCGCAAAGCGCGACACGATCCCTATCAGCGGCCGGCGCGTGTCGGGCGGCAATCCCATCTCCGCGAGCAAGGCTTTTTTCGATGCAAGCTTGCCGGAAAGATCGCTCGCGGAATAGTGCGCTTCCTGAAATGGACCGGTTTCCGGATTCCACTCCTCATAATCGACGCCATTCAGGATCCCGCTCAGCTTCCGAGCGTGGACTCGCAGCAGATCGTCCATGCCGAAGCCGTATTCGGGCGTCTGGATCTCGCGCGCATAGGTTGGGCTTACGGTGTTGATGGCATCGGACCAGACGATGCCGGCTTTGAGAAAGCTCACATAATTCCAGAATTCCAGGCCGCCGGGGTTGTATAGCCCCGGATCGAGACCCAGATCCGCAAAAGCGGTCGCGGGATAGTTTCCCTGGTAGCCGAGATTGTGGATTGTCAGCAGTGTGCGAAGTCCGAAAAATGTCGGATCGCTAGCGAAGGTAGTTCGCAGATACGGAGCAACCAGGCCGGCCTGCCAATCGTGCAGGTGCAGTACCGCAGGCCGAAAGATATGGCGCGCGATGCCCAGCGCGGCCTGGCTCAAGAGCGCGAAGCGGATGTGATCGTCGGGATCGCTTCCGTAAATCTCCGGGCGATCGTAAAGCAGCGGGCAATCCACGAAAAAATACTGGACGCCGCGGTGAATCAGGCGATAAATGTCTACTCGGTAAGCGTGCGGACCGACCCACAGCGGCATAGCGAGCCAGACCCGTTCAGCTGCGCTGGTTTCGGCCACGCGGTATTTGGGTATGACAACGCCAACGTCGTCTCCCAAGCGAACCAGCGCCGCCGGTAGCGAGCCCAGCACATCGGCCAGACCGCCTGTTTTCGCGAAGGGAGTGGCCTCCGACGCCACCATCAGGATCTTCACTGCGCCGCGGCTCCCAACAGATGTTTTTGCACTTTGCCTAGCGCATTGCGGGGAAGTTTTTCGACCACGATAAAGCGCCGCGGGCATTTGAAGGACGCAAGATTTTCACGGCAGCGGGCTTCGAGCGCCGCCGTGTCGCAATCTCCGCCGCGAGGCACAATATACGCAACCGGTACTTCGCCGCGCCGGTGATCCGGCTCGCCGGCAACTGCCGCTTCGGCGACCTCCGGCTGCTCCATCAAGAACTCTTCGATCTCACGCGGATAAATATTGAAGCCGCCTGAAATAATAAGATCGCTGCGGCGGCCGCACAAGGTGTAATAGCCGTCCGGCGATCGCCGGGCGATGTCACCAGTCTTAAACCAGCCATCGACGAAGGCGGAACGAGTGGCATCCTCGCGCCGCCAGTATCCAGCGAATACATTTGGACCTTTCAGATACAGCTCACCAGTTTCTCCATCCGGAACTTCTTGGCCATCTTCGTTTAGGATGCGCGCCTGCACCCCTGGCAGCGGAAACCCGACGCTTCCGGGACGACGTTCGCCATCGTAAGGATTCGAGATGTTCATGATGGTTTCGGTCATGCCATAGCGTTCGAGAATGGTGTGCCCGAACAGTTTGCGAAAATCTTCGAGCACCTGCGCCGGCAGCGGCGCCGAGCCCGATACGAACAATCGCATGCCTCGTCCGATTTCGCGCGCGGTATCCGGCGGGGTATCGAGCAGACGAACGTACATGGTCGGCACACCGAAGAACAGCGTGGGACGGAAATCCAGAAATTCAGCCGCCGCCTTTTCGTGCTCGAAGCGTTCCAGTAGACGCATGCGGCATCCCGAGAATAGCCAGCAGTGCAGGCCGTTGCCCAGCGCATGGACGTGAAACAGCGGAAGCGCTAATAGAAACCTGTCCGTGGATGAAATGCGCCAGGCGTCGAGTAGATTTGAGGCATTCACCGCGAAGTTATTGTGGGTAAGAATCGCGCCTTTCGAAACGCCTGTCGTGCCGGACGTGTAGACTAGCGCGGCTGGCGATTCGCCATCCAGCGGCGTCTCGCGCAGATCCGCCGGCTGCGCAGCTGCTTCCGCGCGCAAAGCTGGAAGCTCCTTTTCCGTGACGAATAACTTCGGCTCGGAGTCGCTCAGAATGTGAGAAAGCTCACGCTCGCGATAGAGAATGTTCACCGGGACAAAGATGACGCCCAGCTTAACGCAGGCGAGGAATATATCGATAAAGTCGATCGAATTGGCAAGATAGAGAGCGAGTCGGTCGCCGCGCTGGAAACCACGAGCCGACAAGGCATGCGCCATGCGGTTACTGCGTGCGTCAATCTCGCCGAAGGTGTACGTTGCGCCTTTCCATTCGAGCGCCGGCTCGTCTGAGCGCAGACGAAAAGAAGTATCGAACCAGTTGCGAAGATTCATGGGAGGACGAGGACACCTCGTCCTTACAACGATATCAGTCGTTGACGTCGATGTTGTCGGTAAAGCAACTGTCGAACGCGCGATCCAGGACATCCTCGGTTAGTTTCTTGGGCCGCGACTCGAAGTTGATCAGATCGATCGCATGGCTAATGACGTCCCGGGGATGGCAGCGGCGGAACCGCTTGCCGCCTTGCACGTAATGTTTCTCCACGAATCCGTCAATGACTCCCGGCTCGTGGGCGAGCAGGCGCGATTCGGCGAAACGCTCGAAAATCTCGATGAACTCGTTCCTTCCCGGACTGCGCAGGAACATCTTGTATTGAATGCGACGCAGGAACGCTTCGTCGCCCAACTGGTCCGGCCGCAGGTTGGTGGAGAAAATCAGGAACGCTTCAAACGGCACCGTCATTTTGCCGCCGGCCTGGAAGCTCAGATAGTCGACGTGCCGCTCCATGGGGACGATCCAACGATTCAGGATCTCGGCGGGTGAGGCCTTCTGGCGTCCAAAGTCGTCAATGAGATAAATGCCGTTGTTGGCTTTGAGCTGGAAAGGCGCGTCGTAGACTTTCGAAACTTTGTTGTAGCTTAAATCCAGCATGTCGAGACCCAGCTCACCGCCGGTGATAATGAAGGGGCGGCGGCACTTGAACCAACGGCGATCATAGCCGTGATCCCGATCGAGAGTAATGCTGTCGCTATCCGTATCTTCGATCTTCTGGTGATAGATCGGGTCGTAGAGCTGGATGATATTGCCCTGCGATTCGATCGCATAAGGCAGGTAAATCGGCGCCGTCTCCACGCGGAAGAGCGATTCAGCGAGCGCGGTTTTGCCGTTGCCGGGTTGCCCATAGATCAAGAACGATTTGTTGGAGTTGACCGCCGGACCAATACGCGCCAGGATGTCCTGCTCCACCACCAGATGTTTGAAGGCTTTCTTGAGAGAGTCCGGCGACAGCCAGTTTTCGGCTAGCCTTTGCTGCCGCACGACCTCCGCGTATTGGTGGAGAGGCACGGGAACCGTTCCGGCGTACTGATTGTTCTCCAGATACTCGCGCGTGAGGTTGCGCCCGGACTCGGTGAGCGCGAAAATTCCCGAACTGTTGCCCATGCCCAGGGACTTCTTGATCCCCACATGATGCTGCCGCTTCAGCGTCTCCAATAGCTCATCAATGAGGCTGTACTGCAATCCCACCAGGCTCGCCAAATCCCTTCCCAGTACTTCGCCGCGGAAATACAGGAGCTTCAGAAGCAGTTGTTCGATCAAGGATACAGAAATGCCGATATCTTCCAAGGACTCGGGGGGCGGCGGAACAACGCCCGTGCTGTCGTCGGCAAGAGAGCGAAGTATGGCTTCCGCTTCCACCGGCTCCGGCGGAGCTGCGGGGCGAGGAATATTGATCTGAATGCCAGTGCGCAGCGATGGATCGGAAATGACGCTCACGAATGCATCCTCCAGGTGATCAAGCCCGATATAAAAAGGGACCTGAGTTACCTATCGGACACGGATTAAGAGACCTGCACCTTAGATTAGGGTTCTAGTACTACGTTCCCGGGAAGTACGGGTTCGGAAAGACGAAAAATCAAGCGCGCTCGGCGTTTTCTTCCACGATGCGTCCGTCGAACAGGTGAATGTTGCGATCGGCAAAACGTTCGTAGCGAGGATCGTGGGTAACCATGCAGATAGTCGCTCCGCCGCGATGCAGATCCCGTAACAGCTCCATGACAGCCTCGCCATTGGTGCTATCGAGGTTGCCAGTGGGCTCATCGGCCAGAAGAATAGATGGGTCGCCCGCCAGCGCGCGAGCCACAGCGACACGCTGTTGCTGACCCCCGGAGAGCTGCGATGGATAGTGCTTCACGCGATGGCTCATGCCGACGCGTTCCAGCGATTCGTGCACCCGCTTCTTGCGCTCCGCGCTAGGCATTCCGCGGTAGGTGAGCGGCAGCTCTACGTTTTCATAGACAGTAAGGTCGCCGATAAGGTTGAAAGCCTGGAAAATGAATCCGATCTCGCGGTTGCGGATACGCGCGCGCTCGCTAAGCTTCAGTCCCTGCACAGGTCGGCCATTGAGCTCATAGGTGCCGTCGGAAGAGGAGTCGAGCAGCCCGAGAATCGCCAGCAGCGTCGATTTGCCGCAGCCGGACGGACCGGCGATGGATACATATTCACCCTTCTTGATATCGAGATGAATGCCCGCCAGTGCGTGCGTTTCGACTTCGTCGGTTACGAAGACTTTCTTGACTCCATCCAGATGAATCAGAACTTCGGCCATATTCGCTCCTCCCTAGTCCAGACGTATTCGGGGATTCTGATCCTGAGCCGACATATCGGAAAGAATCACCTGATCGCCCACTTTTAACCCTTCGACAACCTCGATCGTATTCACCGAACTGCGCCCCAGCTTCACAGTTAAGCGTGACGCGCCCTTTCCATCCGGTTCCAACTTGAACAAACTCACCGAACTGTTAGGCTGGCCGAACACCGGCCGGCCGATATACACGACGTCTGCCAGGCGCTCGATTTCTACGGTCCCATCGACGCTCAGGTTCGGCACCGCGCCGCTCGGTAAGGGCCCATCGAGCGTACAGTCCACGGTACGAGTTCCATTCACCACATTTGGATCTATTCGAACTACGTGCGCCGGGATGATACCGTTCCGTGTATCTACAGAAGCTTTTTGGCCCAACAGAATATCTTTGGCCTGAGTTTCGGCGATCTGCAGCTCGGCCTTCAGCTTGGCCTGGGCAACCTTGGCGACCACCGTACCGGATGTGACCCGTGTACCCACCTGCAACGTCAGTTCCTGAACCACGCCGTCGGTTCCCGCGCGGACCGTAAGCTCGGTGAGCTGCTGCTTTTTACGCTCCCAGGTCGCCTGCAGCTTATCGATTTGGACTTTTGCGGAGTCCAGCTGGGCGTCGATCGAATCCTTCATGATGTCCAGCTTTTGCTTCTCGGTTTGAAAGCGGTTGGCAGCCTGTTCCCAATTCGCGGTGCTGAGTTTCACGTTGAGGTCGGTCTGCAGCTGGAACTTGAAGAGCTGTTCGTCCTTATCCTTGTTGAGGGATGCCTGTTTGAGAGCGTTCTCGGCAGTAGAAACCGCGGATTGCTGGTCGAATCTCTGGCTCTGAAGCTTAACCTTCAGGTCGGCATAGGTTGCCTGGGCCTGTTTCACTTGCCACTCCAAATCGTTGGCCGCGAGATCCATGTCCGGATTCACTAATACCACCAAAACCGTATCGGGTTTCACTCTCTCGCCCGATTTCACCGGAACTTTGATCACCTGGCCGTCCTGCAGCGTCGGGATGACCACAATATCTTCAGGAACGAGGGTTCCCAGACCTTTGACCTCACGCAGCATTGGGCCGCGTTTCACCGAGTCGATCCACACCGTGGCGCGCTCTACGGTGGGGGCTGCAGGCTCAAGTTTCGACACGCGCCAACCGGCTGCTCCCAGAGCGCCGATGGTCAGGATCCCGTAGATGATGAACTTGATGCGCTTTTTTCTCGCGACGCCTTCTCGCTTGATATCCATGGTTTCCTAATGCGACGTACTCCAGATCGTTGGCATGAGCTCGGCCGGTGACTCACTAGCGCACGCTTTCTGCCATTGTCCAAGTTGTAAAAATACCTGTGGTTACAGAGGGTTATAGCACCGTGAGCGATTGTATCACGCCCCGAGGTGTCCGCTCCTGGGACGGTGCTGTGCGGATCGGACTTCTGGAAATTGGAGCGGGAGACCGGATTCGAACCGGCGACATCGACCTTGGCAAGGTCGCACTCTACCAGCTGAGTTACTCCCGCGTTCGCGGAGGGAAGGACCTCAAAGGACAGATTCATTGTCGCGCCGGCTACGGGGAAAGTCAAATAGACCGACGTCGGGGTAGTGGCTCAATTTGAA
>JAICXC010000070.1 GCA_025980665.1 Bryobacteraceae bacterium
CGATCGAAGACGCTGGCGAGCAATTTCGTGTTTCAGTGGCTCGATATGACGCGGCTCGATGCGGTGGTTCCGGATAACGACGTCTTCCCCTATGCCTCGGGCCGGATGGACCCGCGTCAGGATTTCCGTACCGAGCTCACACTATTCGCCGACAGCATCTTCCGGGAAGACCGCAGCGTCGTAGATTTGTTGCGCGCGAGCCATACGTACTTGAATGAGCGCCTGGCGCTGCAATATGGCATTACCGACGTGAAAGGCGATGAGTTCCGCCGGGTGGAACTGAAAGACTCCGCGCGCTGGGGCTTGCTGGGCAAGGGCGCCATCCTGATGGCGGCGGCCTATCCGAACCGCACATCCCCGGTGCTCCGTGGCAAGTTTATCCTGGCCAATATTCTGGGTGTCCCGCCTGCCAACCCGCCCCCCAACGTGCCGACCTTAAATGACAAGGATATCGGCACGACCAAAGCGCTCACCGTCCGCGAGTTGATGGCGAAGCATCGCGCGAGCCCGACCTGCTCATCGTGTCACGCCGTCATGGACCCGCTCGGCTTCGCGCTCGAAAACTTTGACGCCACTGGGATGTGGAGGGACAAGGACCGCTTCGCCGGCGTGGCCATTGATTCCGCCGGTGAGTTGCCCGACGGCACGAAGATCAACGGACCTGACGACCTCCGGAAGGCGCTGCTGCGCCGGCCCGAGCAATTTGTGCAGGCCTTTACGGAAAACCTTTTGACGTATGCGATGGGTCGCACGCGCGAATACTACGACATGCCGACGGTACGCAAGATCGTGCGCGACGCGGCTGCCAAGGATTACAAGGTTTCGGCCATCGTCCAGGCGGTGGTCAAGAGCGAACAATTCAAAATGCGCCGCGCACCGCAGCCGGTGCAGAGTGCCAGCAGGTAGGCAGATAGGGAGCAATAAGGAGACGACATCATGTTCATAGAGAAAAAGCACGTTCCACGGCGTACCGTCTTAAAGGGAATCGGAGCCTCCATCGGACTGCCGCTTCTGGGAGCTATGGTTCCCGCCTCAACTGCGTGGGCGCAAACTCCTGCGGGTAAAACCGTGAAACGCTTTGCCTTTGTGGGCTTCCCGCACGGCGCGATCATGGATCGGTGGTCGCCGGCGGAAACCGGCACGAACTACACCATGTCGGCAATCCTGCAGCCTCTGGAGCCATTCCGCAAGCATATGACCATCGTCTCCGGCTTGCGCAACAAGCCCGCCGAGACGCCCGAGCCCCACGCCTACATTGAGCAAGGCTGGTTGACCTGCGTGAAGCCCTGGGACTTCGGCAAAGCCGATCCGAACTCCGGCGTGAGCTGCGACCAGATGGCCGTCCGCTACGTTGGGCAAGACACACGCCTCCCGTCGCTCGAACTCACCGCCGCGCAGGGCAGTGCCCGTCTCGCATGGCGGACGCCGACTCAGTCGCTTCCGCAGGAAGGGAACCCGCGCGCGGTCTTCCAGAAGCTCTTCGGAGAGGGCGATACCGATAAAGAACGCGCCCAAATCCTGGCGGAAACCGGAAGTATCCTGGATCGCGTGACGGGACAAGCGAAGCGCCTGCAGGCCAGTCTCGGCGTGTCGGACCGCGTTGTGGTCAGCGACTATCTCGACTCGGTTCGCGAAATCGAGCGCCGCGTGCAGATGGCTTCAAAGCCCGATGACCGCGCGTTGAGCATTCCGGATGCGCCGATCGGCACGCCGAACGATATCACGGAGTATTTCAAGATGATGTTCGACCTGATGGCCCTGGCGTTCCAGGCCGACATAACTCGCGTGATCACGTTCTCAATGGACCGTGAAGCCAGCATGCGGACCTACACCAACCTGGGTATTGCCGAGGGCTTCCACCCGCTGTCCCATCACGGCAACAACCCTCAAAAGATGGATAAGCTAGTGCAAATTCAGAAGTACCACGCAGAGGTGTTTGCCGCATTCATCAAGAAGATCGAGGCCGCGAAAGAAGGCGACGGCACGGTGCTCGATCACTCCACGATTCTGTTCGGCAGTGACATGAGCAACAGCGACCGTCACAATAACGATCCGCTGCCGTCGGCGATCCTGGGACACGCGAATGGGAAGATCAAAGGCGGCCAGCACCTGAAGTATCCTCAGGATTCGCGCCATGGAGACCTGCTCCTTACGTTGCTCCAGCGCAATGAGATCCCGGTGAAAGCCATCGGCGACAGCGTCAACGGTCTCTCGGAGGTTTAGGCATGCGCAAGTTCGCGGCTGCGATGGCAGTTCTGCTGGCCAGCACGTCGATGCTGCTGGCTGCCGATTCGGCGACGACGCTGTTGGATTCCGCAGAATCCGGAGACCACGTAGCGGCCATGCGCCTGGTAGGCCCGAAGGGCACAAACGTTAACGCCACCGCAGCGGATGGCAGCACCGCCATCATGTATGCCGCGGCGAACGACGATCTAGAACTTGTCCGCGCTCTGATTAAAGCCGGCGCCAATGTCAAACTGACGAACCAGTTCGGCACCTCAGCCCTCACCGAAGCCGCGATCATCGGATCCGCACCGATCATCGACGCGCTGCTTAAGGCTGGCGCCGATCCCAATTTCAAGAATCCCAATGGCGAAACTCCCCTCATGGCCGCCGCGCGCAGCGGCAAGGTGGACGCGGCCAAGGCGCTGCTTGCCGCAGGAGCCGACATCAACGCAAAGGAAACCTGGGGCGGACAAAGCGCGATCATGTGGGCGGCCGCGCAAAGCCAGGCCGACATGGTGAAGTTCCTTGCCTCGAAGGACGCGAACCTGAACGATCACGGCAAGATCAATCAGTGGGAGCGAAAAGTCATTCAGGAGCCTCGCCCGAAGGACATGAACAAGGGCGGATTTACACCGCTGCACTATGCCGCGCGGGAAGGTTGCGTGGCCTGCGTTCAGAATCTGCTGGACGCCCATGCCGATCCCGATTCTGAAGATCCGGACCGCGAGACACCGCTGTTGCTCGCGCTCGAGAATCTGCATTTCGACACGGCCGCCGTTTTGGTGAAAGGCGGAGCCGATCTCGATAAGTGGGATCTCTTCGGCCGCTCGCCCGTCTACATGGCGGCCGACGTTAGCACGCTGCCGATGAAGGGGAACGGCGCGGTGGCCGTCCTGCCGAGTCCGGACAAACTCACGGCCGTCGATGTCGGGCGCATGATGCTCGAACGCGGTGCGAATCCGAACATTCAGTTGAAGCGGCGTCCGCCGTATCGCGACGTTCCGCAGGATCGCGGCGGGGACGGTATGCTCGCCCAGGGCGCCACGCCTCTCTTGCGTGCGGCCCGCGGTGGCGATGACAAGTTCATCGCGCTGCTGTTGGAATACAAAGCGCTAGTCGATTTGCCGAGCAAGGAAGGTATCACCCCGCTGATGGCCGCTGCCGGCGTCGACTTCGGTACACGCGCCACACGTGGACGCAATCGTACCGACGAAGGCGTGCTCGCCAGCATGGATCTTCTTATCAAAGCTGGGGCTAACGTGAACGCCCGTTCGCTGGTGGATCGCGGCGCGGGAGGGCGCGGTGGTAGAGGCGGCGGCGCTCCTCCGGCTGCTGCTGCTCCCGCTGCCCCTGGTACTGCAGGGTACAGCGCCTCAGCGAACATCGCACTGGCGTTCCGGCGCGGCAGTCAAATGCCGAGTGCGAACGCCGTCCCGAACCAAACCGCTCTGCATGGCGCCGCCGAACATGGCTTCGATAAGTTCATCGAATTCCTGGTGGCCCACGGCGCCGACTTGACCGCCAAAGACGCAAATGGCCGTACACCCCTCGATGTCGCCCGCGGAGCTGGCGGTGTTCGCGGCGGTGCGGATGCGTTTCCCAAAACCGTGGCACTCCTGGAATCCTTGATGAACGCGAAGGGGATCCCAGTTGCGGCAGTTCCGGCCCGGCAGGAAAACTCAAACGAAGCCAAGGCCGTCGCGAAGTAAGTCGGCTTTCTAAGCCGATGTTTCCGTCAAGGGGCTGGCTCAAACGGCGTCTGGCTGATGCGCTCCAGCATAGCAGCCAGTTCGGGCGATTCCGGTAATCGGAGCGCGAAATCGTTTTCCAAGGTCGAGCGCAAGGCGGCAGCATCGGTTAGAAGGCGCTTTTTAGTTTCATTGTTCCGATGGATGGCTAGCGCGTTGTTGCGCAGCGCATAACGGCCGTCCGTAGTCGCTCGCGCACCCATTAGCATCTGTCGGAAAAAGGAGCTGGGGTGGTGGCACAAATACCAATTGGAGACTTCATAGTCGGTTGGGAACTGGTGTTCCATCGTGAAGCGGTAAAAGGGCTTCCATTCGCCGTTCAAGGATGCTTCCAGGACGAAGCCGTTTTCTAACGGCAACAGGCGGTGGGGTTCATGCGGCGTGGCCTGCGCGATGTTAGGTTCCAGGCGAAGGGGAGCCGTAAGAACATTACCGCCAAATCCTACGTCGGCGATGTAAGGCAGGCCGCCCACATCCACCAGTAGCAACATGTGACTGCGTGGGCCGATCGGGCTGCCGGGCGAGGCATTCCATAAGACGCGAGCCGCCAGACTAGTGACTGAAAATCCCAACGTTTCCAGGGCATGGCGAAGCAGCGTATTGTGCTCGAAGCACCATCCACCACGACCCCCGGCGACCATTTTCGCTTGAAGGGCATTCACGTCCAGTGACACCGGCCAACCCAGAAGTGGATTCAAGTTCTCGAAGGGAATGGCCGCGGGATGCAGGGCGTGCACGGCCTCCAGAGTATCGAGCGTAGCAGCGCGTGGTCCAGCGTAGCCGATACGCGCAAGATAGGCATCCAATTCAAATTCGGAGGGCACAGAATCAGGATAAACCTTCGCCAGAAGTGATAACGGCCTATTGCTGAGTGCCCACTCGAACATCGAATTCCCGGCGTCCGCCGCCACGTACCGACGACCGTTGATCGATCCTCGGGCCGGAGCGGATCGCACCGCACGGGATGAGCGTGCCCTCTTTGCTCGATGTAGCGTTGGCGAGGTTCATCGCCCCGGATTCATGCCGCTACTTCACGGTCGTACGAGACTGGCTCGTGCTATCTGCCGTGTGGATTTGGTGGAATTCGTCGACTTCGGTACGGCTGCCAATGATGAGGGGTGTCCGCTCGTGTATCGACTTGGGTTCGATATCCATAATCCTCGTTTCTCCCGAGATTGCGCGGCCTCCGGCTTGTTCGGCGACGAAGGCAAGTGGATTGGCTTCGTAGAGCAGACGCAGTTTGCCGCTGGGATTCTTGTTCGTCGGCGGATAGAGGAACACGCCCCCCTTGAGCAGCGTGCGGTGGAAGTCAGCTACTAGCGAGCCAATATAGCGGGACCCGTACCCTTGCGCACGTAACTGCCCCAGGTAGGTTCTGTAGGATTCCGGAAAGCCATCGGCGTTGGCTTCGTTGACGGAATACGTATTCCCCCGTAGCGGAATTCTCATATTGGCGAAGCTGAGCACGAAGGCGCCGATTTCGGGTTCTAGCGTAAAACCGTACACGCCTTGTCCCGCGGTGTATACAAAAATAGTTGAGGAACCGTAGACCACGTAGCCGGCAGCTACCTGTTTCCAGCCCGACTGAAGAACAGCGGCCTCGCCGTGTGCTCCGTCAGGACGACGCAAGATAGAGAAGATGGTGCCGACGCTAACATTGACATCTATATTGGACGAGCCGTCGAGCGGATCGAAGACGACAATATACTTGCCACCTTCCGAACGGTCGATCGTGATAGGTTGTTCGTCCTCTTCGGACACCAGAAAGGCCACACTTTCGCGCGCACCCAGGCAATGGAGAACGGCTTGGTTAGCGTACACATCCAATTTTTGTTGAGTCTCGCCCTGGACGTTGACGGCTCCAGCAGAACCGAGGATGTCAACCAACCCTGCGCGGCGGATCTTGGCCTGGATCATCTTGGTTGCCAGCGTCATGCCGGAGAGTAGCGACGAAAAGTTGCCTCGGGCCGCTGGAAACTGATCTTCTTGCTGTTGCAAAATGTGTTGCTGGACTGTAACAAGCATGCGTTTGGAAGGATAGCAAGGAAACGGTATGAGGGAGAACCTGAACTGTCCAGTTGGTGTTCAGCCAGACTGAAGTTCCGCTGACGCGATTCGGTCGGGCTACATGTTAACGTCGGTTCTGCACTATTTTGGTTTATGACCGGTCATGACGAACGGCGCATCTTTCTCCATTCCTTCCAATCCTTCAATGTCGCCTTCGCCATGTCGTTTGCGGCGCTCCGCAACCACTTCCCGGATCGATTCTTGAGGTCCCCGATAACTCGCCTCATCGCGCGGGCTGTGCCGAGGTGCACATTCGCCGTTTCCCAGGCCATGGCATGAAGGAGTTTATCCTGATCATGTCGCCCGCTCATGGTTTCGATTTCGATGGGAGAGGAATCGGGCGAAAGCTGACGGACCAGCCATTTGCCACAGAGACGTACAAACGGATCGGGACAGCGTACCGCCTCATCGAGCATGACCTGATAGTAGATGCGGGAAGGCCCTTTCGGACTGGCCCACGCACATGCGGATGGAATTGCGGCCTTTGCTTCCAGGGCAATCTGACCTCCGTGCCAGGGAACCAAAGCGACGTACCGCGGGTGTCCCAGACTACCGATGCCGGCTACACGACGGACAACCCGATATTTCAACCGCGGTGAAGGGAGCAGTCGGGCAAGTGCCTTTCGCGCATCTCCTGGAACGTCCGAGCGCGATGAGGGGAGCGCTGCCATGTTCTTCCAAAACACTGTCGGCGCATCCAGGCAGTCAAGCGCCATTTTTCGTAGCCATTTGTGCCTCTCTTCGAGGACAAATGGCTCCCCGCCCACCTTGAGTCCCGCGACGTATCCCTCTAGGATTACCTCGGAAACATTTCGCAAGCCGACCTTAATTTCCCCTTCCGACGCATCGAGAACCGCACTAACGGCCAATCGAACCAGATCGCTTGTGTAAGGCATCGGGTAAGCTTCGTCGAAATCGTCAATACCCCATATCAGGCGGCCGAAAACGTCTCGCCACGTGCCGAAACTCGCAATATGCAGATCCCCAACCGCCAGGACGAGGGGAGTTTTGGCCAAGTCGGGACAGACTTCTGGAAATAACTGCGCCCATCTATAGAATGTGCCGCGGAGGAACTGAACTGGGTCTTCCGCCATGGATTTGTGTTTGTCCGAGATTTGACCCTTCACTACCGGGATATGGCGGCCGACCCAGCTCTCAAAATCCTTCGTGGCGGTCAGAACATCCATAAGGCTGCACCTTCGCCCGAGCCTGTAAGTCCACTCAGAATATCCACTAGCATCGTTTTCGAATATTCCAGATGCAAACACCAACAAGCAACCAAACCAACGCGGCGCCGGCCAATACTCCGGGGGCTGCGTAGTGCGGGAGGAGCCGCCAGCATAAGACAGCGAAGGCAAGAAGTCCAAGGCTGCCCATGGCGGTTCCCAGGGCGTCGAGAGCCGCGACATCGATACCACGCCGTTCCCCGTGCAGACCCTTCTTCTGCTTTCTTTGACGCACGTGCTTTTCAATCAATGTCGCGCTGGCCGGAAAGATTGCCGGGAAGGCCAGGAACAGGCCGCCGACGGTGGGGCCCCATCTCCTGGCGATTAATCCCGCAATAACTGTGGTTACCCCGCCCGAGATGAAACGAACGATGTACTCATTCCACGTGGTTTCCTTAAGAGCCGTAGAATCGATTCTAATTGTCATAACGACGTGCTATCGCAAGAAAATGCGCGACAATCCGAAAGCTGTCAGAAACCATAGCGGCATCGAAGACAGCGTGGCGCTCATAGCGGACATCCTAAACCTACGCATGAGTTGACTAACGAAAATACTATAGAGGCAGAGGGCTACGGCGCCTGCCATCATTGAGCGGCATTCCGTGCTCGCATAGATCTTGCCGTCCTTCGAGATAGTGAGGGCGAGGGTTGCCAGACCTACGGACGGCGCTGCACCGAATAATCCGGCAAAGCTTGTGGGTTTGAAGAGGCCGCCCAACGCCGCAAAGGCCGACACCACCAACCCTCCGATCAAGAATCGAGCAACCTCATCCGCCAATGTCGCACCCCGATTGATCCCGACGCGCCGAATAGTTAGCGGCTCGTTCCTTGGTCAAGGTAGTTTCGAAGGCGAAGAAGAGGCTGATCGCAGCATCTCGGATTCTTGCCTGATTCATGGCCTTGACTCCCCTGCTTTGCAATTTAGGGGCCTTCCAACTTGGCGCCCGCTTAAGCACGGCAATCGAAGAGCACGAAACAGGTTTCGCGTAAAAGAAACCAGAGCGAGAGCGATGCTGGGCTAGCTAAAGTCCCTCTAATCACTCCGGCTCGTGACCGTGAAGAAATTTGACAGCTCGCGCAAAATCCGCGTGGAGTAGTCGATAAAACTAATGTGGGTGACTAGGTCCATGGACGGGATCGATTTGGGTTCATGCCTGCCGTTAAGTCCCTAACGGTCCGGTGTGGGAGGCAAACGGTTCGCCAAGGGTGCGTCAGGATGCTTCCGTAGGTCAAGGAAATTATAGGATGTTGAACAAGTTCTGCAAGTTGATCGCCACAGTCCTGGGCATCGGCTTGTCGTTAGCGCCCGCTGCGACCGCGGAGACGACACAACAGGCTGCGATTGCGTTAGATTCAGGAACAGCTGTTCCCGGTGGAACCGTCAGCCTGAATCTTGCTCTAACGGCCTCGGGAGACGCGCTCCCTGCGGCGGTGCAGTGGACGATGAATTATCCATCTTCTGTTGTTTTGAGCGTTAGTGTAGCGGCGGGTTCCAGCTTGACGCAAGCGGCCAAGAGCCTAACCTGCTCCAGCACCACCGGCGCCACAACCTGCATCGCATACAGCGTGAATCAAAACGTTATCAACGCTGGTCCGCTGGCAACGGCCACCTTCAACATTTCCCCCAACGCTCCGAATTCTCCGACGCAGGTGCAAGTCATCTCGGTAGTAGTGGCGGCCGCCACCGGTATCGCAATTCCAAGTTCCGGCCAAGCGGGCACGATCGTTGTGAGCCAACCGAGCTCGCCAAAATTGAGTGGGCTCGCCTGCCTCACCGGCAGCCTGAACGCACCTGGAGGTTCCACTTCTGGCTGCACCGCCACGGCCACGTTTGTAAAGACGGACACCACCACGCAGGGCAACTGGAAGGGAGTGTACGGGGCCAACGGGTATAACTTGATCAACGACACGGTATTGTACCCGGGATACGCCACTGTAACTCCCACAAATCAGCTCAACTATACGTGGAACAGCTCGACCAGCGACGTGCGGGCCCTTCAGAAAGCGCTCTCTCCCAACGACCGGATCGCTGCCACCTGGTATACCTACGACACCTTTACAATCGATCTGAACTTTACCGATGGCGCTCAACATCAGCTTGCTGTGTACTGCGTGGATTGGAACGGCGGCGGGAGCCGCATGCAAACGCTCAGCATCCTGGATGGCGCCACCAGCGCGCCGCTGGACAGCCGGATTGTGACTAGCTTTCAAAATGGAGAGTACTTGGTCTGGAATGTAAAGGGTCATGTGGTCCTTCAAGTAACCTACACAGGTGGGACCAACGCGGTCATTAGCGGCCTGTTTTTCGATACGGCCAGCATTGGTTCCGCACCCGGAACAGCCACATTCACTTCGCCGGGGGTAGCATATGTTTCGACGCAGCCGGTGGCGATCGGGATGGCGACCGCCCCGTCCACTGCCGACAGTGGCAGCGGGACTTGGTACGACTCGGCCTGGATCAATCGCAAGGCGGTCACGATCGATCACACCAAAGTGTCCGGGTCTTCGAATCTGGCGAACTTCCCGGTGCTGTTCTCAGTGATCGATGCCAACCTGAAAACCATAGCTAACGGCGGCAGTGTAGGCAAATCCGACGGAACCGACATTTTATTCACGGCTGGCGATGGGGTGACCAAGCTGTCGCACGAGATCGAGCGCTATGATCCGGCGACGGGCGAACTCGTGGCGTGGGTCAATATTCCCGCGTTGAGCCCCAGCATCGATACGGGATTTTATCTGTATTACGGCAATGCGGCGGCCACCGATCAGCAAGACCGCGTCAATACCTGGGATCGCAACTACAGGATCGTCAATCACCTGAAAGACGCTGCCGGGCCGGTGCTGGATTCCACCGATAATGCCAACAACGCGACGCCGTCAGGTTCCGGAGCCACGTTAGTGAGTTCCGGCAAAATGGGCAGCGCCTACAGCTTTGACGGAATCGCAGGACTGCTCACCACCCCCGGTGATCCCAGCTGGAATGGGAACTTCAGTAACTACACCGTCCAGCTTTGGGTGAAGTTCAACTCGAGTCCCCCGGGTTACTCGGCGGCTCTAGCAGCGGGTGGATGGAACGGGCCGCTCAACTTCTGGTTTGACGGGAACGGCTCGATCACCTTTCGGATGGACACTACGGGGATCTGCCAAACCACGGGCAGCCTGACACCGGACAGCACTACCTTCCACCAACTGGTCCTGAGCTACAATGGCGCCCAGTTAATAGCGTATATTGACGGCGTGGCTACAACTTCCTCTCCTGCGTCCTGCAGCGGAGCCAATTCTCTGGGCGGCAACAGTATAAGCCTCGGAGGTTTCAACCCCGGCAACAAGCTGCCTTCCATCATCGACGAATTCCGCATATCCACTACCACCCGTTCGGCAGACTGGATTCTTACCGAGTATCGCAATCAGAACTCTCCGCTTACGTTCTACGCCGTAGGATCGCAGGAGTGATTCATCTCGTGCGCCGCTGTCTTTCGCGCCACCAGTTAATACCTATCCAGCCAACCGCCACAATCAAAGTAAACACTTCTGATTTCGCACTAGGCTTCGCCTGACGTCGTAGCGGGGCGTTCACAGGAACTTTAATCTGCATCAATAGCTCCGCCTTCGGAAAAACTGTTCGGGGAGCCGTTACTGGGACAACGGCTTTAGCCGTTGACATCAGTTTGGATTGGTCCGCGACTATTCGAGAGACTAACGAGCCGTGCCTTCGCGCATACGATTGGGTGAACTCGGCTCCAAAAAAGAACAGCTGCGCTGCGTAGTATATCCAGACAAGCAACACGATGAGCGATCCTGCCGCGCCATACGCAGAGCCTACGCTCGCGCGGCCCAAATAGAAGCCCACCAGAAATTTTCCGATGACAATGAGAAGCGAGGTGCCGAAAGAGCCTACCCATAGGTCACTCCAAGGCAAGCGTTCGGATGGCAAAAAGCGATAGATCGCTGCAAATAAGAATGTGATGACTACGACCGACATAAGGAAGTTGATCCCTTGCATAACAAGTGAGGGGAGGCCGTGGCCAAATCGGCTTCCTATCGCAGCCAACGCGGCGCTCAACACCAATGAAACCAGGAGCAAGAAGCCGATAACCAGGACCATGCTGAAGGAAACAAATCGTTCCCGGATCATGGCCCAAAATCCTTCGCCGGGCTTATCCTTGACCTCCCACACCTTATTTAGTGATTCGCGCAGTTCCACAAAAACGCTAGAAGCCCCGAACAGCAAAGTCACTACGCCAACTAGGCCGGTGACGATGTCAGACGGTAACGTGGACGCATGGCTGATCATGGTGCTGACCATCTGTGCCCCCTCAGGACCCGCGAGCCCCTGAACCTGAGCGAGAAGGCCCTGGCGCGCCGCCTCGGCTCCAAATACAAGACCGGCAATGCCGATGACGATGATTACCAACGGGGCTAGCGAGAAAATCGCATAATAAGCCAAGGAGGCTGCCAACCTTGAAACTTCGTGTTTCCTCCACCCTGCATAGGCATCCTTAAACAAACTAGGAACATCCATGCAGGGTCGGATGCAATTCTGATTCCGTTACCTAACGTGCACCAGATGTTGCCTACGGAAACTACGCCCTGGCCGCCGAAACGCGTCGGATCCCAGCACGGATCAGGTGCTCAGATCCATGCCGATCTTCACTGCCCGCAGTTCCGACCACCCCGGGGCGAGGTGGGCCTGCGCCGGCGTCCCATGCCGGAAGAACCACCCCACGGGCTGCGGAGTATGCCGCCATTTTGCCGCTCGGTAAATGGCTTGGAACTATCGAGCGAGAGCGATTTATAACTACTTGCCGACCACAATGATCGAGAACGATCCTGGGACGACCTGTCCCCGACCGCCGCCTCGGCCACCGGGGGCTGGCGCCCCAGGCGCGGGCGCCGGAGGTGGCGAGGTTTCGCTCGCCATCGTAATCACACGGTTGGTCTTGCTATCCAAGGTCGACGTGCGTGCGCCCGGCATGGTCTGAACCACTTGTTCCACCGCAAAACTGGTGGGACTGTTCTCCTTGATCACCACAAGGGTGCCGTCGCTGTGTGAGCTGAACGCTTCCATCGTATTGGGGTTGAACAAAGCGCCATCGGTCCCTCCGTTGATGGGTAGCGTGGTGATGATCTTGCCATCGGTAGCACTGAGGATCACCATGTTGGCGGGCATGCGGCACGCGGCGAAGAGAATGTTGTTCTTAGCGTCCATCGCCAGGCCGGCGCAGGTGCCGCCGCTCCCGGTCATATCGTAATGCGCCGTCACCATCATCGTCTTGGCATCCACCACGGCGATGTTAGCCTTGTCTTCGACATCGATATAGATGTGCCCTTTGCCGTCGCTGGCCGCCTGTTCCGGCATTCCGCCGAGGTCGATGGTCCCGAGCACGGCTCCATCCGCGGCATTGATGACGGTAACGTGCGGCGCTTGGTGGCTGAGGATGTACACGTGATCGTTGAACGCATCGTACAGCATGCCATCCGGATTGCCCATGACTTCTATGGTCTTGATCGGCATCAGGGTCTTGGAATCGAACATCTGGATCGGCTTACTGCTGACGAACCCATGGCTCGACTTGGTGGATACCACCACTCCGTGAGCATTGGTGCCGGGAATATCTGGCTCCGGCGCCAAGGTGTCCAGATTAAAGACGGTAACGCGGGGCGTGTCTTTGCCGGTACGCGCGATATACAGGCGGCGTGCATCCGCGTCGGCGTAAATATAATCGGTGCCGCCTTCTCCCCCAACTTTGGTTTTGGTAGCTTTATAAGGTCCCGCTGTGGGGGCCAACTGGGCTAGGCTCATGCCGGCCAACAGGGCGGTGGCGACTGCAAGCACGAAGCAGAATCGTCGCATGGGATTGTCTCCTCAGAAGGGAGTATACACGACTCGGTTGTCCAGCGAAGGCTCGCGTTAATTGCGCCCACTTCTGAGGCTGTATCGAATTTGGATTCGACGTCGGACGATTCCCGTTCGCAATTCAGGCAAACCGGAGATGGGACTGCAGGTTTCTGGTTCACATCGAACGGATTATACTCAAGCCTTGACCGAGCATGAAAATCTGTTAGCCAAGGCCTTGGACCACCATCGTGCCGGGCGTTTGGGGGAGGCCAGCGGGCTCTACCAAAAGATTCTGCAATCCACCCCGGATCACATCGACGCCTTATACTTGCTTGGCGCGATCGCTCATCAGACAGGCCAATCCGCTCAAGCCGTCGCACTGATGCGTCGGGCTCTGGCGGTCGCGCCAGATCAGGCGAGATGTTACAAGATCCTAGGACTTGGCCTAATGACGCTGGGGATGGAGGATGAAGCGGAAGCCAGCTTCCAGCGGTTGATTGCTCTCGACGATTCCCCTGACTCGTACAACAACCTGGGCGTCCTACGCACAAGGCAGGAACGTTTCGACGACGCGATTGCGGCGTTCCAGCAAGCCTTGGGTCGAGATCCCGCGTACGCCACCGCGCATTACAATCTCGGCACCACGTACCGGGCAAAGGGAGAGATCGGAACCGCGGCGGAATGCTTTCGCCGCGCCGTAGACACAGCCCCCGAGCACGCGCAGGCCCTGGCCGCTCTAGGTCAAGTTCTGCAGACGTTGGCGCGGGCCGAAGAAGCCGTCCCCTTTTTGAAAAGAGCTATCGTCCTGTTGCCCCATGAGGCCGA
Organism: Bryobacteraceae bacterium; assembly: GCA_025980665.1. Lineage (GTDB taxonomy): Bacteria > Acidobacteriota > Terriglobia > Bryobacterales > Bryobacteraceae > Palsa-187. The sequence continues at coordinate 13,932 of JAICXC010000070.1, forward strand.
TTTGTACTGCGAACTGGGCGACGCCCTACAGACACTCCATCAGCTTTCGGATGCCACTGCCGCCTATCAGCGATCTCTCCAACTCAACCCGAGCCTGTCTCGCGCGTGGTACTCGGCCGGTTGCGCGGAGAGCTCCCGCAAGGAATACGCGGCCGCCATTGCGTGCTTTCGGAGAGCATTGCAGATTCATCCGGCGTGGCCGGAGGCTCAACACAACCTCGGGCAGGTTTTTTTCAAGATGGGACAGGTGGAGGAAGCGCTAGACCTTTTTCGTCAGGCGTCTGCCGGAGGCGCCCCGGCGCTTTCACAGGCGGCCATTGCGGTGATCATCCCCGGAAGTCCGGCCAGTGACAACCAAGCCATACTCGATGCGCGGCGCACCTGGGCGCAAAGCGAACTACCCCAGCAGCGGACCGCCGAACACTCGTCACACCGCGTGAAATCAGGCGACCAGCAGTTGCGTATCGGCTACGTCTCTTCCTTTTTTCAGGATCACAACTGGATGAAGCCCGTCTGGGGCTTAATCAATCATCACGATCGGCGGCGCTTCGAGATTCACCTCTTCTCGGATGCGCCTGCCTCCCAGATCCAGCATGGCTATCGGAGTCACCCGCAAGACCGGTTCCATGACACGACTGGCTTCTCCAACGAGGCGCTCGCCCAAAAAATCGAGCATGCGGAAATCGATCTGCTCGTCGACCTGAATGGCTACAGTACGATGCGGCGACTGCCGCTATTCACATTGCGTCCAGCGAAGGTCGTCGTCGGGTGGTTCAACATGTATGCCACCACCGGCATCACGAGCTACGATTATCTGATTGGCGACGATTGGGTGATTCCGCCCGAAGAAGAGAAATTTTATTGTGAAAAGATCGTGCGCGTTCCGGGCAGCTATTTGACATTCGAAGTGAGTTATCCGGTGCCGGCTGTGGCAGACCCGCCGTGCCTGACCAGAGGAGCAATCACCTTCGGTTGTCTTGCGTCGCAATACAAGATCACCGACGACGTGATCGGCGCATGGAGCCGGATTCTCCAGCACGTTCCCCAGAGTTCTCTGATCTTGAAGAACGGAGCGCTTGGCTCGTCCGGCGCCCGGCAGTTCGTACATGGGCTCTTCGAGCGACATCATATCGCTCCCCAAAGGGTTCGCTTAGAAGGCCCCTCGGATCACTATCGGTTCCTGGAAACATACGGCGAGATCGATATCGCACTCGACACGTTCCCCTACAATGGCGGCACGACCACAACTGAAGCGATCTGGCAGGGTGTCCCCGTCGTCACATTCTCTGGAGATCGTTGGGTTTCGCGAACCAGCACCTCCATCCTGCAGTCAGCTGGCCTCGGTGAGCTGGTAGGGCAACGACTCGAAGACTACATATCGCTGGCAATCAGCCTGGCGAATTCCCCGGACCGTCTCTTGGACCTTCGACGCAACATGCGATCTCGGCTCTGCGACTCTCCCGTCTGCGACACGCAGAGCTTCGCCCGAAACATGGAACGACTCTACTCCCGAATGGTTATCGGCCCCGGTTAGTGGGCTGTGCCAACGCCCCGTGTGCTCCGAAGGCAATGGATGTGATCCCGGTGGTGGCCAGCCGATTGCAAGTTCATGACCATGAAGATCCTTCGGAAACTATACTTTGAAAAGGCTTCGGATGTGCCGAACAGTCCGTTGCCGGTCGTGCTGATCAGGAGCGTCCTCGCGCCAAACGCCAACAAGAAGGGTCGGCGATTTCGTGAGGCTTTTAAGCGCAATGGCTGGACGGGAATTTGGACAGACACAATTTACGACTATACGCATTTTCATTCCAATGCGCATGAAGTGCTTGGAATTGCGGAGGGCATGGTGACCGTCCTTTTAGGGGGCGCCGAAGGCCGACGATTCCGACTCAAGGCCGGCGATATGCTCGCGATTCCTGCCGGCGTGGGACATCGCCGGGTTGGCGAAGCTGCCGGTCTGAAGGTGATTGGTGCCTATCCGCACGGTCAATCTCACTTCACCATGAAGCGGAAAGGCCGGGCGGTACCGAGAGTGAAGCTGCCAGATACAGACCCGTTCTATGGTCCGGCCGGACCGCTGATGCGATGCTGGACAAAGTGACCGTCAGAACCGAGTCGTAAGGACAACCGGACCCGATGTTAGCTAGGGATCGATTATGCAAACGACCTGTCGGTCCGGGCACTAGATCGCAGATTCCTGAAGGTGACGGAATATCGTAGGGACTCAACGGGAGGAATGCTGTGTTCCCATTCCCGGCGCGCCACGCCCTGCAGGAGGTAAGCAGAACGCGGTTCCAGGCGCAGGGAAACGCGCCGCCACTTTCCCTTATCGACAGATTTCCTGAGCCGAAAATTGCACGCCGACGCCAGGGATAGACCCATAACATCGTCGAAAAACGGCCGGTCCTTGTGCCAGTCAATCGGCGCGCCGGGCGCATATTCCGTGACCAGGACTTGCGCCAGATTCGGCAAAGCAAAACCAGAAGCTGCCTGAATCTTGCGATGAATTTCGACCAGAAAATCGGGAATCGGGTCAGCCGGCAAAGCCTTGTGGTTGCTGAAATCGTAACACCAGCCGAACGATACGACGCGCCGCTTTCCTTCAAAGCCGTGAAACTGGAATTTCTTGAAAGGAAGGTTCGCGATCCGGTCCAGCAGGCAGCGCTCGTCTTCCGGCGTTACCACGTCCACACAATAGAGGAGACCCGGAGGAAGCGCCGGATCGACCGGCATAGGAAAGAGGCTCGGCTGAATAGCTGCCATGAGGGACCAGAAAGGGCGTTTATCCTTGTGATGCGGCGGAAGCAGGTGCGGTTGCATTTCCGCGCTAATTCAGGATGGGCCACCCCTCAAATTTCAAGCTCTGCTGACGAAATGGAACTTGGAATGCTAATTTTCCCGCAGGCGTTTGCTTTTGCCGACGTCGGCCGACCGGCATGATGAGGTGCTAAACCCGACGCGGCCAAGGGTTTGAGGATAGGAGCATATATGAAGAGAATCGCGAGGTGGGTAATGTTTACGGCGTGTGGGACGATTGCGTCCTCAGCTCAGGAACCGAAGCCGACGCCCCAGGCGAGGCCAGCCGCTGCCGCTCAGGCGGCCGATGACACCATGACCCCGTATCGAAAGCTGGCTACTGACGCCCTGCAGGCGTTCAAGGCCCACGATATGCCTGCCGCAAAAAAGAAGGCCAGGGAGCTTGAAGTGGCGTGGGACACGCAAGAAAAAGCGCTGCGAAAGAAATCCCCTGATTTGTGGGGACAAATCGATAAGGCCATGGATGCTTTCATCAAACCCGTTCAAGACAAATCACCCGATCCGGTCAAAGTACAAACGGCCTATGACGCATTCATCGCCAAGCTTCAACTGGCGGTAAAAGAGTGATGGAGAACCAAAACTGTGACGTGCGAAGTTGGTCAGAGCGGGCAACATGCACTAATGCGTAGAGGTTGCTTTTTGATTCTTCACCTGAAGTTCGTTTACAACCTGTTCGACGTTGGGAACGCGCGCGGCGATTTGCTGAACCTCGGTACGGGCAGTTTCGGAATTGACAGCCCCGGTTAGTGTAACCACACCGTTTTTGACCGCGTAATTGACTTGATCATGCAGCGGTGCATGTGCCAACAGTTCCGCATCCAAGTTCTTCTTAATGCCAGCGTCCAGGTCAGAGTTAATCGTTTTCGCCACCCCCGTCGCTCCAACAGGTAATATGGCTATTTCATTTGCAACAACCTGACCGGCAGCCACCGACCTCGCAACGGATTCAGCGCGAAGTTTGTCGCCTGCCGCCGCTACACTCCCCTGGAGCGTTACGACGCCCTTGTCGCGGTCCTGACTGACGGAGACATTGGCGAGACCCTCCTGCTTCAGCGAATCGCGTATAGCGCTAGTCACGTCCGGTGCTTTCGGCGTAGTCGAGCACGCCGCAAGAACGAGATTGATAAACAACGCGGTCCCCACACGCACCCAAGCGATTGACATTTTTCCTCCCCAAAACATGCAGATGCTCGGCCTAACTCCGACCGTGCGTACCCAAAAAGCGGGCGAATCGACCTCCCGCCTGTTAGAGCCTCGCGACAATATTTCGTATCTATTGGTGCGTGCCTGGGCCGATCTAAGCGCGGCGCGTCGGTGTAGCGGCCGTTGGTTTCAGCTGCAGGATATTCAGTATCCACTTCCCTAAGGGGCCTCGCCGGCGCTCATCCAGAAAGAGCCATGACAAAAATCCCACCATTGCCGGTGGTTGAAACGTCGAATCAAGCTTTCGTCGCCGTTCGAGAATTGCGGCCAGGGTTTGCCGTGGTCTCTCCCGGAAGTCATCGAGCATCGCGGTCTGGTGCACACAAGAGATAGTGCAAAAGGGAGCACACTCTTTGGGCCGTGCCCCCTCGCGCACTAGATCTTCAAACGTATAGTCCTCCAGCGGAATCCCGGGCCGGCCTCGCTGTTGCGAACAATAGTGCACAAGGCCCTCTTCGCAGATGTAGAGGAAGCGTCCCCCTGCCCGACAGTGCCAATCGTTGGGGAGGCCACGGCTGATATTTTCCTGGAAGCTATCAAAATGTGCAAACGAGAATAGGGATGTCTTAAGCCGACGGAACTGCTCGTACACGCGCTGCTGCTCTGGCGCGAGCGGTTTCAGTTGTCCAGTGTGATCATGCAAGATTCCGACGGTGCTGGTAAAGCTCAGTTTCCGAGCGCGGTCGCCAATAAGAAATGCATCCTCTGGATTCCGGATGCCGGCGCCCAATACTGAGTTGATGGTGACCTGGAACTCAGCATACTTGGCTAGCCATTGTAGCTTGAGGTCGAGCACCTTAAGACTTTTTTTGGAAATCTCATCTGGGAGGACGTTGTCGATGCTGATTTGCAGGTAGTCGAGTCCCGCTCGGTTCAGGCCCTTAATGCGATCGCGCGTCAGGAGGAGTCCATTGGTTATGAGGGTGGCGATTGCGCCACGTTGGCGGATACGCTGGATAATGGCATCGAGATCTGGGTGGAGCATGGGCTCGCCGCCGCTCAGCGTAATGATGGTGGTGCCCAGGTCGGCCAGCCGATCAATCCGGCGGAGCATCATATTGAGCGGCACAGGGCTTGACACCTTGTCGTACTCGTTGCAATAAGCGCAATCTAGATTGCAGCGGCGTGTCGGTACTATCTGAGCCAAGATCGGATGCGACGCCGACTGCATAGCGCGCACGAACATTCGGGTCTCGCGGACCAGCCGACCGGCCCGTTTAAGAACTTTCCGAATCTTCATTGGCGTGTTCTCACCTCTAGTTTGACGGTTTTGGATCTCGAGCGCCGGCCCCTTAGGAAGCGCCCCCATCAGTTGTATTCGTCTGCACTCAAACCTGATCGGAGCGGCCCTTCGTCAGGGTAACTATTTACTTGACTAACCGCGCCGGAAGCCCCATAATCATTACATGGCGCTACCATCCACCCTTCAAGAGGCGATTATCTACTTCGCCGAACCCAAGAACTGCAATGAGTTTCTAGCGGGCCTGCGGTGGACGGATGGTAAGGTCAAGTGCCCCTACTGCGGGTCGGACAACGTAACCTATCTCGCCAGCGTGAACCGCTATAAGTGCTACAGGAAGCATCCGAAGGCGCAGTTCTCTTTGAAGGTCGGAACCATCTTCGAGGATTCTCCGATCCCTCTCGACAAGTGGCTCTGCGCCATGTGGCTGATCGTGAATTGCAAGAACGGTATCAGTTCGTGCGAGATGGCCAAGGATCTCGGAATCACTCAGAAGTCAGCGTGGTTCCTGGATCATCGTATCCGCTTCGCGCTGTACTCTGGATCGTTTGAGAAGCTATCGGGTCACGTTGAAGCAGACGAGACTTTCATCGGTGGTAAGGCACGCAACATGCATGTAGCGCAACGCCAGCGCCGCATCGCTGGGACTGGCACCAAGGACAAGACTCCGGTTATGGGCGTTTTGGAACGCGGCAAGGGCGGCAAGAGCAAGGTGCGGACCTCAGTGATTCCGAACCGAAAGAAAACCGCGATCCAGAGCGAAGTCAGAAAGCACGTGGAAGCGGGTTCCGCGCTCTACACTGATTTCCTTCTCTCGTATGAAGGTCTGGCGGGGGAGTACGCCCACAAGGTTGTAGATCACGCCGTGGAGTACGTGCGGGACAACCTACACACTAACGGCCTAGAGAACTACTGGTCACTCCTGAAGCGCACCATCGCGGGAACCTCGTCAGCGTGGAACCGTTCCACCTGTTTCGGTATCTGGATGAGCAGGCGTATCGCTTCAACAATCGCGGCAAGGAAATGAACGACTGGGAACGCTTCAAGTTGGCCGCGTCTCAGGTCGTCGGCAAGCGTCTCACCTGGGATCAGGTCACTGGAAAGAATGACGAAGGTGAAACGTGGCCGAACTGAGAAGGAATTGAAACGCCAGAAGCGCGGTAAACGAAAGCGCCAAACCTAGCGCCCCAGCCAGCTAGCGACTACCAAAGAGCCGAGACATATCACCGTAAGGACTACCATGGTTGTGGATTTTGCCTGCGGTTTTCTCTTTAGCAAAACGCCTAAAGCAACACACGTCGTGAACCAGATTAAAGTTTCGTGCGCTGCAATGAATTTCAGCATTTTGGCTTCCTCGATGTTTTCTTCCCATCCTTCCGCTTGCCGAATGGATTGGGCACCGCGCTCTTAGGAACCGTCAGCACCTTCTTGACGGCGTCGCGGAAGCGAGCAAACGCCTCCGGGCCTTCGATCATCTCGCGCGTGGCAGGCTTCATGCGCTTATCTCGTCCAAAGTATACTCCAGTGGAGTAACGGGTATCGAGTCGGGGTCGTTTGCATCGGCTATCAGCTTCAGTCCAGCATAATCGCGTTTGTACACGCGCCAAAACGCGCTCTTTATGGACTCCAATGATTTTCTTACGGGCTTCCCGAGCGTGAGCGTAGAAACCACGTACTTTCTAATCTCGAATGCCATATTGTCGGCAATCTGTAGGGAGAGGTACTTGCGATGGATCGTCATGACCCTGGCGGGGTGCCGCAACGGTTCGGAGTTTTCACGTTAATCTGGTTTAGACTATTTTCCGTTCTACAAAATACATGATTTCGACGCACCCAAGAATCGCCAGGAAGATCGCGCTTGTAGCGGCACACAATTACCTGCAGCGGTCTTCCCCGGTTCGCATAGAAATAGCAGCTCGAATCCGGACCACCAGATAAACCTTCCTCGACGGACTCAGATTACGCCATGCACCTTTCGCCCGGAGCTCGCTTCTGAAATTCTCGCGCAGATTGGCTGAACGGGTTTGTAGCCATTAAGACCAGCCACCAACGTTTCAGTGGGTGTTTCGAGCGCGAGGCGCAAGCTATCGAAAGCTGTGGGGACCGCCGGATGACTCGCCACTGGCCATGACCTGCTTAGAAACCACTGGCTAAACATCACGCGCATCATATTCATCGAGATTGGTTCGGCAAAGTGTCGAGTTTGCAGTAACGTGAGCGTGTACTGCCGGAGTCTAATCGGTGGAGGCCTCGATGGAATCTTTGAGAACCGGCTGCTGTGTCGTCGGAGGCGGACCGGCCGGCGTCATGCTCGGCTATTTACTGGCGCGCGCAGGTATCAAAGTAACGGTCCTTGAAAAGCATGGGGACTTTTTCCGAGATTTCCGTGGGGATACCGTCCACCCGTCTACTCTCGACATAATGCACGAACTTGGTTTACTCGACGGCTTGCTCCAACTTCCGCACCAGCGAGTAACATCTGTGAGCGCACGCATCGGCGATTTTGACTTTGAAGCCGCCGATTTCCGGCTCGTCCCTGCCCGTTGCAAATTTGTCGCGCTGATGCCGCAGTGGGAGTTTTTGAACTTCCTATCCGAGCGCGCTAAGCGCTTCGATGGCTTCGAGCTTCGGCTGCAGCACGAGGCCACTGGACTGATTCGCGACGGCCAACGAATCGCTGGCGTAGAGGCGCGATCCCCTGCTGGCCCTCTGGAAATCGAAGCGGACTTGGTGGTTGCCTGCGACGGCAGGCATTCCACGATGCGGCAGTCCGCTCGACTCTCCGTGCAAGAGTTCGGCGTTCCCATTGATGTGCTGTGGTTTCGCATCTCGCGCCAGCCTCACGACCCCGAACAAGTATTGGGCAATATCAACTACGGCAAGGCGCTGATCCTGATCAACCGGGGCGATTATTTTCAGGCCGGGCTGATCATCCGCAAAGGCACGCTAGAGCAAATCAAAGCAGAAGGTATCGCTGCCTTTCGCCAAAATATCGCGCAAATCGCACCGTACCTCCGCGATCGCGTGGGCGAAATCGAAGACTGGGATCAGCTTAAATTGCTGACGGTACAGATCAACCGGCTACGCCGATGGCATCTTCCTGGCCTGCTTTGCATCGGCGATGCAGCGCACGCGATGTCGCCTGCCGGGGGCGTGGGAATCAATCTGGCGATCCAAGATGCGGTGGCAGCGGCAAATATATTAGCCCTTCCGCTTCGGGCCGGACAGATCACGGACTTGATCCTCAAGCGAGTGCAACAGCGGCGGGAATTTCCAACGCGCGTAACGCAGTTCCTCCAGGTAAATGCGCACAAGGCCTTGAATGCCGTGTTCAAAACTAACGGGCCAATCCAAGCGCCCTGGCAATTGAAAGTCTTCGATGCCTTGCCGGGAAGGAAATGGATCGTCGGATACATCGTCGGTGTCGGCGTTCGACCGGAGCATGTGGCGGATGCCGAAAGGATGCGCATTCCGCGACTAGAAAGGGCCGCAATTCGATTCGGTGCTGCGATCGGCGCGATCATAAAAACGGCGCGCCTCCTCCGAACCGCCTGAGATCTTCGCCGCCTCACGCGGATTGTAGCCAGCCCGCTCCGAAAACCACGTTGTTACCCGCTACTTGGTCACCGGCTGTAACGAGCGGCTCTCGATGATGTGATCGATGATGCCGTATTCAAGTGCCTGGACCGGTTCCAGAATGTAGTCGCGGTCCACGTCGCGCGCGATCTTCTCAACAGCTTGGCCGGTAGCTTTCGCGAGGATATCATTCAACGTCTCGCGCATGCGCAGGATTTCGCGGGCGTAGATGTCGATATCGGTAGCTTGCCCGCCCAGGCCGCTCATCGACGGCTGGTGAATCAGGATGCGCGCGTGCGGCAGGCTGTGGCGCTTTCCTTTAGTCCCGCACGCGAGCAGAACGGCTGCCATGGAGGCTGCTTGTCCCACGCAGTATGTAATGATGTCGGGCTGGACCAGGCGCATGGTATCGAGGATCGCCAAGCCCGCTGTGATGGAGCCGCCGGGAGAGTTGATGTAGAGCGAAATGTCCTTCTCGGGATCTTCCGCGGCAAGGAAGAGGATCTGGGCGATGATCAGGTTCGCCACGTTGTCGTCGATGGGCGTGCCGAGGAAAATTATATTTTCCTTCAGCAGGCGCGAGTAGATATCGAAGGCCCGCTCGCCTCGCGAAGTTTGCTCGACAACCATCGGAACCAGAACAGAATTCTGCATGCAATCTCTCCCCTAAAATATAGGCCTACGGCGCTCCAAATTCCATGATACGCGACTGAATAGCAGGCGCGCCCGTAAAAAGCCAAAGGAATCCCGAAACCTGCCGATATATGCTAAGAGGGTAGGGTCACCCGTGGCCCCTTCCCTACGACCATATGCGTATTCTGATCGCCGACGACAGCGTGGTTTCCCGGCACCTGCTGGAAGCTACCCTGCGGAAGTGGGGGTACGAAGTGGTCGTCGCCACCGACGGCGTGGAGGCATGGAATGTGCTGCAAGGCGAAAATCCACCGCGTTTGGCGATTCTCGACTGGGTCATGCCCGGGCTTACCGGACCGGAAGTTTGCAGCCGTGTGCGGGATAATTCTAAAAATAAGGACCTGGACTATACCTACATTGTTCTGCTTAGCTCGAAAAACCAGCGCGAGGATTTGATCGAGGGTCTGGAGGCGGGGGCGGACGATTATCTGACCAAGCCTTTCGATCAGCACGAGCTGAAGGTTCGCTTGCGGGCCGGAACGCGCATCATCGATCTTCAGCGCGAACTGGTGTCCACGCGCGAGGAACTGCGCGAGCAGGCCACCAAGGATTTCCTTACGCGGATTTGGAACCGCTCTTCGATTTTGGATGTACTGGCGCGCGAACTGTCGCGGGCTTCGCGCGAGAAGCGGTCCGTGGGCGTGGTGCTGGCGGACCTGGATCGCTTCAAATCGGTCAACGATACATACGGCCATTTCGCGGGTGACGCCGTGCTCCGCGAGTTCACCCGGCGCATGGTGGGCGCCATGCGTCCTTACGACTCAATCGGACGTTATGGCGGCGAAGAGTTTCTAGTCATTCTCCCTGGATGCGATGAGCGGTGTACCGGTAACCAGGCGGAGCGCATGCGGGCTGCCCTCGCCGATGAACCGATGCTGATCGGGGACGTGGCGCATGTCGTCACGTGCAGTTTCGGAGCCACCAGTTGGCGGCCGGATCGGGAATCGACCGCCGATGACCTTATCCACCTGGCGGACGATGCCCTGTACATGGCCAAGCACCAGGGGCGTAATTGCGTGGCGGTACTGACCCCTCCAGGCGCGGAAGCGGCCGCGCAACCGAAGTCAGTTGGCTGAAACTGTTGGTTGCGAGGTGCGCACCGCAGTTTTCCGTCTACGTTCCCGCATCCACACAATTAGCCGGTAACCCAGCAGCACCGTCACGATCGCGGCGTACATCAGCGGCAGGCGGATATCGGATTTCACCAGCCACCAGTAGTGGATCACCGCGGCGATGGCCGTCAAATAGATCAGCCGGTGAAGCTGCTTCCAGCGTTTGAAGCCCAGCCTGCGCACCCATCCGGCGGTGGACGTGATCGCCAACGGCAGCATGGCCAGAAGCGCCAGCATGCCAACGGTGATGTAACGGCGCTTGACGATATCCTCCCAGATCGCGGAAATCGTATTTTGGCGCGGGTCCAGCACCACCCAGACCGTGAAATGGAGGCACCCATAGAAAAAAGCGAATAGCCCCAGCATGCGCCGGAAGCGCGTGATCTGCGGACGATTGAGGAGCATCCGCAGCGGCGTGATGCACAGCGTGAAGCAGATGAAGCGGATGGTCCAGTCGCCGGTGTAGTGAGTGATGTACTCGACGGGATTGGCGGTTACGTATTGGGTCGGATCATCCGACGCGGATGCCTGATAGCCCAGCCACAGCAGCACGCCTAGCGGGACCAGGGAGAGCAGGAACACCGCTACCTTGGTCCATGGACTGGAGAGGAATCGATTCATGCCTGCTGCTACGCTGCGCCGCGAATGGCGCGAACTAGTGGAATTTCGCGAGATCCATGCCCGAATAAAGGCTAGCCACCTGCGCGCCGTAGCCGTTGAACTTGACTGTCGCCATGCGCGTGCCTTGCCCCAGGAAGCCGGAACCGAGCCGCTGTTCTTCTTTCTGGCTCCAGCGCGGGTGGTCGACTTCCGGATTCACGTTCGAATAGAATCCGTACTCACGGTCGGAGTAAATTCCCCAGTCCGTGGGCGGCTGCTTCTCGACGAAGCGGATTCGGGTGATCGACTTGATGCTCTTGTATCCATACTTCCACGGGACCACGATCCGGACGGGCGCGCCGTCCTGATTGGGCAGGGTCTCGCCGTACATTCCGAACGAGAGCAGCGTGAGCGGATGCATGGCCTCATCCAGGCGCAAGCCTTCCACGTACGGGAAGGGGATGCCGGCTTCGCGCGGCGATAGCATCGCCTTCGGATCGAAATAGGTCTCGAAGGCCACGTACTTGGCCTTGCCGGTGGGCTGAACCTGCTTAAGCAAGGTGCTCAGCGAGAAACCTATCCATGGCACCACGACCGACCAGCGCTCTACGCAGCGGAGCCGGTAGATGCGCTCTTCGGCCGGCGCCAGCTTCATCACCTGATCCAGGCTGAGCGTCTTGGGCTGCATTACTTCGCCTTCGATACGGATGGGCCATTCCGCGGGTACTTTCCATTTCGGCGCGTTCTGCGAGGGGTCTTCTTTGCCGGTACCGAATTCGTAATAGTTGTTGTAGCTGGTCACGGTGGCCTTAGGAGAAGGCTTTTCGTTTCCCAAGTTGTGATACGGACCGGTCTGAACCAGGCCATTAATCTTGGCGGTCGCCAGCGCGGAGGAAGGCAACGCCAGAGCACCAAGAGTCGCAGCGCCCGCGCCGATAAATCGGCGCCGGTTCAGATAAACTTCCCTGGGCGTGACATCGGAATAATGGAGGTCAGCAGGTTTCCGGATCAGCATGGTTCACAGTCTCCCATCCCATGGTAACTCCATAGCGGGGAGTCCGCAGGTACTGGGTTCACGGTATCCGGGCGAGGCGTTATCGCGCGGCAATGAGTTATGGTTGAAAAATGAAAAATCTCGATTGGGGCAAGATCCCCAGCTTCGATCAGTTGCCGGTCAAAAAGGGCGCCCCGCCGGAATCTTCCTGGGGCGTGTTTGGCGATGACGATCAGTTCGGCTGCCTGAACTTTCTGACGCCACAAGGCGTCATCGACGCCGCGCGCCTGGTGCAGACTGGAACGGTCTTCCGGCTGGATGCCAAGATCGGTTTCGCCACGCCGACCCTGTTCGGCCGGGCCACCGTCAGCCACCACGTGGTTCCGCTGGGTCCGTTTGCCAATGACGATGTAGTAAACAATTTCAATACGCAGGAAGGGAGCCAATGGGATGGGCTGGCCCATGTGGGTTACCCCAGCCTGGGGTGTTACTACAACGGCGTCCAACCTGACCAGATCGGTCCGGGCGGCCAGCTGAGCATCCATCGATGGGCCGGGAGATTCGTAGGCCGGGGCGTGCTGATTGACGCATTCGGTTTCCGCCAGGCCGCGGGCCGTGAGATCCAGCCTCTGGAGCGGGACGTATTCACGCTCGCGGATCTCAAAGGCGCGCTGGAGCATCAAGGCACGACGCTCAAGCCCGGCACGATTCTGCTGATCCGCACTGGCTGGATGGAAAGCTATGAGCAATGTACGCCGGAACAAAAGGGCGGCATGTCGACGTTTGAACGCGTGAAAGCCGTCGGGATTGAGGCTACACGGGAAATGGTCGCGTGGCTGTGGGACCAGCGCATCGCCGCGATCGGAACCGATTGCCCGGGGGTGGAACCTCTGCCCGCCAATTTCGCCGACGAGAAAATTCTGCATTACCGGGCTCTGCCTTTACTGGGCCTGCCCTTGGGCGAATTGTTCGTCCTGGCGCCGCTGGCCGAAGATTGCGCGCGAGACCGGCGTTACGAATTCATGGTGGTGTCGGCGCCCATGGTTCTGGAAGGCGGAATCGCGACGCCGCCCAACGCGGTCGCTATCAAATAGAAAAGCCGGTATTCAAATACTCAGTGCGGGCCCCGCATAGGATAAGTAAACATTAGCGACTTTGCGCGAGTAGTCCGCTTATACCGTTTGCGCAAGCCG
>JAICXC010000045.1 GCA_025980665.1 Bryobacteraceae bacterium
GATCGCGAGCCCGCGGTTGTGCAGGCCGCAGCACATGTGGCTCTGCGTGGCCGGATCAAGCTTGGCGGCGTACATCCACTTCTGTGCGCCGGTGCGCGCATCGAGCGCGTACACGATGCTGTTGTCCATCGTTTGGTAGATCGTGTCATTCCATATCAGAGGCGTGCCTTCAGTGCCTCCGCGGCCTCCCGCCGCCGTGAGCGGCGCTGACCAGGCCAGCCCCAGCTTGGCGACGTTGGTCTCGTCGATTTGTTTCAACTGGCTGTAGCGCTGTTCCGTTTCACTGAGGCCGTAGGTGAGCCAGGTGCCCGGCATGGCGTCTTTGGCTGTGCCGGCGGTCTTAAGAACTTTAGCGTCCACCGCGCGCGGCTGCTGGGCGGTGATTGTCGTAACCAGAGCGAGCGCAAAGGGCGCGGCGTAAACCATCGAGCGCTTCAGGAACAATTGCGCCGCGCCCGTTTTGCGCGATTTTCTCAAAAGTGTGGCGATGGCGCCAGTGGCCAACATGGCCTTGTTAAAGGTGGTCAAGCGTGAATCCCTTCAAAAGCAGTATGACCGATTTCCGTCCTTAAGAATACTCACTCGCCTCGGTACCCACAGGAGACCTGGGGGAGATAGAATATGCAGGTACGCGTATAAGGAGGCAATATGTGCGATCAGGATCATTCTAAGGAAGAACTGGAGCAATACGAGGCTCGAGGTCTGGTGACACGAAAGCAATTCGGCGTCATGTTGGGCGCAGGCATCGCCATGATGCTTCCGAAAGTCGCGAACGCGGCTGCCGTGACCGAATCGGAGGTGACCATAAAGACGCCCGACGGCTCGGCGGATTGCTACTTCGTTCATCCCGCGACCGGCACCGCCCCAGGCGTTCTGGTGTGGCCGGACATCTTCGGGCTGCGGCCGGCGTTCCGCCAGATGGGCAAGCGGCTCGCCGAATCGGGATATTCGGTGCTGGTGGTGAATCCGTTCTACCGTCAGAAGAAAGCTCCGACCGCCGAGAAGGGCGCCGCCACGCCGATCGCGCAGGTGATGCCGCTCATGCAGGCTCTGGCCGAGCCGACCACTACGACGGATGCGAAGGCGTTCATCGGATGGCTGGACCAGCAGGCGTCGGTCGCGAAAAACCGCAAAATCGGAACCCAGGGGTACTGCATGGGCGGGTTCCTTGCGTTCCGCACGGTGGCGACTGTGCCCGATCGTGTCGGTGCCGTCGCAACCTTCCATGGCGCAAATCTGGTGGCCAACTTGCCGGGGGCCGCGAAGAGCAAGGCTCAGTTCCTCATTGCAATCGCGGAGAGCGATGACAAGCAGGCTCCGAACGATAAGACCGTATTGAAGGACACTTTCGCCAAGGCGGGCTTGAATGCGGAGATCGAAGTGTACCCAGCTATGCACGGCTGGTGTCCGCCGGATACCAACGTCTATAACATGGAGCAAGCCGAGAAGGCGTGGGGCCGTTTGCTCGCGCTATACGGAAAAGCGCTGGCGTAGACATCCAGTCCCGCAAACTCGCAACGGGTCCGGTCCCGCAAGGGCTTAGATCCGTTGGGACGGCGAGCGTTCCTTCTTAGGACGGACGTTGAACTCGAGCTTCCACCGGCGCCCGTCGCGGGCGACAAACCACAGCTCCAACATTCCGGTTTCTGTTACCAGGCTCTCCAGGGTTACGAGGACGTTCTCATTGACGTCGTTCGATAGCAAAGCCTCGATGGGGGCAAGTTCCTCCATCGTGGAATCTATCTCTTCGATCAAAGAACCGGGTGCATCCTGTGTTCTTTCGCTGGATTGGAAGAATCGGAACTGCGCCCGTTTACCCACGCTCAAGACGGACGTGCGGTCCGCAAATGTATATCCGGTACCCTCTTCCATTCCGAAAGGCACCACAGTCAGGGCTTTCAGTGGGGGGCGTCTGCCGGGTACAGCGGGCGCCACTGCTTCGATACCGATGTAGTAGCTGTGGGGGACGCCGCCCCGCACCCGCACCCCTTCCCCCTGCCGCGCCAAACCATAGTAGGCGGCGCCGTGCGCCACGGAACGCATGAGATCCCCACTCACCAGTGGCGTTATCGGCCGGGGAAACCAATGATCCAGGATTTCTACGATTCGTTCCCGCACGAAGGGCGCGCGGAATACGCCGCCATTGAATAATACGTGGGTCGGAGTGGCAGTCTGACGGCGGAGAAAGTGTCCCAAATGACGCGTAATAGCTGGATCAGATGCATATGGAAGGCCGAATTCGGTGAGCGCCGTTGGCTGCTCGTCCGGTTCTTCCTCGATTGAAACGGCTGGTAAAAATCCATCCGTCAGGATGCGCACGATATCAGAACGGGCCAGCGTCGATTTCAGGGATTTGCCGACAACACTCGTACCCCGGCCGAGAATTGTTATGGGTAGCTTGGTTTCTTGGTTGTCCTCCGCCAACAAACGCTCCTTGGCTAATCGGCAATGCTGGTAGAGGGCGTGAAACTGCGTCCCGTCGAGTTTAGGAAGACTCTCGGCGACGTGATGAGCCAGCGCGGCGTCGATGTTATCGCCACCCAGCAAAATGTGATCGCCGACGGCAATGCGGCGCAGCGAGATCTGGCCCGCGTCCTCTTCGACCGAGATCAGCGCGAAATCAGTAGTGCCTCCGCCGATGTCGATCACCAGGATCAGATCACCAACCGCGACCTGCTCTCGCCAATCCGGATTGTGCGCGATCCATGCGTAGAACGCAGCCTGCGGCTCTTCGAGCAGCACTACCTTGTCATAGCCTGCCTGTTCGGCGGCCTTAAGGGTCAAATCGCGGGCTACGGCGTCAAAGGATGCTGGTACGGTTACCAGCACCTGATGCGTTTCAAAAGGAGCGTCTGTCCTCTTCTTGTTCCATGCTTCCCGCAGGAATCTCAGATATTGCGACGACGCCTCCACGGGCGAGATCTTGCTTACGCCCTCCGGCGCGGTAACCGGGAGGATCGCAGCATTGCGATCCACGCCGGCATAAGAAAGCCAGGACTTCGCCGATGACACCAGTCGCCCAGGATTGTCCAAACCCTTTCTCTGCGCCAGCACTCCGACAATTGGCGGATCTTCCAGGAACAAGAACGATGGCAGCAGTGGTTCTTCGCGAACTTCGTCGGGATGAACGAATTGCGGAATTGGAAATAACTCTATGGCGCCGGCCTGTGAATAGGCGAGCGCACAGTTGGTGGTGCCCAGGTCGATACCAATGACGGGGCGGATCTCAGGAAGGTTGCTCAAATGGTGTTCTCGGATTTCTGGTGTCAATTGCCGCGAGCGAATCCACTCTATTCGTAAAATTCCGGCGCGATCTTGCGCTTGATACCAGCGGTGTAATCGTGCTGGATCCATAACTGGGCGTGGTTCTTCTTGACGAACTCCTCGATCATGGCCCGGCTCTTGGCGGTCTGTTCTTTGTCGAAATCGAAGGATGGGATGCGCTTATAGGTGATCTCTTCGGGATAGTGATACAGATCGCCCGACAACAGAACCGGTCCGGTCTTTGCTAGCTTCAAGAATAAGGACTGATGACCGGGCGTGTGGCCGGGCGTAAACTTGATGACCACGGTGCCGTCGCCGAACACGTCGTGATCCTCGCCTTTGAGCAGCAGGGTTTTGCTCTTGGCCAAATCCGTGAAGTAGGCCGCGTCCGCGACGGCTCCCAATTTCTTCTCATTGCTGCGCCTGGGGGCGAAGATCGCATCGCGGTCGCCTTGCTGCACGATCCAGATCGATCCCGCGAAGGCATTGGCATTAGCCACGTGATCGCCATGATAGTGCGAAAGCGCCAGATAAGTGATATCGGCAGGTGTGTAGCCAATGGCGGCGAGCTGGGGAAGCAGGGGACGATCCACGGTAAATGCGCCCGCGGTCTGCGGCACGACACCGCTCTTGAATGCGCTATCGGGGATCTCACCGGTATCCCACATCATGGTGCCGCGGGGGTGGACGATCAGGAAGCATGGAGTGACCATATTGGACGTGGCCAGCTCGCCCGGCTTGAACCCCATCGAGTCTCCATTGGCCACCGTGATCTTCCCGCAATCGAGGACATAGAGTCGTAGCGACTTCGGCGGCGTGGGCTTACGGGTTTGCGCGTCGGCGGAGGGCCAGACCGCCACGCCGATCAATGCGACGGTGGCAAGGACAAGATTCATGATTCGGTGGATCATGTTGGAAGCATATCATCCCGTTTGCACACCAATTCGTACTGCACCGGTCAACGCAGGTAGGCAATCAGGGGCGTGAGCGTAAGAGGACTCGCGATTGTGGACAGGAAGGCCACGGGCATGGAAGGAAGGACCACAGCGGGTTGCGTGGCCGCCTCGGCGACTCCTAAAAGCCCAGCGAGGCCCAATGCGATCACTGGCGCCACCAGCAACGAAATTCCCACCGCTAGAATTACGATCCCCGGCCGGCCACACGGCGCGCTCGAGCTGCATTCCCAGGACGAGATCATCACGGCAAGCGCGGCGTCGCTCACTAGATCGATCGGCCGCATGACCGCTTCCGGCACGGCATGACCGGATTCTATAGAGTGACGCGGAATGCGCGTAACGGTTTGCCGTCCAAGCCTAGCCCTTTCGACGCGACGTAATCCACCAACCCAATCGAGCCCAGATGAGCACGGCCAGCAATATGAGCCGGACGACGTTCGGTCCCGAAGCGCTGGAGGTGACGAGCCGCCGAAACGCAGAAACGGCAAGAGGAAAAGACCACCGGTCACCGCGCCGACGGAGCGCCGAGATCTTTGGCGGGCAACATTCAGTACAGTATAGTCATGCCATACAACATCTTACTTATGGGCGCGTCCTACGGCTCGCTCCTCGCCTCCAAAATGCTGTTTGGCGGCCACACGATTCATCTGGTTTGCCTGCCAGCGGAAGCAGATTTAATCAATGCTGAAGGTTTTCGCGTGCGCTTGCCGATAAAAGGGCGCAAAGATCCGGTCGTACTCGATTCGCGCAAGCTTCCGGGCAAGGCGACCGCTGGACCAGCGGCCGGTGTCAATCCAAAGGATTACGACCTCGTCGGCTTGTGCATGATGGAGCCGCAATATCGCGCGGCGGGCGTACGAGAGTTGCTCGACGCAGTGGCGAAATCGCGCGTGCCTTGCATGTCGATTATGAATATGCCGCCGCTTCCCTATATAAGGCGCATTCCCGGCCTGGACCATGACGCGCTCAAGCCCGCCTACACGGATCCGACGGTCTGGGAGAATTTCGATCCCAAATGCATGACGCTCAACAGTCCGGACCCGCAGGCGATCCGCCCCCCCGACGAGCCCGTCAACGTGCTGATGGTGACGCTGCCTACCAACTTCAAGGTCGCGCGATTCGACGATGACAAATCTACCGCGATTCTTCGCCAGCTGGAGAAAGACATCGAAGGAGCACGCTTCGACACATCAGAGGGCAAGGTAGAGTTACCGGTGAAGCTGAAGGTGCACGATTCAATCTTCGTGCCGTTGGCGAAGTGGGCGATGCTGCTCTCCGGCAACTACCGCTGCATCACCCAAGATGGCATACGCACCACGCAGGAAGCGGTGCACAGCGACCTTGAGACTTCGCGCTCCGTCTATGAATTCGTCAACGGTTTGTGCGTGAAGCTGGGGGCCAATCCGAACGATCTGGTGCCGTTCGAGAAGTACGCCGCTGCCGCGCAATCGCTGGTTCGTCCGGCTTCAGCGGCGCGCGCGCTCAACAACGGAGCGCCGTATATCGAGCGCCCCGACATGCTGGTGCAGTTGATCGCCAAGCAGAAGGGTTTAAGCCACCCGGTGATCGACGGAATTGTCGCGCTGGTTAACTCGCGGCTCGATGCCAATCGCAAAAAGGCAGCGTCCTAGAGCAGCAGGGCATCGATTCGATGCGCGTGAACGATTTCTTCGCTGGCAGACCATGCGAACACCGTGAACCGGCCATCCTGTGAAGCGACAAGAGCGATCGCGTCGCGCTGATCGTGAACGAACTGAGCGGCCGACAAGTGGCGAGTTCCGCCAAACTGAGCCGGCTCGGCAATCACGGGGGTCCCGCCTTCTATCGGTTCCGTTACAGTAACCTGGCCCACTTGCGGAGAACCTTTGCGGCGGACGATCTTGGCGCCGAATGCCAGCAACTCGTAATCTGCGTTGATCAACGTCGCGCCGTCTACGGCTGTCAGGCCCGCGATTTCATCCACGACGCGGCCCAGCGCATCTTCCCATCGCCGGCCCTGCTTCTTTCCGGCATCTTTTCGCATGAGGTCCGCAAGCCCGGAGAATGCGGGAACAACCGCGTAAGTGATCGGTTGAAGGATGGATTCGGTCCAGGCATCTGAACCCACCGGCACCACCAGCAGCAGGCCGCCGCGGCCGTGCATCCGGATCGAAACTGCAAGCTGCAACAAAACATTCACCGCCGAGCCTGTGGAGAACTGCGATTGCAGCGAAGTAAGTAACGCCGGATAGGCAGGACTGCTGGCCGCCTGCGGATCGATGATCTTGATCTCGTCTCCCTGGACTACAGCGATGTTTATGAACTTTCCGGAATCCTCTGAAGGGCTCTGCTTCACCACCAGCAAACCAGGAAGCACCACTTCCAGAACCAGACACAGCGCAGGAAGGCTGCGGGTAATGCCCCAAACGCGCAACTCATCCTGTTGCGGCCAAACGCCGAGATGAAGACCGGCCCTGTCCACCGCCGCGGCGAGTTTGGTCAGGTCCTTCGGTGCCAACGAAAGCGAGGTGGCAAACGCCACCGCATCATCCGATTGCCCCGGCGCAACGAACGCGAGGGAAATACGGGGAATGTAACCTTCTTCCCGGCGGAGACTAGTCCAGAACGCGGCATCGATCAAAGCGGCGAGGGTCGCCGAATCAGGCAGCGTTGCGGCGGGCTCGACGGATTGCTGCGAGGTGGAGTGAGTCGCCAAATGGCGATGAATGCGATCGGAAGCTAACTGCGCCGCGGCATAGGTCGGCTGCGTCACCTGGAAGCACCACGCGTGAAGATCGCGTTGGAACCATTCATCTGCTCCTAGTTTGCAGCCTCGCGCGTGCCGTGCACAATCGCTCCGCCGGGCCGGCGGCCGCTTGCCAAACGCGGGTGCAGTACGCGGTTCCACCACATAATCGCACCGGTTACGAACATCGCCGCGGGTGCCAGCCCGAATAGCGCCCAAATCGCCTTCGTAGTCTGATCGCAGAGTCCTGGGCCTGCACAAGGGATCCCTATGCCGTTTATACGGCCGAAGTGCAAATAGGCGAGCCAATAAATTAGTTTGTCGACAATACGTAGCCCGGCATTCGCGGCAGTGGGCGGCTCGATCCAGTCGGCGAGATCCTGAAAGAAATCGGGGAAAACGAGATAGACGCCGCTAAGCCCAAACACCAATGTGAATCCGAGGGTCCAGAAGCCGATCATGCTGTGCAAGCGCCAATTGAAGAGCTTCCAGCCCAAAGCGCGAGAGATCGTCAGGCTGCGACGCCATGTCTTCATGCCCGGCCACCAGATCACCAGACCCGTCACGGCCACCATGAGCCAGGCGAGTGCGCCCACGCCGTTCACTTCGCGGCCGGTTCTTCCGGCCAGCAGATTGTCGTGCAGATCCAATAGTTCTGACACAAGCAAGTAACCGGTTGAGACCGTATTGCCAAGGTCGCTGCCACTCCGAGGATCGAACGCGCGCGTCTTGATCTGATTGCCCCGGCGCATCCCGATGTTGACTGCCAGATCGAGATTCGGCGCTCGGGAGATTTTCACAACCTGATAGCCGGGATATAAGTGCATCGCGGCCGCCGCAAGCTGGTCATCCGTCAAGCGTGGCCCTGAACCCTTCGAGAGGATTGGTTCCGTCGTGGCTGCTCGGTAAAGCTCGTTCCGATAGACCAGCACGCCGCCGGTCACGCTCATCAACAAGATATATAACCCGAGGGCGATCCCGCTCCATAGATGCACCTGAAAAAGCGCCCTTCGGAGCCAGATCTTCTGCGGGTGCCGCACCCAGCGCTGCCATAAGGTCAGTTGTTTGCTCCCGCTCATCAGCGATCAGGCTATAACACACGCTCGATCCCGTCAACACGTTCGGGATATACTTTAAGTGGCGTGTTGCCACCTTCCAACTCTCGGATGCTGCGGCTGCTGCTCGCCACCTTGGCGGGAGGCGGGTTGACCTTCGCTGCCACAATTCCGGAAATCCATCATTTACCAAGCCGGGTGGATGCCCCCGCAGTGTCAGGCTGGGTACTCGCGGATCTCAACGGCGACGAGAATGCCGACTTGGCGACGGCCCGGTCTGCCGGCCACGACGCCAACGGGTACGCCCAGGAGGTCCGCATCTCATTAGGGGCCTTCGAGCAGACCACCTTCCGTTTCCTGAGCCCCGGCGCGACTGTCGAACTAAGCAGCCGCGACCTGGATGGGGACCACGATCGCGATCTAGTCATCTTGGAACCTGTGTCCAGAGAGCCGATCGGAGTCTGGATTAATGATGGTGCGGGCCTCTTTCATGAAGGAAATCTGGCAGACTTTAAGGCTCTGTTGGGCCACGGAAGATCGTCCAACGGCCTTCTGCCGCCGCATTCGCATCTATCCCTGCTGGCAATCTCGGACGAACGCACGCAGCTGGTTGCGCCAGCAGATTCCACTCGTGGAGAGGATCGTTTCTTAGAATTACTGGCGCCTCGAAGCCAACTCCCGCGCGAGGAGCTGTCCCAGTCCAATTTCCGTCCTCGCGCCCCGCCCTCCCAGTTCTAATCCAGGCAGATACATCATCGAGTTCTCTTTATTAGGTTTCGCATTTGCGTGACCCAAAAGAGCTCGCTGTAGGCTGCTCTGGTACTCATTCCCCCCTATAGCAACAGGATGTTAGAGATTTTTCGCAGCGCGCGAGCGCCGCGACAGGAGGATCATGAAGCGCAGTCTGCTGATAGTGGCGGCCCTGGCGCACGGCCTGTATGGCCAGAGTAGTGTCTTGAGCTGGGAGCAGATCAAGTCGCGCTTCCTCGCGCAGAACCCGAGTGTGCTGGCTGGCCAGATCAATGTCGAAGAATCCAAGGCCAACGAAATCACGGCGGCATTGCGGCCCAATCCGCAGTTCAACCTCAGTCAAGATGGGTTTCAACTGACTCCCTCCATGGGCGTCTGGCGCCCACTGACCGGCATTGTCTTAACCCCTGGCGTCAGCCAGCTGATTGAGCGCCAGAACAAGCGCGAGCGGCGCACCGATAGTGCCCGGCTGGCCACCGCCGGCGCCGCCAGCGATCAGGAAGATCTCCAGCGCACCCTCCTATTCTCTGTGCGTACCGCGTTCCTGAATACTTTGCAGGCGAAAGCGCTGGTCGACCTGACGCAAGCCAGTCTTCAATCCTACGACCAGGCGATTGAGGCAAATCGCACCCGCTTTCAGGCCGGCGACATCTCCGAGTTGGACTTCCAGCGCGTCGAAATCCAGCGCATCCAATTTGAGAGCGATCTGGCAACCGCGCGCGTCAACCTCCGCACGGCGAAGATTCAGCTTCTAGCGCTTCTCAACGACCGGACCCCGGTCGACGGTTTCGATGTCGAAGGAGACTTCGCGTATAGAGAGTCAATCATGCAGCTACCCGAGCTGCGCCAAGCGGCCGCCGCAAATCGTCCCGATCTGCGGTCCGCCGAAACGGCGATCGAAAAAGCCCAAGCCGATAACCGCCTGGCAATCGCCAATGGCACTGCCGATCCGGTTGTCGCCGGCTGGTACTCGCGCAATCCCTCATTCAATAACCCGTTCGACAGTAATACGCTGGGCGCGAGCATCTCGATTCCCATTCGCATTTTCGACAAAAACCAGGGAGAGAAAGCCCGGACCGCTCTGGAAGTCACTCGCACGGGACACCTGCGGGATGCGCTGTTAGCGGGAATCTATCGTGACGTCGACTCTGCTTACGCCACCGTGGAAAGCGTGCGCACACTGGTGCGGCCCTATCGGGACAAGTACCTGCAGGAGTCAGCCGACATCCGCGATAAAGTTTCGTTTTCTTACAGTCAAGGCAACGCCACTGTGCTTGAATTTCTGGACGCGCAAAAGTCCTATCGGGACACGCAGGTGACTTACGTCGGCCTGGTAGGCAGTTATTGGTCTGCGTTGGCCCAGCTTAGTTTAGCGGTGGGCCAGGAGGTGAATCCATGAAGGCTAACTTGATACTTGCAGGCTCCCTGTTTACAGGAGCCGCATTTCTGATGATGACGACCGGGTGCTCGCGTGAGGCCGTAAAGGCCTCGAATATAGAGCCTGCGACGACTGTGGAGTCCGTGGCAGACCGTAATGTAGTCACGGTCACGAATCCGGAGCGGTTCTCTTTAGCGCCAGCCACTGCGCGGCGCGAATCCGACCAGATTTTGGCTAACGGTGTGGTGGCCGCCGACGTGAGCCGGACCTACCCAGTCAATTCCCTTTCTTCGGGCCGCGTGGTCGACATCCGAGCCCGCCTGGGAGACGACGTGCAGAAAGGGCAGCTCCTGCTGACTATGACCAGCCCCGACATGGCGCAGGCGATCTCTGACCTGGAGAAGTTCAGAGCGAATGAAACCTTGACCAAGACCCAACTGGATCGCGCTCAGGTTCTCAATTCTCATGGCGTGCTGGCCCAAAAGGATCTCGAGGTCGCCCAGGATGCCTATAACAGAGCCAAGATCGACACACGGACCGCTGAGGAACACATCCGTATCCTCGGAGGAGATCCGCAACAGCCGTCCTCGCAAATCGAAATCCATGCGCCCATGGCGGGAACGATCATCGAGCAGAACGTGACTTCCGCGGCGGGTATAAAATCGCTGGACAATTCGCCCAGCTTGTTCACGATTGCGGATCTATCCAATGTCTGGGTGCTGTGTGACGTATTCGAGAACGACCTGGCGCGCGTTCGGGTGGGCGACCGCGCGGAAATCGAGCTGAACGCTTATCCCGATCGCCGGCTCACCGGCCGTGTTGCCAACATCTCCAAACTGCTCGATCCGAACACGCGCGCGGCGAAAGTGCGCATCGAACTGGCCAACGAGGCCGGAATCCTGCGGCCGAACATGTTCGCCATGGTGCATTTCGTCTCGCAGGGGACTCAAACCCGCACTGTTGTTCCGTCCACCGCCGTGTTGCGCCTCCAGGATCGGGACTGGGTCTACGTCAAGCTGAACGATAAACAGTTCCGGAAAACCGAGGTGCAAGCCGGCGCGGTGAATGCGGATAAAACCGAGCAAGTTATGAGCGGTCTGCGGACCGGGGACCAGGTGGTGTCCGATGCGCTTATGTTCGACCGGGAAGTGCAAAAGAGTACCGAACAGTGATCCAAAAGTCCGTCGAATTCGCGCTTCGCAATCGATTCCTGGTGCTGTGCGCCGGAATTCTGTTGCTTATCTGGGGATCAATGTCCTTCAAGAATCTGCCGGTAGAAGCATATCCCGACGTGGCTAACAACTACGTCCAGGTGATCACGCAATGGCCCGGGCGCGCGGCCGAGGAGGTGGAACAGCAGGTTACGATCCCCATCGAAGTACAGATGAACGGACTGCCTCAATTGGTGTCGCTCCGCTCCTGGTCGCTGGCGGGGCTTTCCAGCATCAACCTCACGTTCGACGATGGGTCGAATAACGATCTGAACCGCCAAAAAGTTCTCGAAAAACTTTCGCAAGTCAATCTGCCCAATGGGCTCCAGCCCACGCTGGGCGCCGACTTTAGTCCGGTTGGCCAGATCTATTTCTTCACCCTCGCGAGCACCAACCCGAACTACGACGTGATAGAGCTGAAGACGCTCCAGGACTGGGTGATCGTCAAGCAATTGAAGTCCGTCCCCGACGTGGTTGACGTTTCGGTTTTCGGCGGGGCTACACGCGAGTACCAGGTGCAGGTGGACCCCAATAAGCTGATTTCCTATGGGCTCAACATTGCGCAGGTAGAGCAGGCGCTGTCGAACAACAACGTCAACGCGGGCGGCAGCTTTATTGAGCGCGGAGAACAGGCGATTAACGTCCGGGCTGTAGGCCTGGTGGAATCTACCGAAGATATCGGAGCCATCGTACTTAAAACGCAGAATGGCAGTCCGGTACGTGTGCGCGATATCGCGATCGTCCAGCAGGGGCCAAAAATCCGGCTGGGGCAGATGGGTAAATCGATTCACAACGAACCTGGAAAGGTAGTGGACGATCCCGATGTCGTGTCCGGGATCGTGTTGCTGCGCAAAGGCGCCGATGCCGACAATGTTCTCACCGCGCTGCATGAGAAGATCGATTTCCTCAACGCGCATTTCCTGCCGCCGGGCGTAAAGATCGTTCCGCACCTGGATCGCAGCGACCTGGTACACCTGACCACGCATACCGTGCTCCGCAACCTGACGGAAGGAATCATTCTGGTTTCCGTCATTCTGTTTATCTTCCTAGGCAACATTCGCGGCGCTTTGATCGTGACTCTCACCATTCCGTTCTCGCTTCTGTTTGCTTGCCTGTGCCTGGATTTGCGGCATATCCCGGCCAACCTGCTTTCGCTCGGCGCACTGGATTTCGGAATGATCGTCGAAGGCGCGATCGTCATGGTCGAGAATATCGTCCGCTTGCTGTCACACCCGGGCGTCCATCCGGAAGAGACCGTGGCGCAGAAGATCAAGAGGGCCGCGCACGAGGTGCAACGTCCGGTTTTTTACTCGATCACGATTATCATCACCGCCTACCTGCCGATCTTTACGCTCCAGCGGGTAGAAGGCCGCTTGTTCCGTCCCATGGCATGGACGGTCGCCTTCGCCCTGGCGGGTGCGCTTCTTTTCTCGATGTTTCTTGTTCCGGTTCTGGCGAGCTTCGTGTTTCCCAAAGGCACGCGGGAGTGGCACAACCCGCTCATGTCGTTCCTCACGCGGGTTTACGGCGCCGCTCTGCGATTGGCGATCCGATGGCGCTGGGCTACAGCGGGCGCAGCCCTCGTGACTCTGGCTGGCACCATACTTCTGGCGCGAACCATCGGCTCCGAATTTCTGCCGCACCTGGATGAAGGCGCGATTTGGGCGCGCGGCACGCTCGCGACGAGTATGGGGCCGAGCGAAGGCATTCGCGTCATGAATGAGGCCCGGGTCATGTTCGCGAAGTTCCCCGAGGTAACCGAAGTCGTGAGCCAGATCGGGCGGCCAGACGATGGCACGGACTATACCGGGTTCTTCAACACCGAGTATTTCATCGACTTGCGGCCGAAAGAGCAATGGCGGCCAATGTTTCACCAGGATAAGGAACAACTGATCGCAGCCCTGGGTCAGGAGGCCGAAAAGATCCCGGGAGCCGTTTGGAATTTTTCACAACCGATCGCCGACAACATGGAAGAGGCCGTCAGCGGCGTTAAAGGCGAACTCGCGGTGAAGATCTATGGAACCGACCTGAAGTTGCTCGAGGACAAGGCCGACGAAATCATGGGCGTCATGAGTAAGATCCGCGGCGTGCAAGATCTCGGCATTTTCAGGGTCATCGGGCAGCCCAACCTAAACCTTACTGTGAATCGGGACAAGGCGGCCAGATTCGGAATCAACGTCTCCGATGTTCAGGACGCCATCGAAACCGCCACCGGCGGCAAGGCCGTTTCCGAAGTGCTGCGAGGCGAGGAGCGCTACGACTTGGTTGCGCGCTACCAGCCGCAATTTCGCAGCACCATCGAGCAGATCGAGGACATCCGCATTCTGGCCCCTTCGGGCGAGCGCGTTTCTCTAGGCCAACTCTGCGACGTCACCATCAAGGATGGTGCATCCGAGATCTATCGCGAAGGCAACTCGCGCTATGTCGCCATCAAATACAGTGTTCGAGGCCGCGACTTGGGCAGCGCGGTGGAAGAAGCCATGAGCTCCGTAACCAAGACCGTGAAGCTGCCGCCAGGTTATCGCCTGGAGTGGGCCGGCGAATACGAATCGCAAAAGCGGTCGCAGAAGCGGCTGCAGATCATCATCCCGCTTACCCTGCTGGTGATCTTCGTGATCTTGTACACCATGTTTTCTTCTATGAAGTGGGCCGGGCTCATCCTGGTCACGGTCGCCACCGCCCCGATTGGCGGAATCCTGGCACTCTACCTGACCGGCACGAATTTCAGCGTCTCTTCAGGCGTCGGCTTCCTGGCGCTGTTTGGAGTTTCCGTACAGACAGGCGTGATCATGCTGGAGTACATCAATCAATTGCGCTCACGTGGCCACTCGATTATGGACGCCGTTCAGGAAGGGGCTGTCCTGCGATTCCGCCCGATTCTGATGACCATGCTGGTGGCGTCTCTCGGCTTGGTTCCCGCAGCGACATCCCATGGCATTGGCTCGGATTCGCAACGTCCCTTCGCGATCGTAATCGTGGGCGGGCTGATGGCCGTCCTGCTAATGAGTATCTTTCTGCTACCCGCGCTATACATCTGGATCGCGGGACCAAATGACAAGCTGCCGGACCCGGATACGCACGAGCCATAGAGAACCAGGATCATGTTTCAACTCAAACACGTTCTTTTCCCTGTGGATTTTTCCGACCGTTGCCGTGGCGCCGCCGCCTTTGCTGAGGCGCTGGTGGGCCGGTTCGATGCAGAGCTGATCCTGTTACACGTAATCGAGGCCACCTACAACAGCTCGCTCGAAGATTTACATGCGTCGCAGTTGACGCACTTGGACACCTTCTTTGGCCAGGACTTGAAGCATCTTCGCGTGAAAAGGTTGGTTGATCATGGCGAAGCGGCACGAAAGATCATTGAATGTGCGGCGGCGAATCACGCGGATCTCATCATGATCCCGACGCAGGGTATGGGAATTTACCGGCGCTTGATTTTAGGCTCCACCAGCGCCAAGGTACTGCACGACGCGGATTGCCCTGTCTGGACCGGGGTCCATCTGGAAAACGCGCCTCCCCTGGACGCTGTTACCTGCGATCGGATTCTCTGTGCCGTGGATTTGAAGCGATCCAGCGCCCGGGTGCTCGACTGGGCGGCTCGCTTGGCAGAGGAGTATCAGGCTGAACTTACCGTGGTCCATGTTCTTCCCGCGAGTGCGACGGAATATGCGCACAGCAAGGCCCGCGGAACACTTCACCGGCTCCAGGAGGCGGTCCGGGCGCGAGCGCGTGTGCGTGTGGAGACGGGCGAGGTTTCGAGAGTTGTGGCCGAGATGGGCGGAGAACTGAAGGCGGATCTGCTAGTGATCGGGCGCAAGGCCGAGGCCGGGGTTCTGGGACGGTTGGAGATGACGGCGTACTCCATCATCCGGCAGTCTCCATGCCCGGTCGTCAGTGTTTGAGAGGACCGAATCGTGAGCCAGATATCTTCAGCCCAGGGCGTGAAACGTAGCGCGCAGCGGCCTTGGCTGGCTCTTGCTCTCGGACTTAGCCTGCTCCTTCCCGTTGTCCACGGCCAGAATCCGTCGACCTTCGGAACGATGGTCGAAGGGAAGCTTACGGTTAGTCTTTTGGATGGGTCGCCGCAAGTTATGGATCGTTCCGATATTTCCAAGCTCCCACACATGACGGTAAAAGTAAGGGCATCAGGCGGCAAAATCTCAATCTATTCCGGCGTGCCCCTGGAAGAGCTGCTGAAACACGTGGGTGCGGTTTTCGGCAAAGAGCGGCGGCAAATGAACCTGGGCAGCATCGTCCTGGTAGAGTCGGTAGACCAACCCTCGATCCTTTTTGCGATGGCGGAATTCGATATCGCTTTGACCGACAAACGGATCTTGCTCGCGGACACGAAAAACGGCAGGCCGCTGACCGCACCAGAAGGCCCTTTTCGCATCATCGTCCCGGACGAGAAGCAGCCCACTCGTTGGGCGAAGCAGGTCTGGGCGATCTATGTGGTGCAGATTTCAGAGCCATCCAAACGTCCGTAACGCTCCCAAGCACGTGGTGTTATAGTTGACCTTAAAATTCTTGCCGGGAGATTCGTGTCATGGGAAAGCACCACGTAGCTGCCTTGCTATTCTTGCCTGTCCTCATTCTGAGTTCCTGCAGTAGTCGTCCTGGGCCGCTCGATGA
This sequence comes from Bryobacteraceae bacterium, assembly GCA_025980665.1. GTDB lineage: Bacteria > Acidobacteriota > Terriglobia > Bryobacterales > Bryobacteraceae > Palsa-187. The sequence goes on from JAICXC010000045.1 coordinate 15,972, forward strand.
CTCAAGACTCCGCGAGACAGATCAAGAGACTAGCAATTGGCTCATGTACGGCCGCACGTACGACGACCACCGGTTTAGCCCGCTAAAGCAAATCAACGAGGACACAATTGGCAAGCTGGGCTTAGCCTGGAGCCGCGAACTCGGGACAACGCGCGGACTGGAAGCGACACCGCTGGTAGAGGACGGCATCATCTACACGACTGGCGCCTGGAGCTTGGTGTATGCAATCGACGCGAAGACCGGGGAGATTCGCTGGACCTACGATCCCAAAGTCCCGCGAGAGCGCGCTTACTTCATCTGCTGCGACGTGGTCAATCGCGGCGTGGCACTCTACAAAGGCAAGGTATACGTCGGAACTCTGGACGGCCGCCTGATCGCGCTCGATGAGCATTCCGGAACTCCGGTATGGACCGCAGCCACCACCGGCGACGCCAAGCAGTATTCCATTACTGGCGCTCCCCGCATCGCCAAAGGGATGGTGATTATCGGCAACGCCGGCGCGGAGAACGGCGTGCGCGGATACATTTCTGCCTATGATGCGGAAACCGGCAAGATGACTTGGCGCTTTTACACCGTGCCTGGCGACCCATCCAAAGGCTTCGAGTCGAAGGCCATGGAAACCGCTTCGAAGACCTGGAAGGGCGAGTATTGGAAGACCGGCGGCGGCGGCACTCCCTGGGAAGGAATCGTCTACGACCCCACCTTGGACCTGCTGTACTTCGGGACGGGCAACGCGACTGCCTGGTATCGGGCGATTCGCGGCGAAGGCGACAGTCTCTACACCGCGTCGATCATTGCCGTGCATGCGAGAAATGGCGAACTCGCTTGGTATTTCCAAACGACGCCCGGCGAAAATTGGGACTACGATGCGACGCAGCCGCTGATGCAGGCCGACCTGACCATCGGCGGCCGCGCGCGCAAAGTGATCATGCAGGCCAATAAGAACGGTTTCTTTTATGTTCTCGATCGGGAGACGGGGGAGTTCATTTCGGGCGCGCCGTTCGTAAACGGCGTCACCTGGGCCACCGGACTAGATCCGAAGACGGGTCGGCCCATCGAATCGCCCGGTGCGGGGGAGCTTAAGCCAACCATCGTCTCGCCCAGCCCCGACGGCGCGCACAACTGGAATCCGATGGCGTTCAGTCCCGCGACTGGGTTGGTCTATCTGAACGCGAAAGTGGGTACGCAGTTTTTGCATGCGCCCGATCCGAAATGGAAGTACGATGCCGAGCGATCCAACCTGGCCCTGGACGGGATGTACGATGGCCCGCTCAACGCCAAACTGATCGGCATGCCACCCGCCACTGGAGAGCTTGTCGCGTGGGACCCGGTGGCCCAAAAAGCTGCTTGGCGGGTGAGCAATCCCACGGTCGAAGATGGCGGCGTTCTTGCCACCGGCGGCAACCTGGTGTTTCAGGGCCGCGGGGATGGCGTGTTGGCGGCTTATCGGGCCAGCGACGGCAAGCAATTGTGGACCTTCGACGCGGGCACTGGAATCATGGCCCCTCCGGTGACCTACACCGTGGATGGCACACAGTATCTGTCTGTAATGGCGGGCTGGGGTGGCGCACCGGGATTATTCAACGCGCCCGGATCCGGACCGGTCAAGCATGGCTATGGCCGGATTCTGACGTTCACTCTGAACGGCACCGCGACGCTGAAGGCGCCTCCTTTCGGCCACAAGGAGCCACCCGTGCCGGCGATCACCACCAATGCCTCTCCGAAGACTATTCACGAAGGCAACCTGCTGTTTAATGCGAACTGCGGGCCCTGTCATGGCATAAACGCGGTCGCGGGCCCCGTGCCCGATCTCCGTTACGCGAGCAAAGAAGTTCATCAGGATTTCGAGAACATCGTTCTGGGCGGGAGTCGCGCTTCGGCGGGCATGCCGTCGTTCAAGAACATCCTCAACACGACTCAAGTGCGGGCAATTCAGGCCTACGTTGTCGCCCGCGCCGCCGAATCGTCCAAACAGGTGAAATGACCGGCGGCAGTCAGTTTTACTTGGACCAAACCGGTAAGAATGAATTGAAGCTAACCGGCGACGACCGCGAACCTGACTACAGAGCGATGAAATAACAGGGGTTAGCACGACGGTTAATTTTGGTACATGAAGTGCTGTGCTTGACCCTCACGGCTACTCTGTCATTTCAGCCTTAAATTCGTCCGGCCACTCACTTGGCGCGATGGAGATTATATTGAAGCATCCCGCTGGAGATTTACGCGAAGGTGTGGACGCTCCACGCAGAGAACTGCTAACGGCTCGGTCGCGGAAATGGGTTCTTTTGAGCCCTGCCTCGGCCGTGGTTCCGGACTGTTTCGCTGACATCGACACCGATGTCATCCGGCGCGACAAATTGCTTGCGGAAATGCAAAGGCTCCGCGGTAGCGTCTATCTGGAAGACGGCGCGATCACAGCGAAGCAACTGACGGATGGCAGGCATCGGGTTGACGCGGATGAAAGCAGTTGGCACTTGCTGGTCGTCGACGGGGACGACCGTGTCTGTGGTTGCGTGCGGCAGCAGACTTATCCGGTACATGCACATTTTGCACAGTTGAACATTTCCGGTTCCGCGCTCGCACGGTCGGCGGAATGGGGGCCCAAGCTCAAAGCGGCCGCTGAGTCAGAACTCGATCTCTCGCGACGCTTGGATTTGCCCTGCGTGGAGATCGGAGGTTGGGCGTTGGCAAACAGCATCCGCGGGACTACCGAGGCTGTTCGAATGGCCTTGGCGATGTATAGCCTCTCGCAAGAACTGGGTGGCGCCATCGGCTTCAGCACCGTGACACGCCGCCACTGCTCCGCCTCCATCCTCAGGCGTATCGGCGGTCGATCGTTCGAATATGCGGGCCTTCCGCTGCCGTCGTACCAGGATCCCCAATTCAAATGTGAAATGGAGCTGTTGCGCTTCTATTCCTGGGCGCCTAACCCGCGTTATACTGCGTGGATCGATGAAATCAGACAGGAACTTCGCACGATTCCAGTGCTGGGAGGTTGCCGAAGCTCAGCTTTCGATTCCCGGGCTAACCTCAGGTGGTCATTGCTTGCTAAATCGGACGTCGCCGTCTCTCAATGAGATCAAATCGACTCGCCATAAGACTTAAGCGGAACACTTAGCCATAAGATGAACGGGGCGGTATGCATCGGGAAACCACTGTTCAGAGGTTTCCGGAACCACCTCCACCAGGAACCCGTAGTCGTCCTGTGAACAGTCACTGACTTTGGCATGCACCGGCCCTGCGGGAGCCGCCAGTGTCAGGACCGCATCTTTAGGAATAGCCGCGTCTGTCTGAAGAATGGCTCCGGAACGCCAGATTTCCATGACAATCGCGCATTCGGACGAGGCTCGGGCCGTGCCGCTGCTCCAGCTGACACAGAGCATGTCCAGGCACAAGAAGTGTTCATCCGGAGGTACTACGGGCACGCCCACACTATAGCAATTTAGTCACCAGACGCGGCGAAGGCGACCCGAGGCTAGTCGAAGGTGCCTTTCCATGACCAGCCATCCGACGGACGTTTGATGTCAATCATGCGGAGGCGATGGTCTTCGGGATTTCGACCCGGCGAGCCGATCACGATGACATGGTCGCCCGGCCGGAGTGTATCGCGCTGGACACCCTTACTTCCCAACTGAGCGCCGGCTCCCCATTCCACCGCCCACGTGATGGCATTGCCTTTCGCGTCCTTGGTTTGCAGTTGCAGGAACGAATGCGGGTTCCGGTATAGGAATTGCAACACATCTGCCTCAATGGTCATTTTTTGATCCTCAAGGTAGGTGGATGCAAACGAGTGATGGGCGTAAGCCCGACCACCGAGCATGCTCAATCCCGCGAAGACGAGAACGAATAGTTTGCTTTTCAAGCTGCCTCCTAGACGACTGAATTATATCTCAACTGTGTGCCGATCGTGGACTTCCCGGACTTTAGACCTAGTTACCTCCGGCGTTGGCGCAGTTCTTCGCACACTTGGCCGGAAGTTTGAACTTGTCCTTGATCTTCTCGCGAAACTCTGGATACATAGTTTCCGCTCCGCCCAAGGAAGCTTCTTCGGGAATGCCGTAGAGCTTAGTCATCTCATCGACGAATGGGTTCTTCCCGGGAAGGTAGTGCGGAACCCTGCCCGATTCTACGCCTTCATCGCCGACGATGCACGGCGGGCCCCCAATAGCCACCGGGTTGGTGGACAAATTGTAGGAGCGCGTCAGGATGTAGGGCTCTGTAAGATAAACCGGGTCATCCATGAATAGCGCCACTGTCAGCAAATCTCCATGCCGCAGGAAATGCGTGGTAATGGTGGCCTGGTCGCTGCTCGGCGCTCCATTGCGGCGAATATATCCCGTTTTAATATGAGTCGTGGTGGCAATCAGCTCGTTGCCGTTCCACACGCCCGTGGTAAAGCCGGTCTGATCGTGGGGAGCATTCTTACCTGGATGAGGACGTCCGTCCATGTAGATGGTCATGGGCGCGCGAGTTTCCCACGCACCGACTACCCAGGCTTGGACCTTCCCCGTTATCGGATCGGGTACAGCCCACATCCTGAGACTGAACGGCCCGGCTGCAATATGCCACTGGGTCTGAAACCAGCAGATTCGCTCCGGCATGGAAATGATCGACTGCGAAAAGCTTAAGGCTTTTGCACGCCCGGCTTCGTTGAACGGAAGTCCCGCCCAGTCGACTGGATTCGGACCGCCGCCTCGCTCGAGCGAGTCCTCGTGATTAATGGCGGCCCAGGATCCGGACAGGTCGATCTCGGCCAGCGCTGGGAAACTCACGCACAACAACGCGGCTAAACAGGAGGAAATTTTATTGAGGCTCATATCTGATCTCCTTACCACTTCGCCGAGCATGCCGTAGGATTCCACTTAGCATCGCTGGCCTCTTTCTTGTACTGAGACGTGATCACAAAAGGCTGGCGCAAATACATGGGGTCGGTGGTAATGATAGTGACCACCATTACTGGATCTCCGTTGGGTGCCTTGATCAGATCGAAGTACTCGACAAGGTTGGCGTTCTCGCTGTAGGGAACACCGTTCTTCCGCAGGAAACCGGCTCTGAGGTGGGATGTCGTGACTTTCAACGATCCATCAGTTGCGCCCCGGCCGCCGCCGCGCTCCCATTCAGCCTTTGAATCGCCCTGTAGCGTCGGCGGCCCCCCGGCGGCAGGCTTCCAATCGCCGAAATGAAAGGTACGGGTCTGCTTGCCGGCATCGGAGTCCATACGCAGGGTCTGGTCATCCTGCCAGGTGATATGAAGCCGGTTGGGCACGCGCAACAGCGCTGGCGCTCCATAGGATTTGCACACATCGCCCGAAGCTTCCTCCTTGTTGGGATCCCAGGCGTCGGCGACTTTGCGGGCTTCCGGTGTCATCGGAACACCTTGGTAGTCCCCCGGCGACGGCGTGACCATACGATAGCGCCAGTCTTCCGTAATGACCGAAACCCAATAGCCGGTTGGGTCAAAGACGGCCGCCGCCTTGGCGTTCTGGGGCTGGGCGGCAGCTCCGCCACCTCGTCCGCCCCGGCCTTGAGCGTAAAGCCCAGGCAGCGTCATCAGTAAGCCGGCCAGCGATCCCACCGTGAACAATGTGAGCGTTAATATTCTTCGTCGTCGCATGGATGATTATTTCTTTGCAGTCAGGCTCTTGTAGATGGTCTCGATGAACCCGTTCGTGACTCCGGGTTGCGTGCCGTAGCGTGTCTCATAGGGCAGCGCCGGATGCGCGGCTTTGATTTGATCCAGCGTCTTGCCTTGCTTGATGTAATCTGCGACCACATCCCGGACGAGCACCACCATGTCGCGGTAGTCCACCACTTCCATCTGCTCGGATAAACGCCCGTGACCGGGAATCACGTATGTCCCCACATCCTTGTAGATGTAAGGGGTAGGCGCAATCGTCAGGTCAATCAACTTGTTCAGGGCGTCGATCTCTCCCTGAATGCTGCCACCGTTCGCGAGATCGATGACGGGAAAGCGGGTAGTGTCCATCACGTCTCCGGCAACCACCACGTCGGAACGGCGGAACAAAACGAAACTGTCAGCGTCGCTGTGGGCGGCAGGCTGATACAGAATTTCGATTCCCTCGTCGTTCATGCGCAGCGCTTTGCGGTTCTGGAGAAAAGCCTCCGTGGGCCACGCGTCACCCGGATAGGACGGTTTGGCGTCACGAGCGCTCATCCTGTTTAGGATGCTTTGATGCGCGAGAATCGACGCAGCGCCACCATTGGTCATGGTCCCGGCCACGCCGTTGTTGCCAAGTGCATTGGTGAAAATCGTAAATCCGGACTTGGCCAGCTTCTCGTTGCCGCCAACGAAATCGGCATCGGCGTTGATGTCGATGACATACCGGATAGGAAGGTTCGTCAGTTTCTTGATGGCGGCCGACACTTCGCCCGTTTTGGCTGCAGCGCCCGCGCTCACCAACACCACGCCGTCGGAGCCGATCTGCACACCGATGTTTCCACCGGCACCCGCGATCATGTAGAAATTCGGCCGAACCTGCACAACATCAAGCTCGCCGTTTTCCGGTTCGGCGGCTCGCGTGGAAAGAGCCCCACACACGACCAATCCAAAAGCCGTGGCTACGGTCCAGCATTTTAGCGCGTTTGGGAGAATTCGCTTCACCGTTTTACTCCATCCTGTTCTCAAACTCCTCAAAGCTATGAGGATTCCAGCCAATTTTTGGGCCGACGGCATCGTACCATATCCCCCGCTCATTCAGCAAGATGTCATGATCTGGAGCGGGCGAGACTAGGCGTTATCAAACTGTAACGTATCATTCATTACGACGCCACGGGCACCCCGTAGGCTTGTGACTTCCGTGCTCCGGCGGTGCTCTGCGTGTAGCGGAGGGCATACAGCGGAACCGGGGGCACGGGAAATTACTAACAGGAGTGATTTGATGTTCATGAGAACAATCGGACGGCACGGAATGACGCCGTTCATGGTCTGTGCTTTGAGCTTTGCGGTGCCGTTGGCGAACGGTCAGGCGCCGGTGTCGGCGTCCCAAGCACCGGCCTCGAATTCCGAGGTCGACCAGCTGCGGCGGATGATCCTGGAGCAACAACGCCAGATCGACGAGTTGAAGCGCACAATGGCCGACCAAAAGAGCCAAGATTCGGGTGTGGCAGCGAAACCTGCCGCGGCCGTTGCATCGGCTCCTTCCCGAGGTGTTGGGCAGATCGCTTCCACCACGCCGATTCTGCCTCCCTTACCCGTTGTAACGACACTGGGGAATCCGCTCCCGGTGCCGCAAGCCGCTGCGCCCAATGCGGCCGGTTCATCCCAGAATCCGTGCGAGGCCGACCCGGAAAGGACCATCCCTACCTTCCTGCGGCTGGGCAGCGTCTGTATCGTCCCCATCGGTTTTATGGATTTCACGCCTTTTTGGCGTGACAAGAACGCTGGATCGAGCATGGGTTCCAACTTCGGCAGCGTTCCATACAACAACGTAGCCAACGGTAACCTCTCGGAGTTCCATTTCAGCCAACAGAACTCGCGTATTGGTTTCCGAATCGACGGCGACTGGAAGGGTACCCACTTCATCGGTTACAACGAGTTCGACTTCAACGGAACCAGTGGATCGACTTCACTTGCTGTCTCCAACGGCGCGATTGTCCCGCGCCTCCGTCTGTATTGGGTGGATGCCCGCAAGGGGAAAGTGGAGTTCCTCGCCGGCCAGAGCTGGAGCATGCTGGTGCCCAACCGGAACGGCATTTCCGCTTTGCCTGGGGATCTTTTCTATACCCAAGTTATCGACATCAATTACGTCGCGGGCCTCACCTGGACCCGCCAGCCCGGATTGCGTGTACTCTATCATCCCAGCAAGAAGGTGACTTTGGGCTTTTCCGCGGAACAACCCGATCAGTACATCGGCGGTTCGGCGGGCGGCTCGGGAATTACGCTACCTAGCGCTCTTTCGGGGCTCGCCTCAACACAACTCGACGGCGCGGCGAACATCGGCACTGGGGCCAGCTATCTGGGGCAGCCGGGCTACACACCGGACCTGATCGCTAAGCTTGCCGTCGATTTCTCTCGCGTCCATTTTGAAGTAGGCGGCATCGAAAGTAACTTCAAGACCACCAGTCTTAGCGCGCCGTTCGTTTCGCACACCACACAGGGTGCCGGGCTTCTGGCAGGCTTAAATGTCGCCGTCACGAAAAATGTCCATCTCATGTCATCCAACTTTTACAGCGATGGCGAGGGCCGTTATATATTTGGACAGGCGCCTGATCTCATTGTTCGTGCCGACGGCTCTCTCAGCGCCGTCCACGCCAGTAGTACCCTCGACGGTTTCGAAGCCAAGGTCAACAAGGGTAACCTTCTTCTGTACGGCTATTACGGCGGAATCTACATCGGTCGCAATACCGCGTTCGATACCAACGGCGCCCGAATCGGCTATGGCTACACAGGCTCACCCAACAGCCAGAACCGCGTGATCAACGAAGCTACGTTCGGGTTCAATCAGACCATGTGGTCGAATCCGCGCTACGGCGGCATCAATCTGATGGGTCAATATGAATATCTGGAACGCAATCCCTGGTCTGTCGCCGCAGGGAACCCGAAAGCGACTCACGATAGCACTATCTACTTCAATATCCGGTACACTCTGCCGGGAAGCATGCCCAACTTCTAATTGGTGTGAATTATTGAGCTATTGAAACAGCGGCGGGATTTCTCGGAATCTCGCCGTTCCTTTTTATTTAGGAAATGAGGCCCTTCCTCACTGCGTAAAGTATCAGTTCCGCGAGACTGTGAAGATTCAGCTTTTCCTGAAGATTTCTGCGATGGGTCTCCACGGTGTACAGGCTCAGATTCAGCATCCCTGCAATGTCCTTATTGGATTTCCCCCCGGCCAGCAAGTGCAGGATTTCTCGTTCGCGCGTTGTCAAAAGCTCATAGCTGTCGTGGACACCGCGAGCCTTAATTTCTCGCATGTAATCTTCCACTAACATCCGGCTTACTTCGGGGCTGAAGAAGGCCTGCCCATGGCTTACGGCCCGGATCGCTTCAATGAGATCTCCCTCCGCCGAATCCTTCAGCAGATAGCCCTTGGCGCCGGCTTTGAGCGCGCGCAACACATACCCCTCGTCCGAATGCATACTGAGAAACACAATCGCGGTGGAGGGGAGCATTTCGGTGATCCGCTCCGCCGCTTCTGTACCGCTCAGATGCGGCATGCTGATATCGAGAACCACCACATCCGGCCGGGTTGCGACCGCCTGTTCTATGGCCTGCCGTCCATCCGCGGCCTCGGCGACCACCACGAATTCAGAATGACTCTCCAGCAAAAGCCGAAGCCCGTGGCGAATGACGTTGTGATCATCCGCTAACAGTATGCGAATCTGCTTCACTTGGATCCTTATTCGTTTGTCCGGCCGGAGGGTGGAAGGGGAGTTCTACAGTTAGAATGGTTCCGATCCCAGGGCCCGAATGGACGTGACACGTACCACCGAGTTGGGCCACCCGTTCTTCAATGCCCAGCAATCCTAGTCCCTTCGATTGGCTGAAGTCGAACCCTTTCCCATCATCCTGAATGGATAGCAAGAGCACATCCGGCTTTTGTTGAACCCGGACCCGGATGGTGGTGGCATTCGAATGACGGGAGCAATTGTGCAGAGCCTCTTGAACGACGCGGTAAATGCACGTCTTGTAATCGTCGGGTAGATCTTCCGAAGTAAGTTCCGTGGCTACGCTGACATCCATCGACGTGCGCTTGGATACCTCGCGTGCCTGCCATTTGAGCGCAGGGATCAGCCCCAGATCGTCCAGCATGGAGGGCCGCAAGAGCAGCGCCATGTTCCGGACGGATCGAATGCTACCCTCAACCAGGCCCTTGATGACCTCTGCCTGGCTCCGCAGATGCTCGTCCTGACGGACGCCTAAGCCGGTGAGCAGATTACGCAATTCCACCAGCACGGCCGATAGCGACTGGCCTACTTCGTCATGCAATTCCCGCGAAAGCGAACGCCGCTCAGTTTCCTGCGCCTCGACCAGTTTGGCGGAGAGATGGGTAAGCTGTTTTCGCGCTTCCGCGACCTCCTGGTACCGTGCTTGGGCGTGAGCTTCCAGTTGCAAAATCTTGCGCGTGCTGAAGGTCGCCATACCCAAGCCCAGTGCGAGTGCCGCGAACAACGTGATCACCAGCCGGGTCTGAAACTTTTCCAGCAGGCCGGATGCTTGTCCATTGCCCGCATTCAATTGCTGTTCGTTGATGTCGGCAATGCGGCCGGCGATGTCCAGCATCGCCGTGCGGCGCGGGAATACGGCATCACGCAGAAACGCATATCCCAGGGCTTGGCGTTTGGGGGCGTCCCAGGTGAGAATCGGCTCGAGCAATGCCCAGTATTGCGCCAGCTCCGTTCGCAAAGCCTCATAGTGCCCGGCCTCAGCAGGCTCCAGTTGGCTGGCATAGGATGCGAGTTCGGTTTCCATCTGTCGGCGCACGCTTTCGAGACTTTTGCCAAATCCCGAAGCTCTCTCCGGATCCGGTTCCAGCAAGTAATCGCGCACATAGGTACCCGAAAGATACACCTCGGCGCGAATGTTGTTAAGTACTCGATTGCGGAACAGAAATTGGCGGCGGATCTGGTCGTCTTCCTTGCGAAACTGGCTCAGCACGCGCAAAGCGTCGAATCCCGACAAAGCGATAATGGCGAGAAGACCGCCGAAACCGACGAACAATGCAAGGCGGCTCTTCGACAGTCTGGAACCATTGTCCGGGCTACTCTGCATCCGTTACTAGCCTAACCCCAGATGGGCAAGCCTTACGGTCTGGACAAATCAGCGATAATAGTTCGGTCCCCAGTGACCTATTAGGAGAATGAATGCGAAAGAAAGAACTTCTGGGCGTAGCTTTGACGATCACGCTGAGTGTCGTGACAACCGGTCTACTGGCGCAAGGCCCTCCAGGCGGCGGCCGTGGTGGTGGGAAAGGTGGCCCGAAAGCCGGCGCCACGGTCGAGAAGATCCGGCTTCTGAAGCCTAACCTCTATATGATCACCGGCGGCGGAGCGAACACGCTGATTCGGGTTACACCCGAAGGATTGATCCTGGTGGACACCAAGAATCCAGGCGACGATAACTACAACCGGGTCATGGAGGAGATCAAGTCGGTCTCGCCCCTACCTGTCAAATACGTGCTCAATACTCACCATCACCCCGACCACGTTGGCACCAACCAGAAATTCATCGACGCGGGTGCGACCGTGATCGCTCTGGATGCTCTGAAGACCAACATGGCCAGCGATCCGCGGACCAAAGATATTCCTGGCCGGCCGACGCAGACCTTCGTAAAGGACTATGTCTTGAAATTCGGCGGCGCGGAAGTCGACGCGCATTCCTACGGACGCGGACACACGGGCGATGACACGATGGTGTACTTCCCCGACCTCAAAGTCGTCATGGTCAGCGACCAAATGACGGATACCAACCCGATCGTAGATTTTGCCAACGGCGGCAGCGCTGTCGAATGGAACAAGAGTCTCGACGGCGTGCTGAAGCTGGATTTCGATATGGCCATTCCGGGCCGCGGCGAGCCCAAGACCAGGGCCGAGGTTCAGGCGTTCCGAGACAAGTTCGCAACCTTGATCAGCCGCGCCTCGGACGCCATCAAGGCGGGCGCAACCAGGGAAACGCTCGCGATGCAAGTGAAAACGGACGATCTCGGCTGGACGTTCAACGCAGGGTTTTACGGCTCGCTTTACGACGAGCTTACAAAAAAGTAACGGCCTACTGCAGCGGCTGGTCGGTCTCAAAGTATTTCTTGTACGCGGCGATCCAGTCGGACGAGATATCCCGTTGCGCCGTGGCCAAGTCCAGCCGGCCGTCACAAACCAGGTCGTGTAAGCGATCTTCCAGCGCGTCTTTTACGCGGGCGTTCCAAACCGCCGACGAATACGACTGCGGCCACAAGTTACGGATGTCGTCGGCGCCCCCCAGGGCAGGCGTAATCAGGTAGTCCACTTCATAAGCTCGCGGCTCCGCACCCGAGATGCCGTATTCCTCAAACACCCTGCGCTGCAAGGATGCCGGCACGATACGATTCTTGGGCGGCATTGAATGGCAGATCTGATCGCGATTCACGCCCGCCGCTACCCCCGGCGTGAGACTCGGTTCCGGAAACGATACCGGCACGACATGAAACGTCCGCGGCGATTCGAATGTGGGACGCAAGTAAACTAGCAACGCCAGAACGGCCAGGAATAGAGCGGCCCCGGCGTAGCGAGGATTCGACCCGTGCAACCATTGGGTACGCCAGTCTGGCGGCACCGCAGCACGCTCGGCCGTCATCTCCGCAAGTTGGGCCTTGAGCAACGCACGAGGACCTGCGGGGGACGGCAGCATTGAATCGAGATCCCCGCGATAGGCCCGAACAAAATCGCCAATCGACGCTTCAATCTCGCCTTTGCGGACGCGGCAGGTCCAGCACTCGGCCAGATGCGACGCAACTTGTCCGGTCCGGGCGGCAGGCAATTCTCCGTCGGCCGCCAGCAGAAGTTCCTGATCGGATAAATGAGAATTATCAGACAACATATTACCGTTCCTCCGCGCGTGCAAAACGCGCGAGTGATCTCCCTAAGGAAAGGGCTACCGCCCCCAATGACATATCGAGAATCTGGCCGATTTCGCGATACGTAAGACCTTCCGCGCGAAGCGAAAGGCATCGCCGATCCTGCTCCGGCAACGCACGGAAAACACTTTGCAAACGCGCGTGACTCTGATTTCGCGCTAGCTGATCTTCTGGATTCGGGGCTCGGTCGACGAACGCATCCTCGTCCGGCACCGCACCCGGTTCCACCATATGTTTCCGGTCTCGCAGCGTCGCGACGTAGCGTTTCACCGAGAGGTTGTGAGCCACTTGAAACACCCAGGCGCGAAGGTTGCGGCGCGATTTGCCGAGCTGCAGGTGCTGGAACAGAGCCAGAAACACTTCCTGAACAATCTCTTCCCCGTCTTGGACAGGCACCCCGATGCTCAACAAATAGCGCAGCAGCTTGTCCTGCATCTGGTCGAACAGGGCGACCACCTCTTCTTCAAGCGGAGTCGGCTTGGCCTCCCCCGTCGCCGAAACGCTGGCGGCGGCGAGATCCGGGATGGTTTTGTCCTTGAACATCTAACCGTCGTTAGAAACTGACCCTAACTCCTCCCCAGGCCCCGCTCGGTGCGCCTGGCGCGAAGAACGTCGAGGTTCGAATCGGAAAATCTCCACCCGTCGTCGGCGGCTGAAACGGCCGGGCGATGAAATTGCCTGCATTGTCGAAGGGCGACGGGCCAAGTTGTGCGGCCGTATAGTAGCGATGGTTGAGCAGATTGTTGATCTGCATGAAAAGCTGCGTCCGCTTCTGCACTTGGTAGTGCGCTCCCAGGTTCACGACTCCGTACCCCGGGGAGAACCCTTGTCCGAGGTAAAACAGTCCATCGGGCTGATCCAGGTTGTTCTCGTTACCGCGCGCAAAAGAACGCCCAACCGCATCGAAGTCGAGATCCACTGACAGCTTCGTGGTGGGCTCGTACTCGATGTACGCCTTGAAGATATTCTTGGGAATCTGCGGAATGTGGTCGCCGGGCTGCAGCGCAATGTTGCCATCCAATCCTAGGCCACCATCATTGGTACTGTTGCTGCCGCCGTCAACCGTCTGGGGGCTTTGATAGGTGGCGTCCAGAAACGTGTAGTTGGCTCCCATTGTAAAGCGTTTAATCCGGGCGCTGATGTTCGCCTCGATTCCCTGGCGGCGCGTTTGGCCGAAATTCAGGAAATAACCGAAACCCGTCTGTTGCGATGCCACGAAGAGAACATCGTTATAGTTCTCGCCCCGAAACCAGCCCGCATTCCAACGCAAGCCGTTTTCCATGGAGCCGCGCACTCCCGCTTCAAGCGTTCGGGTGACGACTTGCTTCAGGGGCGGGTCGCCGACCAGCGCATTGGGCAGGTTGCAGGGTTCGTTGGGATCGGCGCAACCCAGTTCGATGGATGTCGGCGCGCGGCTGCTCTCGCTATAGCTGAAATACACGGTCGCCAATCGCGACGCGGCGTACGTAACACCTGCCTCAGGATTAAAACGATCGAAAACATTTTGACTAGTGAGCGATCCGCGCGATCCATCCGTCACCGGCGGCAAACGATCGGTGTTGTCGAGCGTCGTCCGGTTGAAGCGGCCTGACGCAGTGAATGCCAATTTGCCCAGCGAGAGTGTATCGGCTGCATACAGGCTAAAGGTATTGGAGCTTCCGTGAAGATTGACACGCGTATCCACCGGCACTCCGTTTGAGTTGGAGGAGCCATCGGCGAATGCGTTGATCGGCGTAAACGTGATGCGGTCAGGGTTCAGATAGGCGAATTGCGATCCCTGTTGGAAGATCGTGCTACTGCGATCCCAGGCCGCACCCGCCGTGACACGATTGTGCGCGATCAGCCAGCTCGCTTGCCCCGACATTCCCCAGTTATGTTGTTTGTTAAACGTGTTCGTCAGGATGCCGTTGCACTTCTTGATCGGTTCACTCTCTTCAAGCCCCTGCGCGATGCAACGCCAGAAAGGGAAGGGCTCGGTGGCCGGAGTTTGGGTGCCAGTCGGAAATCCCTTATAACCGGCGGCCGAAAGCGCGGCAACATCGGCAGCGCTCAGCGTATAGATCAACTCATCGAACGAGTTTGAATTGAGGTCGCCATTGGTCGTATCGGCGCGAATGTATCGAAAATAAATATTGCCGGTGAGTGTCAAACGGCTGGTAGCATTATGGCGCAAGCTTAGGTTGATGGAAGGGGAATGGTTCCACGTAATATCCGGAATAGTATTCACGCTCGAATAGTGTTGCGCAAGAAAGCGCGTGTCCTGGAGCCCGTTACCCGTCAGCCAATTGTCCGCATAGGAGCCGCTGAGATATATCGAAGTCTTTCCGTGTTGCCATCCCACTTTGGCGAATGACTGGCGAACCTCCGACGGCGAGAATTGACGCCAGCCGTCCTCGCGGAACAGGTTGCCGGCGACGTACCAGCTCAAACCCTTGGAATTCGAGCCTCCGTGTTCGAACTCGCCGGCCCGGCGCCCGAAGCTGCCGCCGCTCAGCTGAACGGTGGTCCCTGGCTGGCTGTAGCCGGTCTTGGTGTCGATCGAAAGCGCACCACCTAGTGTATTAAGGCCGAATAGCGGGTTTGATCCAGGTATCAAGGCAATCTCCGAGATAGCAATCTTGGGAATCAGATCCCATGCCACGATGTCGCCAAAAGGTTGGTTCTGACGGACGCCGTCCATATAGACTGAGATCCCTTCGGGGTTTCCAAGCAGTGGCGAGGCGGTGTAGCCCCGATAGTTCACGTCGGGCTGGTAAGGATTCTCCTGATTCTGGTTGATGTGGACCCCGCTCAGCCGCTGATTCAATAGATCGGAAAGATCGAGCGCACCGCTCTGCTGTAAGTCGCGCGCGCTAGCCGTCTGGACCGGTGCGGGAATCTCGTCGATCGGTAGATCGGTCCCGGGCAGCGGCGTCGCCGCGACCACATCGATCCTGGATGCCTGCGCCGCGAGCGCCATCATCACTGTGCGCGAGACGGGTATCCCGGGTTGCACATCGATCAACAAAGACTGGGTAGCGAAGCCGGTTTTCGAAACCTCCAGGCGGTAGCGGCCAGAAGCAAGGTTGGAAAGAGAATAGGCGCCCTGAGAGTCTGTCCGAAAGCTTAGATTCGTTTTGTTGGCGAGACTCTCTAGCTTGCCGGAGGCTTCCATCGCGAGCCCGGCGGAGTCTTGGACCTGGATCCAAATTTCCCCCGTCTGGGACTGCCCGCATAACAGGATGGACATGAGGAATAGGGGCAGCGGGCGAAGAACCGCCTTCGGGATGCCAGGCATATACATTAATCCCATTGCCCGTGATTCTGTTCAGCGTTTTTTAATCAATAGAGGAAATCTGTGGATTTCGGCCTGGCCCGTCGGTGGCCTCGCCATCGGGCAAGGGACGCCTTTTATAGCTGAAATGAAGTAATAGCAGCGCCCCGCAGCGTCCGTGATAGCATACTATGAGCTAAAGGCTAGCCAGGAGGGCCGGGCCTGGTAAAAATCTGCTCGGCGTTGTACGTATAGAAGCTGGGGGACACAAATGTTGCGTCGGTCTCGTGGTTGGCAGGCAGGATCTTTTGCGCTGTTTTTGGGATGCGCGGCTGGGATCGCCGTGGCCCAACAACCTCGCAAAATAGACGATCAGGCGCTTCGCGACGCTCCCCGATTGGCGGATGATTGGCTCAGTTACAACATGGGCTGGTCCGAGCAGCGCTTTAGCCAGCTTAACCAGATCACCTCCCAGAACGTGAACCGGATGGGGCTAGCTTGGTACACCGACATCCCATCCGCGCGCGGAAATCCACAAACTCGTCAGGAAGGCACGCCGTTGGTTGCAAACGGCATGATCTATAGCATCGCTCCGTGGAGCGTGGTCTACGCTGTGGATGCTCGCACCGGCAAGGAGGCGTGGCACTCGGATCCCGATGTCAATCAGCAAGTTTGGCAGTCGCGCATCTGCTGCGGCGTGGTGAATCGCGGCATTGCCATGTATGAGGACAAAATCATCGCGCCGGTGGTCGATGGACGACTGCGGGCGCTGGACGCCGCCACGGGAAAGCTGGTTTGGGAATCGCGCGTTTCGCCGGCCAACATGGCTTATACCATCACCATGGCCCCTCGCGTCATCAAGGGCGGCAAGGTCATCATCGGCGTGAGCGGCGGCGAGTACGGCGTGCGCGGATTCTTCGACGCCTACGACGTCCAAACCGGCAAGCTCGCGTGGCGTTTCTATACGGTTCCTGGCGATCCTTCTAAGCCTTTCGAACAGCCGGTACTGGCCGATTGGGCCAAAACCTGGTCAGGCGAATGGTGGAAGCTCGGCGGCGGTGGTCCAGTGTGGAACGGCATGGCCTACGATCCCGACTCCGACATTCTTTATGTCGGTACGGGACAGCCCGGCCCCTGGACCGAAGTTTCGCGCGGCAAGGGCGACAACCTTTGTACCGATTGCATCATCGCCGTGCGCGGCGCCACCGGAAAATATATCTGGCATTACCAGACCACACCCGGCGACGATTGGGACTTCGATTCCATCGCCGATATCATGCTGGCCGACCTCAACATCAACGGACGCCAGCGCCAAGTGGTCATGCACGCCCCCAAGAACGGATTCTTTTATGTTCTGGATCGCAAGACTGGCGAGTTGCTCTCGGCCGATCCGTGGGTAACGGTGAACTGGGCATCGGGCGTCGATCTGAAAACTGGCCGGCCCCGAGTGAATCCTGAGGCTCGCTACGGAACAGATGCCGTCAGCATTACTCCTGGCCCTGGCGGCGGTCACGTATGGCCACCCTGGTCGTTCAATCCGAATACCGGCTTGGTGTATATCCCAAGTACGATCGGCAACGGCTACACATTCCAGGCGAATCCTGATTTCGTACCCCTGCCCACCGATATCGGCCTGGAGGGACGCGGCCAGATGAACATGGGTACCGGACGTGCCGGGGGAGGCCGCGGTGGCGCGGCTGCTGGCGCTGGAGGTGCGGCCGCGGGACGTGGCGCTGCACCGGGACTCGCTCCTGGATTGGATGCAGCAGCGGTTGCGGCTGCCGGTGGCGCGGGACGCGGCGGAGGCGCAGGAGCTCCTCCAGCAAGGGGACCTGGCGGAGGAAGAGGTCCGGCTGGTCCACCTCCTCCATCGCCTCCATCCATCGGACCGGAAGGGCGTGGAAATATTTTGGTTGCCTGGGATCCGATTGCCGGGAAAGAACGCTGGCGTGGATTATCCGCCGGCTTTAATCAAGGCGGCACGCTCTCGACTGCGGGCAATCTGGTGTTCGCCAGCGTGAATACGCGGCTCATCGTTTATCGCGCCGACAACGGCGATGTACTCATGGATATCACCACGGGCCTGTCGCAAATGGGACCGCCCATGACATTCATGCTCGATGGGAAACAATACGTTGCGATCGCGGGCGGACCACCGCAGGTCGGTGGCGGGCGTGGTGCTCGCGGCGCTGATCCGGCTCCCGCAGCTCCCGCGGCTCCTCCCCAACCTTCGAGAATGCTAGTGTACGCACTGGACGGAAAGGCGACTCTGCCTGCACCGCCCGCGGCGGCTCCCGGCAATTAGGACTCGAATGGCGCGCTAAAATACTGCGGGAGGGGACTCCTCATGAAAACCTTACTGAATCCGTTTGCGGTAGTGATCGTGCTTGCTGCGCTACCGATTGCCGCTCAATGGCCAGATTACCCGGCCGCCGGAGTACCGCGCACACCCGACGGCAAGGTGAAGCTCGACGCCCCCGCACCCAAGGCAGCCGACGGTCATCCCGATCTTTCCGGTGTTTGGGATCTCCGTGGCACCGGCCGGGGTGGACCCGGGGGTCCTGGAGGCGGTCGCGGTGCGGCAAAAGGCAAGGCTCCGGAGTTACCTCCTGGCACTCCTCCCAACGCCACTTTCAAGAATATCGGCGCGGGTTTCAAAGAAGGTTTACCGATGTTGCCGTGGGCGGCCGATCTTTTAAAAACTCGCAAGGCGGAAAACAGCAAGGATAATCCCGATGCGCATTGCCTGCCGCTCGGTCTGATGCAGCTTCACATGCATCCTCAGCCCAGGAAAATCATCCAGACTCCCGGCCTGATCGTCATGCTCTATGAGGCACAGGGCGGCATCCGGCAGATTTTCACCGATGGCCGTCCGTTGCCGAAAGATCCGGAGCCCTGGTGGTACGGTTACTCGATCGGGCATTGGGAAGACGACACACTGGTTGTCGAAACGACGGGCTTCCGTAACGACGTGTGGCTCGATATCGATGGCAGCCCCCTCACCGAATCCGGCAAAATGACGGAGCGGATGAAGCGATTAAACTACGGAACCCTGCAAACCGACGTGACCATCGAGGATCCCAAAGCTTACACCAAGCCGTTCACTGTTCGGGTGACCCACCACCTGCTGCCTGACACTGATCTGATCGAGTTTATTTGCACGGAAAACGATCGCAGTGGCCCGCATTTGGTCGGTAAATAATCGTTTTACGGTAGGGAGAACACGACCACCGTATCTGACGCTGTCACCGCTACGTACTGTTTGCCGTTCTTAGCTTGATACGTCATCGGAACAGCGTTGCCCTGACGGTTGAGCTGGCCGGCCCATAATTCTTTTCCCGTCTTCGAATCGAACGCCCGGAACCGATTGTCCGTGGCAGCGCCGATAAATGCCAAGCCCCCCGCGGTCACCATCGGGCCTGCGCTGCCCGATCCACCTACGTTGCGCTTGCCTTCCGGAAGCGACTGGTTAGTGCCCAGCGTTGTCTGCCACGCAATGTCGCCCGTGTTCGCGTTCACCGCGAGGATGCGGCTCCATGGCGGTTTGTAGCATGGCAGGCCGCCGACGGCGAAGGCGCCCGCGCTCCCATTGACGCGATCGTAAGGGAGATTCGCATTCTCATACCGCGTGCCTTCTTTCTTCTTCTCGACCCAGCCGGTCAGCGGGCTGTCCTTGGTCTGCACGAAAATGTAGCCCGACTTGGGATCTGATGCCATCCCGCCCCAACTCGCGCCGCCGGTGGCTCCGGGAAATGAAATGGTCACGCGCGGCGGTGCCCCGTCTTCGTGAAACAGCCACGGCGTGAAGGGACCGTTGTTATAGAAGAGGTTGTTTTCCCATAGTTCCAGACACGCTTTGGCGTGTTCGGGAGTCGTGTCGTCCGCCGTGACGATGTCTTCTCGCCGCAAGCTTGTCCGTGCCAGAGCAGGCGGCTTTAGCGGAAACGGCTGCGTCGGCGAATACCATTCGCCCGGAACATCGCCTTTGGGTACGGCACGTTCCTGGACGCCGAAAACCGGCTTCCCGGTGACGCGATCGAGAATAAACATCCATCCCGATTTCCCCATCGCCGCCAGCGCGGGAATTTTCTTCCCATCCTTGACGATGTCGACGAGTCCCGGCGCGGGTGGCATATCGTAATCCCACAGATCGTGGTGGACCACCTGGAAATGCCACTTATACTTTCCGGTGTTGGCATCGACGGCGACCACCGAATTGCCGAACAGATTCGGGCCGGGCCGGTCGCCACCATAGTAGTTCGCCGCCGCAGCGCCGAAAGGCATGTACAGGATGCCTCGCTCTTCGTCGGCGGTCATGTACCAGCCCCAGATGTTCGCGCCCGAGCGATCCTTCCAGCCGTCATTGAGCCACGATTCATGACCGACCTGACCAGGCCCCGGTATCGATTGAAACTCCCACAGCTTGACGCCCGTGCGTGCATCGTACGCGCGCGAATTGCCCGGAGGACCGTTCTCTTTCTCTCCAGTGCTCGCACCAACCAATACAAGATTCTTAAAGATCGTCGGGACGCCGTTGTACGGCACCACCATGTCCAGGATTCCCTCTTTCGCGAACCCCGGATCGAGCTTGCCGCTACCCGCGTTTAATGCGACGAGGCTTCGGCCGTTTGTAAATAGGATCCGCGCCGGATTCTGCCGGTCGCCCGGCCAATACGCGACTCCACGCGGCGAGGCCTGTCCACCGTCTACGTCGTAGCTCCAAATCTCCTTCCCGCTCTCTGGATTCAGCGCGACCACGCGGGTCTGCGTCGAGATGTACATTACACCGTTCACGACAATCGGGACGACCTCGGCTGCTCCGCCCGCCGTGGCAAATCGAAAATTCGAAGGCTGTAGCCGGTAGGACCAAACCTGTTGGAGATTGGCAACGTTCGCGGTGGTGATCTGCGTGAGTGGTGAATAACGCGTGCCGGCCAAGTCGCGATTGAACATCGGCCAGTCGCCGGCGGCTGTTTTGTTGGACTGTGCGAATAGCGCTGGGGCAAAAAATACTGTTAGAAGCGCAAAGGACGCTCGCATGAGACGCCTAATGAGCGTACAGCTTATCGTAATAAGCCTGAAAAACCGCTAGCTTCGCTTCATCCGGCGCTGGACCCATGGCCGCTTTATCGCCGAACTCCATCGCATTCTTATTCTTGTTGTCCTCGTAGGCAATCCACTTCGGCAAGCCCTTGCCGTTCGGATCTCCAGTCGCCGCGAAGTTCACCCAA
>JAICXC010000023.1 GCA_025980665.1 Bryobacteraceae bacterium
AGCATTCGAAGTCACGACGATCAAGCCGGTCGATCCCGCTTCGCTGGGCAGGTACATCCGGATGCAGAGTGTTAACCGGTTCTATGCCAAAGGCTTCACGCTGAATGCGCTGGTAGCAGCCGCCTATAGCCTCAGCCCGCGCGCTATCTCCGGCGGAGCGCCTTGGACCGATTCCGACCGCTATGATATTCTCGCCTCGACGCCGGGTGATATCCAGCCTAATCTTGATGAGCAAATGGCGATGCTGCGTAAGCTCCTGACTGACCGGTTTCAGCTCACCTTTCATCGTGAAGAAAAGGAACTCCCCGTCTTCGCAATCACGGTGACAAAGGGTGGATCGAAGCTGAAGCCAAGCACGGCGCCTCCCGGCACGCTTCCGGAACTGATCAACACCATTTACCCGGAGGAAAAGGGCGGCGTCCGCGTTATGTTGCCCGCTCGTAACGCCACGATCACGCAGTTCGCCGGGATGATGCAGCGTACCGTGCTCGACCGGTCGGTACTAGATCAAACCGGCCTTTCCGGAACGTACGATTTCGATCTGGAGTGGACGCCCGACGAAAACCAATTTAGCGGCAGCCTGCCGCGATCCGTGGAACCCACTAAACCCAGCCTGTTCGTGGCAATGCAGGAGCAACTTGGCCTTCGGCTGGAGGCTACCAGGGGGCCGGTTCAGGTCCTGGTCATAGACCGCGTGGCGCGGCCGTCAGAGAACTAGCCCGTTCGATATCATTAAGGAGATGCTGCAGCGGGAGACCACTTACGGTCCGCCCGGTTCGCTCTCCAAGCTCTCCGAGATTGAGGGGGCACTAGGGGAAGCGATTCGCGGAAAGCCGGAAGTGGTGCGCCTGTCGCTCACTTGCCTCCTTGCCCGCGGCCACCTGCTGATCGAGGACGTTCCGGGCGTCGGCAAGACCACTCTGGCCCAGGCCTTGGCGCGCAGCGTCGATTCCAGCTTTCACCGCATCCAGTTCACCTCCGACATGCTGCCCAGCGACGTGGTGGGCGTCACCATCTACAACGCACACACCGAAGAGTTCGAATTTAAGCGCGGGCCCGTGTTCACGCATTTCCTGCTGGCCGACGAGATCAATCGTGCGACGCCCAAGACCCAGTCGGCGCTGCTCGAAGCGATGAACGAGCTGCAAGTCACCATCGACGGCCGGTCGTACCCGCTGGAGCAGCCGTTCATGGTGGTGGCCACGCAGAACCCTGTGGAGCATCACGGGACATATCCGCTCCCGGAATCGCAACTCGATCGGTTCCTGATGCGGATACGGATCGGCTATCCGGAAGCCGCCGCTGAACGCGAAATCGTGCGGCGTGGCGGAGCATCCTCGGCGGAGTCCATGCGGTCGGTACTTTCCGGAGACGATCTGGTCACGCTGCAGGATGCTGTGGCACGCGTAACCGTGGACGACGCGCTGGTGGATTACATGCTCGCCGTAGTCGAGCGGAGGCGTACGCATGAATCGCTGGCGATGGGCGTCAGCCCGCGCGGCGCGCAGGCTCTGTATCGAGCGACGCAGGCTCTGGCCGCTGTGGAAGGGCGCGATTACGCTACTCCGGATGACGTGAAGCGGCTGGCACTGCCGGTATTCGCACATCGTGTGGTGGTGAACTCTCGTGTCGCGTTGGCGCCGCGCTCGACCGAAGCCGCCGAGCGCGTGCTGAATGAGATCCTAACGCTGGTGGATGTACCGTTGTAACCGAGCCAACAGAACCGGTTATTCCACGCGTCGAGTGTTCGAAGAATGTTACTGATCCGGACTCTTGCATCCACGGGGTTGTTCATGACCATGTGGAGTGTCATGAATGCTCAGTCCGCCACTAAATCGGCGGCCTTCGACGTGGCCTCGGTGAGGCCAGACACGACCGGCGTGAACAGCTCGTCGATAAACCGTTCTGGCGGGAGGATCACTCTGGAAAATGCTTCTCTCAGAGAATGCATTGCTTTTGCGTATGGCATCGCGGACGGCAGAGATTAAGAGCTATCCGGCCCGGACTGGCTCGACGGGAAGAAATTCGACATTGCGGCGACATTTCCGCCGCAAACTTCGCGCGACCGCGTTCGCGAGATGCTGCGAACGCTGCTAGCCGAGCGATTCAGTCTGAAAACGCACACCGAGAACAAAAACTGAAGTCGTACGCACTGGTAGTGGGGAAACGGGGGCCGAAACTGCAAGCAGGGGTTGCTGATAGCGATGGAGCATTTACATACGCTGAGGATCATGTGACCGTGCGGGCGCTATCGATTTCTGCGCTGGCGGACCGGCTTTCTGGGCCGGTCTTTAAGCTGGACCGCCCGGTCGTGGACATGACCGGAATTCACGGCGTCTATGACTTCACTCTGAACTGGGCGCCCGATGGTGCACCCGCCGATGGGCACTCGGGCGCGTCAATCTTCACGGCCTTACAGGAACAACTGGGACTCAAACTGGAAGCGCGGAAAATTGTCTTCAAAATAATCGTAGTCGATCACGTTGACAAAGACCCCTCGATCAATTGATTCTCTCGATGCGCGAACTCCGGAGCGCACAGCGCGAGGTGCGCACACGCGATAATGGGAACTTGCACCTCGCTGCTGTGTGCGTGATACGGAAGGAGCGCACAGCGGTTTTCAGCGTTGTGCGCGATTCAAATAAATGAAAACAGCCATTGTAGGCCTGCCCATGGTAGGCAAGACCAGCCTCTTCACGATCCTGACAGGCGTCAATCAATCCGCCCGCGTCGGTTCCATGGAGACCCGCGTCGGCATGACCAAAGTTCCCGACGGGCGCTTGGATGCGTTAGCTAAGATATTCGATCCCCCCAAGATCACCTACGCCACCGTCGAGTATCTGGATTTCCCGGCGATCTCGAAGGAAGCGTTGCGCGATCCCAGCTATCTGGCCAGCCTGCGCGTAGTGGACGCGCTGGCGCACGTGCTGCGGACCTTTGACAGCGATACGGTCCCGCATGAAAAGGGATCTGTTGATGCTGTTCGCGACTTCCAGGACGTGGAGATCGAGCTGATCCTCAGCGACCTTGTAGTCGTCGAAAAACGCATCGAACGCGTGGACAAGGATCGCAAGAAGATCAAGAGTCCCGATCTCGATAAAGAGTTCGCTTTGCTGGAGCGCATCAAGGCCGAACTCGAAGCCGATCGTCCGCTGCGCGAGTTGGAGTTTAGCGACGAAGATGAAAAGCGGATCCGCGGATTCCAGTTCCTGTCGCTGAAACCGGTTCTATGCGTGCTCAATATCGGCGAGAAAGACGCGCCGCGGCTACACGAGGTCGAAGAGGAGTACCGCAAGGGCGCGTTTGCCGGACGCAAGAACATTGCGGTTACAGCCGTCTGCGGGCAGGTCGAAGCAGAACTGGCCGAATTGAAGCCTGAGGAAGCGAAAGAATATCTGGCGAGCTACGGATTGAAAGAATCGGCGCTGGCGCGCATCATCACGGCCACCTATTCTCTGTTGGGCCTGATGAGCTTCCTGACCGCGGGCGAAACCGAAGTCCGCGCATGGACCATTCCCATGAACAGCACCGCGGTGAAAGCGGCGGGCGCGATCCATAGCGACTTCGAAAAGAAGTTCATCCGCGCGGAAGTGGTCAACTGGAACGCGCTCGTCGAGCACGATGGCTACCCTGGCGTGCGCGACAAAGGCCTGCTGCGCCTGGAAGGCAAAGAGTATATCGTCAAGGACGGCGACGTATTAGTGATTCGCCACAGCTAATCACGCTTGCCATTAGGCTCGCCCACGCGAACCAGTCGCCGAAGCGCACGTAGGGCGTCAACTCCGTCAGCGAGTTATACCCAAACACTGCCGACGTCTGGGTATACAGCGGCAAACGTGCGATTTCCCGGCCAGCCGGATCGATCATCGCCGTGATACCGTCGTTGGTCGCGCGCAGAATCCAGCGCCGATTCTCAGCCGCCCGCATACGCACCAGCTCCAGATGTTGTTCCCGCGCGGCGCTGTGGCCGAAGTAGCCGTCATTCGAAAGATTCACCAACACGGTGGCTCCGGCTTTGGTGAACTGGCGAACCAGATTGGGGAAAGCCGATTCGTAACAGATGAAGGCTCCGATCTTGTGTCCATCCACGGGAAACGTCACGATTCGAGTGCCCGGAACGAAATCGCCGATTTCATGCGTGATGCGATTCACCCAGCCAAAGGCGTTCGGGATGTATTCGCCAAACGGGACCAGTTGAATTTTGTCGTAGCGTTCCGCCGCGAGCTCGCCGCTCTTCTCGAATAAAAATGCGGAGTTGAGAGGATCGCCGGCCGGCGTTCGTCCCACGCCCCCCATCAGGATCGGAGCCTGGACATCGCGCGCGAGATCGCCCATGTATTTGCGAAAGGAATCTGTCGTCGGATAAAACGGTGCGGGCGCTTCCGGCCACACGATTAGCGGCGCGTTGGCGGGTTCGGAAAGCATGACCATGCGCTGTTCGAGCACGGCGAAAGTTTCGGGAGTCCAGTCGGCTTCGGTGTCGATATTCGGCTGCACTACGCGCACCCGTTCTGTTCCCGCACGCGGCGCAGGCAGCTGCGGCAGCAACGGCAGAAGCGCGAAGGCCGCAAGCCACATAAAGTGCGTTAACGGCCGGCGCAAGAACGCGAGCGCAATCGCACAGCTCATCGCGCTGAGTGCGAAAGACAATCCCCAGACGCCGGTGATCGGCGCTAAGCGTGGCAGCAGAGGCAAATCGATCGCCGCGTTTCCCAGATCGAGCCACGAGAAGCCCAGGCCGATCCATGCCAGGCCTATCGTCCCGTGCGCATATTCGACAGCGGTCCAGAGAGCCGCTGCGCCGGGGATCGCCCAAGGTCTTCGCATGATCGGGCCTACCAGCGTGGTGAACGTCGCTGTATATAGACCCTTGAGCAGCGCGAACAGCGTGAATGTGCCCCATCCGCCCCAGCGCCCCATGCCGCCGTGAACTTCGAGCACGAACTGGATCCACGAGCAAACCGCGAACCAAAAAACGAATCCCGAGGCCCACCCCAGGACGAATCGCCGTTTCCATGAATCTTCACGTGCGCACGCAATCAGCAGCGGCGCCAATGCCACCGGCGCAAGCAAGGTGAAATTGAAGTTCGGAAAAAGGAGGACCAGCAAAACGCCCGAAGTCAGTGACAGGATCAGATTCACGCGATTAAATCTGCCATATACGAACTGCGCACTAGGGGTCCACTGAACACTGTTTTGAAACCCAGCGAAAGTCCGAAATCGCGATAGGCATCGAACTGCGCTAACGGGACGAATTCAGCCACCGGCAGATTCCGGCGCGTCGGCTGCAAATACTGTCCCAGGGTGACGATGTCGACGTCGGCGGCGCGCAGATCGCGCATGAGCTGATGAAGTTCGTCGGAAGTCTCACCCAGGCCGAGCATGGCTCCCGACTTTACCAAGGCTGCGGGGCGATAGCTTTTCGCGAATTTCAGTACGTCCAGCGACTGCCCGTAATCCGCCTGCGGCCGGACCCGCCGATACAATCGCGAAACCGTCTCCATGTTGTGGTTGAAGATGTGAGGCCCGGAGTCGAGCACGCGGGCCACTGCCGTGAGATCGCCCTGAAAATCCGGCGTCAGAACCTCCACACGCGCTTCAGGCAGCGCAGTGCAAACTGCGCGCACCGTCATCGAAAAATGTCCTGAGCCTCCGTCCGCCAGGTCGTCGCGATTCACGCTGGTGATCACAACGTGGCGCAATTGCATCGCTATCGCCATACGCGCCACGTTCGCGGGCTCATCGGGATCGAGCGCCCCAGGGTGCGCGCTCTTAGGCACGGAGCAGAATCCGCACCCGCGCGTACACATATTGCCTAGGATCATGAACGTCGCCGTGCCACGGTGAAAGCATTCATGCATGTTGGGGCAGCGCGCCGATTCGCAGACTGTGTGCAAATTCAGCATGCGGAACTCGGATTTGAGGTGATGCACGGATTCAAAGTGCGTGCGGGGTTTACGAAGCCACTCAGGCAAACGCGGTCCAGCGGGCGTGAGTTGAATCAGCGCGTCCATATCCTGCGAAGTCCGGCGCTAAAAGGTTTTTACCAGGGCTTCTTTACCTGGAAAACTCGCGCTTTGCAGATCAGCCCGCGTCTTGGCCACGTCGGAAACCGGGCCTACTAAAACCCGGAACACGCCCGGCTTCTCCGGGATCTCAGCGGCGATGGCGGGGAAATTCTTCTTGCGCAGCATCTCAACCATGAGTTCAGCTTTATCGTGGTCGATGGCCGAGAGTTGCAAATAAGACCGGCCCGGCTGCGGCTCGCTGGAAGTCACTTCGCGAGAAGACGTTGTCACGGGAGCGCGGGCTGGTTCGGGCGGCGGCGCGGGTTTGGTCGCCGGTCCTTGCTGCGAAGCGGTTTCCTTGGGTTGTGAATCGACTTCTTTCGGCACATCCACGGGAGCCGCCTTAGTTGTTTCGCGCGCAGGAGAAGGCGTCTCCGCGTCCACCGGCTTGGCGTCAGGCCGATGGGAGGCTACTTCCGGAGCGCCCACGGGTGACGAGTTCCGCCCCACGATGTAGCCCATCGCGAAGAATACGCCCAGCAGAATCACCACGATGAAAAACACGCTCATCAGCTGGCGGTTCCCGAGAATCAATTCAAATTCGCCGTCGTCGTTTCTGGGCACTAGGCTTCCTTCGTGTATTTATCCAATAGCTTCGTTACTGACGAGAGTATATCGATGGGGAACGGGAACACAACTGTCGTGTTCTTTTCCGAACCAATTTCGACCAGCGTCTGGAGATACCGGAGTTGGACGGCGACGGGCTGGCGCGCCATCATCTCCGCAGCTTTTTCAAGATTGGCGGCGGCGGCCGCTTCGCCCTCCGCGTGGATGATCTTCGCGCGCCGCTCGCGTTCGGCTTCCGCCTGGCGGGCGATGGCGCGGATCATCTGCTCCGGCAGATCCACTTGCTTCACTTCCACCATGGTAACTTTCATGCCCCACGGACCGGTGTGCTGATCCAGCACGCTTTGCAGGCGGATATTGAGTCTCTCACGCTGGCTCAATAGCTCGTCCAGCTCGGTTTCTCCCAGCACGCTGCGCAGCGTCGTTTGCGCGAGCTGCGATGTAGCATACAAATAATTCGCCACTTCGATAACCGCCTTGGTCGGGTCCACAATGCGGAAATAGATCACGGCGTTCACCTTGACCGTCACGTTATCCCGCGTGACCACATCCTGCGCCGGCACTTCCATGGCTTCCACGCGCAGGGACATGCGCACCATTCGATCCAGTGGAGCAAAGACCAGAACCACGCCCGGACCCTTGGGATGCGGAAGCACACGTCCCAGCCGAAAGACCACTCCTCGCTCATATTCCGCCAGGATCTTGATGCTGGAAAGCACGTACAGAGCGATTACCACGATCGGGATAAGCGCGGGAAGATCCATCGCACACTCCTGTCGGATATACTACGTCATCCGGTGAGTGGGGCGCGAACTTGCGGGGCTATCAGTTCGGCGAATACATGCTCGTCATACGAAACGTGCGATAGAGAATTGCATTCGCCTTCGCTTCGTAGATGACGTGGCCGGACCCATCTACTTCGATCGAGTACGCAACCCCCGCGCCCTGAGGCACGAATCCTGCATCGAAATGGTAGTTGTGGTCCGGTAGCAGTTGAGCTGACCCGACCGCGAGTGAATAGACTCCGAGGTCGGCGTTCAGGATGAAGGATGCCGTGCGGTTCTGCTCGTCCAGCCTGAGAACCTGGCCCCGGCTGTTTCCACCGACGCTGCCTACGCGGGTATTGCCGTCGTCGAAGACCAGTAGAGCGGACGGATCGGAAAACTCGAAATTCGCATCGTGCTGATGGGAGAACCAAGGCCATGGGTCCGAGGAATTGAACTGGAAATCACCGTCCTTGCCCAGGCGCCAGATCACGTGACCATCTCCCTTCCCGTTCCGGTAGCTAACCTTGATCAGCCAATCCTGGTGGCGGCTGGAATACAGCAGCTCCCCATCCGGCGTTTGCTGAAGCGCGTTGCCGTGCGTCCAGTCATTGGCCTCTTTCGCCAAGTAAAAGGGAGCGCACGCGCTAACCGGTCCGCAGGTTTCGCCCAGAACCGCTTTGCGCGCGACATCCAGATGATCGAACGTGTCCCAGGTCCAGACTACATTCAGGTTGCTGTCCAATACGACGATCATGTCTCCGAGCACGTCCACCGCCCCCGGACCCTGGACGTTCGTGAGTATTTGCTCGACGCCCGCCAGTGCGGCGATATTCCCGTCCGGCAGTGTCCTGGCTTCGTGGTGAAAGCCAGTGATCGGTCTCCTGCCCATGGCGGCCAGCTGCTCATTCACGCGGGCTGCGTTCGTTTCGAGAACGGTCATACCCACAAGGTCGAACTTGCGGATGATCTGCTGTGACACGTCGAGCTGCTCGCTCTCGATCGTGCCCCAGAAATAACCGCCTTCCTCGGGCCGCGTGACAGTATAAATTCCGTTGTTGCTGTACCAGACGACATTCCCTTCCAGATCGTGCGCAACAGCTCCTGCCAGGGAACTGCCTAGGAGGATCGGACTCGATAGGCCTGCCGCAGGTGGCTGAATCACCGTCTCTGTGAACAAGCCGGCGGCGGCCTGGCTCATCCCAAAAAGAATGTCTGGACCAGTAACGAGTTGTCCCGCGGCGTCAATGATGTGTCGGGCGGTGTACTCGGCATTTGAATGCAGTCCCGCCAGGTAAAAATTCATGCTGCGCCCCGCTTCGCAGGCTTTGTACGGCGTCTCCTGAATGGCTCCATCTCGTCCTTGGACCTGTACTTTCATCCGCGATCCACCTGCACAAAGAGCGCTGTAGAGAAACACCAGCGGGTGGGTCGTGGGACTCACTACAGGGCCGCCGTCCGCGCTTACCCGCGATAGCATTCGGTAAACGCTGGACGCGGCCGCCACTTCACCCGTCTGCCGATTCTTCGCGGACACCTCTATCTCGTAGAGACCCTCGTGATCAGCCGCGGTCCAGTCCAGGGATGCGAGCGGACCATAATCTCGAATCATCGCGAAATCGCCGCCAATCTCCCTCACCCGAAACCGGTACCAGATCATACCGGCCGCCGAGTCGGGGACCGAGGCGTTCCACGTAATCATGGTCGCAACCGGAGCGGGCGAAGGTAGCGAAGACGTCAGCGTGATGGTCATCTGCGCCGAGGATATCGCCGCGAACGCAAGCCCTGCGATTCCCATACGGATAAACTGCAAACTGGAACTGGCCATTTCTCCCTTTTCCTTTATGAGCACCTTGGGCGGCGATAAGTAGTGGTAGTAGGGTGCGTTACAGATGGATCTACTCTTCAATCGACGTATTTGGGTCAAAAGCTTAGCGATGCTGTTTGGCAATGCATCAAGTGAAGTCCGGCAGATCGGGATAGGTTTGAATCTAAGGAGCTTAAGCCCTCGAGCGCCCGGAGAGACTCGTTGATGGTTCAAGGGTCCTGGAACTTTCAAGGGTCCTGGAACTGAAGCGACATCCAGCGGGTGGAGGGAAACTTAGGTTAATGCTACGATACTGAGGATCCAGTAACTAGGATGTTTACCCGACGCCGGTTTGTTAAGGTTGCCTCCGCTGCGCCTCTCCTGGCCGCTCGAAGCTTCGGCCAGGGCTTTTTGAGCACGCTGCCTTCGCACCCGAACTTTATAGTCATATTGACCGACGATCTCGGGTTCGGCGACGTGGGATTCACCGGATCCAGAATCAAGACCCCGAATCTGGACAAACTGGCCGCGGCCGGCGCTCAATTCTCGCAGTTCTATGCGGGTAACCCCGTATGTTCGCCTTCCCGTGCCGCCTTCCTAACGGGACGCTATCCCACGCGCATGGGCATCCCCAATGTTCTTTACGCCAACGACACGTACGGGCTTCCGACCACGGAAACCACCATTCCTGAAGTGCTCAAGCCGGCCGGATACGTAAGCGCCTGCATCGGCAAATGGCACCTGGGATCCCTTCATGAGTTTCTTCCGACCAATCGGGGCTTCGACACGTTTTACGGCGTGCCCTACAGCAACGATATGCGGCCATTGCCCCTGATGCATGACCTGACGGTGATGGAACCGGATACCGACAACGACTTGCTTACTCAGAAATACACAAATGCCGCCGTGCAGTTTATCAAGGCAAACCAGAACCGCCCGTTTTTTCTTTATCTGGCGCACAACGTGCCCCATGTGCCGGTGGGTGCTTCTCCAGCATTCAAAGGAAAATCGGACCTCGGACTCTACGCCGATGCGGTAGAGGAAATGGATTGGAGCGTCGGCCAAGTCATGCAAGCTCTCAACGACGCTGGAATCTCAGGTAATACGCTCTCCGTGTTCACCAGTGACAACGGCCCGTGGTTCCAAGGGAGTGCCGGGCGATTCCGTGGAAGAAAGGGCCAAACCTACGAAGGGGGCGTGCGCGAGCCTTTTGTGGCCTACATGCCCGGTGTGATCACGGCCGGAACTGCTCCTGCTGGTTTTGGCTCGTTAATGGACTTACTGCCGACCCTTGCCGGCCTGGCGAACGCTTCGCTGCCCAAGCTCCCGCTCGACGGCATCGACATCTGGCCCATGATGACTGGCAATCAAAGCTCACTTGAGCGCGAGGCTTTGCTGTATTTCGATTCGTGGAATCTTCAGTGCGCGCGTGTGGGCCCGTGGAAATTGCACGTGGCGCGCTACAACTCGTATCCCTGGGTGGAAGCACCTTCAGAAGGCCGGGTCAACTTGCCTCTGCCAAAACCGGAACTGTACAACATTGAGTCAGATCCGGAGGAAAGCTACGAATGTGGCGAGGCCCATCCGGAGGTCGTGAAGGACATCCAGGGCCGAATTCTGACGGCGCTCGCTTCCTTCCCCGCGCAGGTTCAGACGGCATGGGCCGCAACCCAAGCGCGGCAAACGCAACCTTTTTCGACAGGAGCGGTCCCTGCTCCGCAATAGGCAATGAGAATTGCTCGTCGTCAGTCAGCGACCCGGCCGAGACTTTGCGAGCGCGGCCCGCGCTGCCGCCAGGTCCTGTTCCAAAGACTGAATGTAATTGGCGGCCCGCTTCGCTTCCGCTGCGACAGTCTGGAAATCGGCTAAGGCTGTCTCATTCTCCTTACGCAGCGCTCGCGCCCATTGGGTCCGGTCTTCCAGTTGACGCTCGAGGAGCGCCACCCGTCGAACAGCGCGCGCGTAAGCCTCCGTGATCTCCACGAAAGGCGGCTGAAAGCGGCCCTTCCGGCCTACGATCGGAAGCGACCACGTCTCGTCATGCAGGACGCCGAATTCTGGGATATCCTCCGTGGCGACTTGAACGCTGGCGAAACCCGCCCTGGCAAGAATTTCCTTCAGCGACGGCTCGCTAAAGATGCGCATTTCCAGGGTGGATCCGTCGCCGCCGTGGAACGAAAGATTTTCGAACACCTCAATGGAGCCGTCGCGGCGGCGATTCACGAGCACCGTGCGGCCGCCGGGCGCGGCCAGGGAATACTCGTGCAACTCGGGATAATGCTCGGCCGTTTGTCCGTCGATTCGATACGGCACGGTGAGCAGCAACAGTCCATTTGGCTTGAGCAGCTTGTTCAGGTTGGCGAACGCCCGTTCCACAGGCGGCGAAACATGTTCCAGAACTTCACTCGACAGAATGAAATCGTACTGGCCC
Source organism: Bryobacteraceae bacterium (assembly GCA_025980665.1). Lineage (GTDB taxonomy): Bacteria > Acidobacteriota > Terriglobia > Bryobacterales > Bryobacteraceae > Palsa-187. The sequence continues at coordinate 11,638 of JAICXC010000023.1, forward strand.
GTGCGCGCCTGGAGTTGTTCCGCCGTTGGATCGGCGACATCCAGGCGCGGTTCCTGATGATAGAACGTATTGGTGTACTCGAACTTTTCCTCCAGCCGCCCGGCGAGCTCCGGCGGATCGCTCATGCCAAAGCCGCGGATGCCCTTGCTCACCGGGAAATCAGGAATCGTCAGCTCGACGCCAAAAAGTTCGCGCGATAGTAGCGCAATTAGGCTCCGTAAGCGCACGGTGGATCCGCACGCCGTGCAGCTCGGGACCTCGCGGCCCGGCGGGCCCGCGAGCCGCTTGCACATAGCCCCACAGATATTACAGGTGAAGTTTTCTGAATCGGAAAACGTCAAACGTTGGCCTCCCGTTGCGATCGTAGATCGTGGTGAGTGGTTCTTCCTCGTACTGCTCGCGCCGGGCGAGATCCTCCAGCGCCGCGCGCTCCTGCGGATGAAACGCGGCTCCCCCCGTGTGCGCCACGAAGACATTCAGAGGATCGCTCAGCAAGGGGTTAAGGGATTCATCGCTGCCGGTATCGGCGTAAACCAAGGGAAGCGAACCTTTGCTCAGCAGGTTCATTGTCTCCATGAATCCCCAATCCGCGGCGACGATCTTCCGGGCATGAAGGTCCGTCAAATAGCGGTCAAGCGGGTCCATCGCGTCGGTCCAGCGGACGGTAGGGCCGTTGCCGATCAGGTCCGCGTAGTATTGGTTGGTCACGGCTACATTCGATCCGCACAGCAGCGCGGTGACGAGCGCCGCCGGAGCCGCCGGGATGCGCGCCAGCACCGCCGCGATCGGAAGCAATTGAAACGGCCACAGCAGGATCGCATGGTGGGCCGCACCACCGGCTCCCGCGGTCACAACCATCGGTAGCCAGGTGGCCGCGCAAACGATCAGTCCGAACAGAATCGGTTTGCGGGCCTGCGATTTCCAAAGGAACACTATGGACAACACCGACGCGATTGCCGCCACCAGCATGGCGTTACGATGCGGACGGTCCGTCCAGCGGCTCACGGCGAGTGACAGAGAATGATACCAGTGCGTAGGCTCGCCGGGTTGCGGCCCGGGTTCCCCGGCGGTCAGGAATCCGAACATTACGTAGCCATCCATGGTTTGTTCGAGAATATCGGCCTTGTGCGGAAGTTCAGTCCGCCCGAGGTGAGCGTTCGACCGCAACGTCTCGAGCGGACGGGCGATGTTGTAGATCACCAGGGGCAGTGCGCCTCCCAGCATCGCCAACGCGGCCACCGCGATGTTTGCTGGATTGAAATGCTTCCGTAACTCCCGCGGAAACACGGCAATCGTGGCGATCGCGAGTCCGAACAGCACCCATGCGAATAAGGCTTTATCCCACATTCCCAATCCTAAAAGTATGAACGCCCAGGCTAGATCCTTCTTGTTCGTATTTTGATGGAACCGAACCAGTAGCACCATCGCTGCCAGCTTAAAAACGAATTGCAGCGTCACTGGACCGTAGTCCGCCGTATTCAAAAGAAGGTAGCTGGTATCGGTGGCCAGCAGCAGCGTACCAATCCAGGCAGCCCGGCGGCCGATTGTCCGATCCAGCAATTCGAAGAACAGCCATAGCGTGCCTGCGGCGAAAATCAGCATGGGAAGGCGAAGGACGATCGGGCGCGGCGCCGCGAAAATAAACAGCCCTTTGTAAAACCAGGTCTTGACCGCGCCCAGGTAGCTGATCAGCATGACCGGTACTTCCGCACCAGCGATGTTCCACGAATACCACGCGCTCCCGTGGTCGTAGAGGCCATTGGCGACGATCGCCTCATCCGCTTCGATGCCCAGCCGCGGAACGAATAGCATGCCTGCAGCGACAAATGCCACAGCCACCGCAATCAGGCCGCGCTGCGTCCACGGAGTCATTCTCTGCATGGTATCCGCTACGGCTGAAACTTGAGTTAGGAGTGGCCTGGAGCTTGGGCCGCTTGCTTCGCGCGATGCTCCTTGTAAGCCGCGCGCGTGCGCTGAATCTGCTGGACGTGCTCTTCTACGTGCTCGGCATTGCCCTTGACCAGATCGAGCAGCGTCAGTCGTCCACTTTCGGTATGGTTGCCGGTGCGCAAGAAAGCATCCTCGGGCAGAGCTTTGAGAAGCTCGTGATTTTCAGTGCGAAGCTTGCGAAAGGTTTCGAGCGCCTGCGAAATCTTGCGTCGTTGGTAGTCCAGATGGTCCGCCCACAGTTCGCCGTTGAAGGCTTGGAGCGTAGGATTGTCCTCCGCCGCGATTTGGCGGATGCGCATCACACCCACCGCCTCCGAATCCGCCAAGTGGCACACGATCTGCCGCACACTCCATTTATCGGGTGCGGGTTTAAAATCGAGCTCCGATCCAGCCGCGCCCGTGGTGGACATCGCCAGCAATTCACCGCCGCGGCGGAAGCGCTCAAGAATATCGGCCAGATCGCTCATAGAGTCAGTAATAGTCGCTTCGGAGTCAATAATAGTCGGCGCAGCTCATGTAGTAGCCGCACTGTTCGCAGAATAGTTTGCATTTTCGCTCGGCCAGACGGCGGCTGCACACCGGACAGTAAAGCATGGGTTCCTTGTCAGAACCCTCTTTCGCTCGTTGAGTTATTGAAGATCCCGGAGTAAGCTCCACCGCGAAACCATTATAATGAAGGCCGAGAAGCCTCATGCAGCAAAGATTTTTCCTGATCGCCTCCACCGCTTTAATAATCACGTGTAGCGCACAGACCCGCCGGCCCGATCCGCCTCTGCGACAGCCGGTTCGCGGCACGCACGGAGCCGTTGCGGCCGGCAGCGATTGGGCCACTAACGCCGGAATGCGCCTTTACGATCAGGGCGGCACGGCCGTGGATGCGGGCATCGCCGCCATGTTCGCGGCGTCGGTGACCGAGCTTTCGCACTTTGGCATGGGCGGCGAAGCGCCGATCCTGATCCGCACCAAGGCTGGCAAGGTGTATTCGATCGCGGGCGTCGGCACTATGCCCAAGCTCGCGTCAGCCGATTTGTTCCGCAAACGTCCGGTGCAGCTTGGCGATATCACGTTCCGTGAGAGCGGCGAAACTCATCTCAAGGGAATCATTCCCGATGCGGGTCTGATGCCGGCCCTGGTGCCCGGCATGGTAGACGCGGGACTGGTCGCGTTGAAAGAGTTCGGAACGAAGTCCTTCGCTGAAGTGATCGCCCCGGCTGTTGAACTCGCTGATGGTTATGCGGTGGACGACATGCGCGCCCGGAGTTTCGCTGGCGCGGTGCCATTCTTTGAGCTGTGGCCGACTTCCAAGGCGCACTTCATGCCCAACGGCCGAACTCCCGCAGTCGGCGAAATTTTCCACCAGCCCGATCTGGCGCGTACCCTGCGTGCCATGGTCGCCGCCGAAAAGAAGGCATTATCCGGCGGCGCGAGCCGGCAGGCGGCAATTGACGCAGTTCGTGACTATTTCTACCGTGGGGAGATTGCCCGCAAGATCGACGCCTTCAGCAAAGCCAACGGCGGGTTGCTGCGCTACGAAGATATGGCCGCGTTCAAGCTTACGCCGGAAGAGCCGGTATCGACCACGTTCCATGGCTATATTGTCTACAAGCCCGGATTCTGGAGCCAGGGCCCTGCGATGCTCGAGGCCTTAAACATCATGGAAGGTTTTGACGGCAAGCCGCCGCTCAACTCCGCCGATTATCTGCACCGCCAGGTGGAAGCGATGAAGCTGGCATATGCGGATCGCGACACGTATTACGCGGATCCCAAATTCAGCAAGCTGAACGTAAAAGAACTCTTGACGAAGGGATATGCCGCAGAGCGGCGCAAGCTGATCGGCCCGCGCGCATCCCTGGAATTTCGGCCCGGCGCGATTGATGGAAAAGTCGGGCGGCACCCGGCGTTATCGGAAATGGCATCCTACAAAATCGATGATGTATTGATGGCCCACGACACCACCTGCGTCGACACCATGGATAGCGAAGGCATCGTATTCTCCGCAACGCCTTCGGGCGCGTGGATGCCCAGCGTGATCGCGGGCGATACCGGCATTCCTCTCACCCAGCGCGCGCAGAGCTTCGTGCTGATTCCGGGGCATCCCAACGAGCTGGCCGGTGGTAAGCGCCCCCGCGTGACGCTGAGTCCCACGCTGGTGATGCAGGCGGATGGGAAGCCGTTCCTGGCCCTTTCGACTCCCGGCGCGGACGACCAGGAACAGGCGCTGGTGCAGCTGATGATGAATGTGATGGATTACGGCATGAACGCACAGGCCGCCATCGAAAATCCTCGCTACCAGACGCGGCACCTGGTCGCAAGCCTCGACGAGCACGCCTGGAGCATCGGCGAACTTGACCTGGATGAGCGCATCCCCCAATCCGTGGACGCGGAGTTGGCGGCGCGCGGGCACAAAGTCAAGATCATGTCGCGCTATAACAACGGCGCGGCTCCCGTGATGATCCGGCTGATGCCCGGCGGAATCATCGAAGCCGGCGCGGACCCGTTCTACAACCGTTCTGCCCGCGCGCGGTGACGCTTCCTCTCTTCGATCCGCCGCCTTCTTTCGCCCCTTCTTTCGATAGGTCGGCGCTGGCGCAACGCCTCCGAGAGCTGGCGAACGAGAACATCTGGATCGGTACCAGTTCCTGGAAGTATCCGGGTTGGCTGGACCAGATTTATACGCGTGATCGCTATCTAACACGCGGCAAGTTCTCGCAGAAACGTTTCGAAGCGGAGTGCCTGGCGGAGTTCGCGGAGACGTTCCCGATCGTCTGCGGAGATTTTTCGTTCTATCAGTTCCCGTCGCCGGAATACTGGAAGAAGCTGTTCGGCTCCGCGCCGCCGGAGTTGCAGTTTGTCCTCAAGGTTCCCGAGGAAGTGACGTGCGAGGTATTTCCCAAACACGCTCGCTACGGTTCGCGCGCAGGGATGGTCAACGAGTCGTACTTAAGCGCGGACGCAGTCGCCGCGCTATTTTTAGACCCCCTGGAGCCGTATCGCGCGCGCATCCCCGCGTTGATCTTCGAATTCGGGGCGCGTGGGGCGAGTCCGCGCGAATTCGCGGCCAAGCTGGATCCGTTCCTGGGCGCTTTGCCGGCGACGTTTCGCTACGCCGTCGAAGTGCGCAATCGCGAGTATCTTCAGCCGCGCTACTTCGATATCTTGCGCCAATATCGCGCGGCGCATGTCTTGAACGCCTGGACCAAAATGCCGGTGCTTTCCGAGCAGATGGCGATTCTGGATGCTTTCCCGGCCGATTTTACGGTGGTGCGGGCGCTGCTGCGCCAAGGCCGGGCGTATGAGGACGCGGTTCAGAAATTCGCTCCTTACGATAGAGTTCGGGATGAGAATCCTGAAGCGCGTGAAGCGCTGCGCAATTTGATCCAGCGCATGCGCGAGGAGCGCCGAGCCGCGTACATCTTCGTCAACAATCGCCTGGAAGGCAACTCGCCGGAAACGATTCGGGCGGTCACACAAGAATGAAGCTTCCGATCGACGCGTTGCTTCCGGCCATCGTCGAGGCTTCTGGGAACCTTGTCATTGAAGCGCCTCCGGGGGCAGGGAAGACGACTCGGATCCCTCCCGCCTTACTCGCGTGCGAGCGTGGCGAGATCCTGGTGCTGGAACCGCGGAGATTAGCCGCACGCCTTGCCGCTCGACGTGTCGCCAGCGAACTGCGTGAGCGCCTGGGTGAAACCGTCGGCTATCAAGTGCGATTCGAAGACGTGAGCGGACCCCGCACGCGCTTGCGATTCCTGACCGAGGGCGTGCTTACACGGCGGCTGTTGTCCGATCCGAGCCTCGCGGGAGTCGGTACCGTGATCCTGGACGAGTTCCACGAGCGGCATCTCGATTCCGATCTGGCGCTGGCACTGCTCCGACGTCTCCCGAACATCCGGTTGATCGTCATGTCGGCGACGCTTGACGCGGCTCCGATTGCGAAGTACCTCGGCGGCTGCCCGATACTACGCTCTGAAGGCAAGTTGTATGAGCTGGCAATCGAATACACGCCGCACTCGCCTGCGCCGCTCGAAGAGCAAGTAGCCTCGGCTCTCGAGAAACTCACGCAGCGCGGCCTCACTGGCGACGTACTCGTATTCCTTCCGGGCGCCGCTGAAATCCGTCGTGCGGGGCGAGCCATAGAGGCCCTGGCGTCCCGACTGGGGCTTCTGGTCGTGCCCCTCCACGGCGACCTGTCACCAGCCGAGCAGGACCGCGCCGTGGGACCCGCCAATCGTCCCAAAGTGATCCTCTCCACCAACGTCGCCGAGAGTTCGGTGACCATCGAGGGCGTCACTGCGGTCATCGATAGTGGTCTCGCACGCGTCGCCGCCTATTCGCCGTGGACGGGACTGCCTTCGGTCGAGGTGCGACGCATCAGCCAGGCGTCGGCGACGCAGCGCGCCGGTCGTGCTGGACGGACCGCTCCGGGCCGCGTAATCCGCCTGTACTCGGCCGAGGACTTTCATCGCCGTCCGCAGGCCGATATCCCCGAGATCCTGCGCCGCGAACTTTCACAGCTGGTCCTGCAACTGCGCGCCATGAAGATCACGCAGCTCGACTGGCTGGATCGAGCGCCGGAGGCCGCGTTCAGCGCAGCCAACGCGCTGCTCGACCGGTTAGGCGTCACACCGGAGATGGCGGAGCTGCCGTTACCCCCGCGGCTCGCGAAGCTGGTGGTCGAAGCCAGACGCCGCGGTGTTCCTGAAAAGGGTTGCGCCGTGGCTGCGGTGCTTAGCGCAGGCGAACGCGGAACGTCGGATCTGTTGGCCATGACGGAGTCGGACTGGCAGCCGCAGACGCATCGGGTTTTCGATCAGCTCCGCAAGAAGATCTCGGGACGAGATTTGCGAAACGCAGGCGACGCTGCCATCTTGCAAAGCATTCTCGCCGCGTTTCCGGATCGTGTGGCGCGCCATCGTCGCGATGGAGAGTTACTCCTATCTGCTGGCGGCTCGGCCCGCTTTCCGAATTGCCCCTGGGAGTTTCTCGTCGCCATCGATATCGAGGAACGCCGCGAGCACGGCGTGCCCCTGGTTCGCCTGGCCGCTCCGATCGAGCCGGAATGGCTGCTGGAGCGTGCGGTCGAACGAATCTCACTCGAATGGAATCGCACTGCCGAGCGTGTCGAGCAGGTGACGGCGCTGGTCTATGACCAACTAGCCATCGAAGAGACGCGCGCCCCTGCGACGCCCAGTGAAGAAGCTTCGCGCCTGTTGGCGCAGAATGCTCTCGAAGCGGGTATCGGCCGGTTCGCGGACCGCGACGCCGTGGAGCAGGTGCGTTCTCGTGCGGCGTTCGGCGGAATCGCTATCGACGTAGACGCGGTGCTCGTCGCGCAGTGCCAGGGAAGAACCACCTTCGCCGAGCTTGATGCCTCAGATCTCTTGGGAATGATTCGGCCAAGCCAAATCAACCAAGCCGCACCCGAACGCCTACGTTTGCCTGGCGGCCGCGAAGTCAAGGTACATTACGAGCCTGGTAAGCCCCCTTGGATCGAATCGCGGCTACAAGACTTCTTCGGGATGCGTGACTCTCCGCGCATCGGAGGCGCGCCCGTGGTGGTGCATCTTCTCGCGCCGAATCATCGGCCGGTGCAGGTGACTTCGGACCTGGCAGGCTTCTGGGAGCGGCTCTACCCACAGGTCCGCAAGGAATTGTCACGGCGGTATCCCAAGCACAAATGGCCCGAGAAGCCGGTTTAACGGTGCACCTCCCCGCGCAGCGCAGCCAGCATGCGTGGGTCGACGCGCACTCTATCATCAGTGAACGTTTGGGGATCAACCGTCGCGCCGGCAGCGACCAGTAGGCCGACGACTTCGTAGTAACGACCGTTCTTCACCTCCGGCGGAGGATTGCCCCAAGCATACAGTGCCCAGCCCAATGGGGTTCCATTGAAGGGTTCGTCTTTGACGTCGATCGGCGCTTTTCGTTCCAGGAGTAGTTTGACGATGTTCACGTGTCCGCCGTACGAGGCCCAGTGAAGGCCCGTACATCCGCGCTTTGTGGCCACATCGATACCCTTCTGCAGAAGAAACTCGACCACACCAAAGCAGCCGTACTCGCATGCCCACAAAAAGCCGTCCTCCATCTGCGATTTCGTAGCCGGTGGTTTCAAACCTCCATCAGCCGTGAAGAAGGTTTTGACGGCCTCGAGTTGACCCACACCGGCCGCTCCTTCCAGATCGAGTCGCGCGCCACGCTCAGCGAGAAACTTGGCAGCGTCGCCACGTCCGTTGTGCAGCGCGGCTATCAATGGGTTCCATCCTCCTAAGAGCCCGTTGGGAGATGCGCCGGCTTTGAGCAGGAGTTCGAGTAGAGCAATTTGTACGCCGGCGCGAGCCGGATGGACGCTCGTCGCTACCTGCCCCAACGTCGTGCCCGGGCCGTACTCGCGGTTTTCCGCGTCGACTTCGGCGCCGGCGTCGAGCAGGATCTTCGTGACTTCCACGGCGTTCTTCGGAGTCTTCTGGCGGAAATCCTCGACTCCGTTGGCGGCCACGTAGTGAAGGAGCGTGGCCTGGTGGTACCGAGTGGAACGCTGCCGGATCAGCTCCGGATTCTCGCGTAGCAGCCGCTTGAGGGTAGTGACGTCGCCCGCGATGACGGCATCCGCCGCGGATTCGAATTTGGAGACGGGAGAACTCTTGCGACTGACCTCCTCGATGTGTTTTCTGAATTTCGGCCAACTCTCGAAGGCGTGCCAACGGGCAATTATGAGTTGTGCGTCGGCCAAGACGAACTTGGCGGTTCGAAGCTCGGCGTCTGCCAGCTTGCTGAAACGAGGGTGGTGTCGTTTAACGCGACCGAGCGCGTCCGAATCGCCGGACCGGAAGGCTCCGAGAAGTTCCTTGGCGAGTTTCTTGTAGTGCTCTAGGTTAGGGCGAGCGGGTAGTTCTCTGGCGTCCATTACGACCTTCCTTTCATAACTGCGCCTGGAGTCCGCCCGAATCAGGCTGAAAGAAGGTTCGTAACCTTCGGTGTTTCGTCAGAAGGTGGGCAAAGCCCTTTCCGCGGACTGGATGCGCCCTTCGCGCTATTTGCGAATTTATCGCAGATTAGAGGATCACGCAAGTCCATTCGCCCGCGTCGTCCTGGAAGCCCGATAGGATGCACTTCTGGGCCACCCGCTCGAAGTCCGCACGCATCGAACCCACAACATTTTCGTTGATGTTGGCGACTACTACGTCGAACGCGCCCGATCGAACCGCGTCCACGCTGCCCACGAAGAAGCACGAGGGCCCAACCGCGTCCGGATCGATGTCGCACGAGACGACGCGTCCTGCTTCCAGCAATTTGGCCGCAAGGGACAAGATGCCGGACCCGCTACCGACGTCGAGTACCGAGTCGCCTGGGCGGATCAGCTTCTCCATCGCCTCCAGGCACAGCTGCGTACAGCGATGGTAGCCCGTGCCACACTGAGCTCCCGGATTGACCACCAGGCGTATCCTTCCCGGCGGGGTCGGTTCGGTGCGCCACGGCGCGGCGACGAAGAACTTCTCGCCGACCAGCAGCGGTGGAAACCCTTCTTCGGTCCGCGCGACCCAGTCTACGTCAACGACGGCCTCCGGTACGCCGAATTGCGAAGCAACGTTCGCATCTTCGAAAAACGCGTCCACGAAACCGTCGCCTTCGGTGACGCCGAGCGTGCCTGCTTCCCATAACCGAAGAGTGACCAATTCATCGACATTCTCCAGGCGAACAAAAACCATTAGCCCTGCACCCGTTTGACACTTTGTGTTCCAGCCCAGAATCGCTCGCGCAGTTCGTTCTTGCGGATCTTGCCGGTTCCGGTCTTAGGAAGAGGATTTTCCGAAAACTCGATGATCCTAGGCAGCTTAAACCTGCTCAGACGTTCTTGCAGGAAGCCGTTCAGATCCTCGAGAGTAAGAGCCGCATCGTCTTTCAGAACTACGATGGCCGCCGGAACCTCACCCCATTTCGAATCCGGAGCGGCCACCACGGCGCACTCGAGCACCGCGGGATGCGCAAAGATCGCCGCTTCTACTTCCAAAGACGAGATATTTTCGCCGCCGGAGATGATGACTTGCTTCTTGCGATCGACAATCTGAATGGTGCCGTCCTCATCCCAGACGGCCATGTCGCCGGTATGCAGCCAAGGTCCGCTCATCGCGGCGGACGTGGCATCCGGTTCCCCGAAGTAGCCGTCCATGACCTGGTCGCCCATTACGATCACTTCGCCAATCGTCTTGCGGTCACGCGGGACGTCGCGAAGATTCGCATCTACGACACGAATAGTCGCGCCCACCACCGCGCGGCCGGTCATGGCCAGGTGTTCGCGACGTTCCGTATCGCTGAGATGAATGGCATCCAGAGGCTGCACCATGGTGATCACTGGAGAAGTTTCCGTGAGCCCATACCCACCCATGCACGCGCAGCCAGGGAACGCACGCTCTACGCGTTCTACAAGCTCGGGAGAGCTGGTAGCGCCGCCGATGTTCATCGTTTTCAGACTGGACAGATCCCACCGATCGCGATCTAGGGCATGTATAGCATTGACGAGAGCGTTGGCCATCGTCGGGACCACGCACAGGTTGGTGGCCCGATGCTCTTGGATGAGCTGGAACACTTCCGCCGGTTCGAACCGCCGCACCATTACTTGTTTGATGCCCATTAAGGTGGACGCTTGCGGATGACCCCATCCGTTGGCGTGATAGAGAGGAATGGTGTGGAGATCCACCATGAGTTCCGGGTCCCGATATTCCAACGCCACGCTGAGCGCGTGGAGATAAAGCGTCCGATGCGATAGAGCCACTCCCTTGGGCGCACCGGTGCTCCCGCTGGTATAGAAGAGCTCGGCGATAGCCATCTCGTCGTAGGAAAAGGCATCGGCGCGCTCAGGACAGCCTTGATCGAGGATTTCTTCGTAAAGCAGATCCGACTCCGGAATCCTCTGCCGCAGTGCGACCCAACGATTCACATCCGGGCACGCCTGACGAAGACCTCGGACCGTGTCCGCGAAATCGTCGTCGAAAATTGCCATCCTCGCGCCGGAATGACGAAGAATCGTAGCCAGGTCCGGCTCGGAAAGGCGAATATTCAGAGGCATTAGGATTGCGCGCGCCTGGAGCACGCCGAAGTAGCCTTCGAGCAACTTATGGTTGTTGTAAGTGAGATACGCCACGCGATCGCCGGCCACGATCCCGAGCTTCTGCAGGCCGGTTGCGAGCCGTTCCGCACGTTTTCCGAGTTCGGCGTAGGTGAACTGCTGATCCCCGGAAACGACGCCGATTCTGGATCCGAACAGATCCACGGCGCGATGCAGGCAGCGGAGCGGAGTAAGCGGAATGAACATGTACTACTGAGTCTTCTCCACTAGCTCTGCCTGCTCCTGATCCGCCTTGGCGGCTGGCAGGTCTCCCAAATCGCGGTTGACCCGGGCGCGAGCCATATAGATAGACGGCGCACCGGGATCATAAGTGATGGCGGCGTTGAAGTCGGCTAGCGCGAACTTGGGCTCATCGAGCTTTTGATACGTCAATCCGCGCTGATAGTAGCCGTCCGCCGTGGGATGGAGACGAATGGAGCGCGTGAAGTCCTCCAGAGCTTTTTGACGATTGCCCTGTGACGCCTCGATGGTGCCACGGGCGATGTAGGCGGTGTCCAAGGTAGGATCGATGGCAATCGCCTTCTCGAAGTCCGCCAGCGCGGCTTCACTCTGACCGGCAGCCTGCCGTGCTTTGCCGCGCCCCAGGTAGGCGTCGGCATATTTGGGGAAGATTGCGATGGCTTGGGTGAACTGCGTGTCGGCCCCCTGGAAATCGCCTGGACCCAGCAAATGGATGCCCTGCTGGTAGTGGCTGCTGGCACGGTCGGGAGCCGATGCGATGTAAGCGTACACCGCCCAGGTGCTCGCGCCGAGAGCCAGGGCGATCGAGGTTACGCGAATCAGTCGGCGCTGGGCCCGATTGAGGCGGCGACGCGCCGGAAGAGGCGGCGGAGGCTGGACGGCCTTCCACACCCTTCGAATAAACGATCGGTGCATTCCCGCAAGGATTATATCAGCGCGCGGGCGGTGAAAACGCGCTTCGGCTACTGTGAACGACGTTTCACAGGAATTTAAAACCAACCACAACCGCTCCCTGAACCAGTAAAATTGTAGGTTACTTCTTATGCCGCTCGCCGTCGGCGACAAACTCGGGCCGTACGAAATCCTAACGCGTCTCGGTGCCGGGGGCATGGGAGAAGTGTGGAAGGCTCGCGACACCCGTCTGGATCGGATCGTCGCGATCAAGATCTCTCAAGGCAAATTCGATGAACGCTTTGAGCGCGAGGCGCGAGCCATCGCCGCGCTGAACCATCCCAACATCTGCCAGCTCTATGACATCGGCCCGAACTATCTGGTGATGGAATTCGTGGAAGGCTTGCCGATCGCGAGGGCGGATGGAGTCCGTAAGCTGCTGGATGTGGCGGTGCAGATCGCGGATGGACTAGCGGCCGCGCACGCGGGGGGCATCCTTCACCGCGATCTGAAGCCCGACAACATTCTGATCACACGCGAAGGACGCGTGAAGGTTCTCGATTTCGGGCTGGCCAAGTCGCTCACCGTCCGCCCCGCCGACGATACCACGTTGACCATCGGCATTACCGATCCCGGCACGGTCGTCGGCACAGTTAATTACATGTCGCCCGAACAGGCGCTGGGGGAAGCAAATCTTACTCCGCAGTCCGATCAATTCTCGTTTGGCCTCGTGCTCTATGAGTTGGCAACCGGGAAGCGGGCCTTCCAGCGCGGAAGCGCTCCGGAGACCATGACGGCGATCATTCGCGAGGATGCCGAGCCACTTCCCGGCACTGTACCCGCGCCTCTCCGTTGGGTGATCGAGCGGCTGCTCGCGAAGGAGCCCTCCGAGCGCTACGACTCCACGCGCGATCTGTATCGTGAACTGAAGCAGATCCGCGACCGGCTGTCTCAAGCGACCAGCGCACAAATTCCGGCAGCCGCAGTTTCCACACCTAAACGAAAGCGCGGGCTGGTTCTTGGCGCGGGCGCTGTCGCCTGCCTCGCCGCCGGTTCGGTCCTCACTCTTTTTCTCATCCCGAAGCCTGTTGCAGGTCCCGACCTATCGGCCTACAAGTTTACGGCGCTCTCCCGGGCAGAGGCCGAGGAGCGCTCTCCCCGTTGGTCGCCGGATGGCAAGAGCATCGCTTACACCACGCGCGTTCATGGCCTCATGCAGGTCTTCACGAAGCCGGCCGGCACACCGGATGCCGTGCAGCTCACCAAGGCAGATCAGAATTGCACGTCCCCTTTCTGGTCGCCCGATGGCGCCAGCGTCTATTACATTTCCGGCAGCAGTTTGTGGTCCGTCTCGGCTGCGGGCGGCGCTTCGCAAAAAGTATATGAGGGCGTCACGGCCGCCACTCTTCATCCGGATGGCAAGACACTGGCGTTCGACCGCGGCCGCAAGTTGTGGATCGGGTCTTTGAAGGACGGTGAGGCGAAAGAGTTGTGGCAGGGCCCCACCAATGGCGGGTTGAGTTTCTCTCCCGACGGCTCGAAGCTGGCTGTCGACAGCATAGGACCCGTGATGATCGTGCCGTATCCTTCCGGCTCGCCGCGACAGCTTGAGGCCGGCGGGCCGGTGCTGACTGCGCCCAGCTGGTTTCCGGACAGCCGGCACGTGGCCGTGGCTGTGAGGAACCGTGACGGGACGGTCCTCTCGATTATCGACGCAGCGGACGGAACCCGGCGTACGATTGCCTCCGCTCCCAACGGATTCCCGGAGCCATCCGTTTCGCCGGAGGGAAAGCGCATTGCCTATGCGGCCGGCCAGTTCGGATGGGACATACTCGAAATCTCGATTCCTAATGGCGAGGTCCGGACGCTGGTTTCAGGCGGCATTGCCAGGACGCCGGATTGGGCGCCCTCGGGAACCCATTTCATCTATTCGGTTCCTACCGGGGAGGGCGTTGGGTTTATGGACCGGCAGGCGGGGATGGACGCATTTTCCCGGCGCCTGGGCGACGTCAGCGGAAATGATCCGCAATGGTCTCCGGATGGCGGGCGATTCGTCTTCTATCGCGAAGTGGACCGTGTCGGCAGCCTTATGCTCGCCAACGCCGCAGGGGGCGGCACGGTCCTATTGGATTCCGTACCGTCCGGAACACTGAATGGAATGTCCTGGTCGCCGGATGGGCAATGGATCTGCTATTTACGCGAGGTCGGCGGGAAACAGGACCTGGTAAAAGTCCGCGTCACGCCCGGGTCCGCCTCGGAGATTGTGGCGAACGCCAGGCCTCAGACTTGGGTAGACTCGATGCCCCGATGGTCGCCGGCGGGAGACTGGATTGCGTATCCGGCCGCGGATGGCATCGATCTGATTTCGCCGGATGGCAAGTCCACGCGCAACCTGACTTCACGCAAATTCCTGGCTTACGGGTTCTCGAAGGACGGCAGCCAGTTCTACGGCATCTTTCAAAACACTACCGGCACCGGTGCGCAGTGGCAGCTTTACTCGGTGAACGTGAAATCCGGCGCGGAAAAGTTTTTCGCGCCCATTGATCTTCCGGCCTCCGTGGATCGTATCGCCGGATTCAGCATCCATCCCGACGGCAAGCGCTTCCTCACCTCCGTAGCCGAGTTTCCGTTCGACATCTGGATGCTCGAAGGCTTCGAGCAGCCAGAGCCGAAGAGCTTTCTGGACCGGCTGCGCCGTTGAGGGATAAGCCGACTCATGGCTCTCTTCTCCGGACCCGCGGCATCAATTGGTGCGCCCCGAGTCTTTCTTCAGCCGCTCGATCACCTCGGGCGCGATCCATCGCCTCGCCTTCTGCAATTGGTGGAGCATCTCCCAGGCCTTATCGTACTCGCGGGTCTCGGTCGTGTAGAACGCAACCAAGGACGCCACGGGATCGTAGGGGCAGCTATGGTCGTCCGCGGTGCCCCATTCGATCGACTTCTGGTAAGCGGCCGCGGCGGCAACATATTCCTTTTGCTGTTGATGCCGGAATCCGATGTTGCAATAGGCGTCAGCCAGCCTCTGCTTCGCAAAAGGATCGAAAGCCAATTCCTGCGTAAAGGCTTGGATGGCTTTGTCCCCTTCGCCATTCGACTCGTAGGTCAGACCAAGCCGGTCAAGCGCCAGGGAATTTTTGGGGTCCTTTGCAACGGCCTGCTCGAAATCCAAGGCGGCCGCGTCGAACCATGATTTGCCATCTTTGTTTTCCACGAGGTCCAAGGCGCCGCGATCGTAATAGGCCTGTGCTCGGTTGAAGTAAACTTCTGCATTGCTCGGATCGAGTGCGGCCGCCTGATTATGATCCTTTATTGCGAGATCAAACAAACGCTCATATTCCTCGTTGGGGATCAGCTTGGATATCCGGCTAAAGCGAGCTTTCTCCGAATAGGCCGTGCCACGCGATGAATAAGCTTTCGCGCGATGGATGTCGTCGCGCGCGTTCTCGAGGGCCTGCGTCGCTTCCTTAATGTCGCTGTCACGCTCGTTGAGAAACATGTTCGGGCCGCAACCCACGAACACCATCGGGCTCGCCAGTAAAATCAGGCCGCAAAACGACTTCGCTATACCGTCCGCAGTCATTAGTACCTTCATTGATTCATGGATTCTCGCCGTCCCGACTCGCAGCAGAGTTTAATACCAAATCGGCGGTAAATGTGGCTTCCTTTACTCACCCACGTTCGCCGTTGATGGCTATAGATCCCGCTACCCCCCCAACTGGTAGGCAAATTTAGCGGGCGCTTTTCCCGGACACTTGCGCGAGAAGCGCGTCCCTTAGGGCCTCCGCCGCGTGCTCCTGCTCGTCGGTCGACGCCGTGCGAACCGCGCGCTGCGCGGCGTCCAGCGCTTCCGGATAATTGCCGACCTTCTGCTGCGCATACGCCAGCGCGTTCCACACGTAGGACTGCCGCGGCAGCAGCCGGGCAGCGTCGTGGAGATAGGCCACGGCCCGGTCGTAATTACGATCGTCGGTCGCCCTCACTCCCAGAAGCAACTGTGCTTCGCCGAAATTCGGATTCAACCCGACCACTTTCTCCAGCAGTTCACGGACGCGCTCGTTGCCTGCTCCGGCATCGCGCTGGAGCAACGCATATTCGAACAGGATGGTCGCGTCTTTGTCATCCAGCTGGATAGCTTTTTCGAGATACCGGCGGGCGTCGCCAGGACGATTCTGCGTCATGGCGAGCATTCCCAGCCCGGCTTGCGCAGTGGCGGAATCGGGGTGGTCCTTCGCCGCCTGCTCGAACAAGGCACGTGCCTTCTCGGCAAGCCCGCGGCGCAGCAGGATATCGGCCCGCAGCAGCTCCGCGTCAACTTCCGATAAAGGCTCCGACTGCGGCACGATAAACGGCGCCGGTGGTGGGATATCGAGCTGGACGCTGCGGATCTTTTTCAGATAGCCCGGAAGGTCGGCCAGCGCGTGCTCGAAATCGCGGCCGAACGCGCTGCGGAAGGCCTCGGATCCGTCCATGCCCTGGGCTAACAAAGCGATGAATTGGGGCAAATGGTCCCTATAATTTGGAGAGAGGTTGAGCATGTGCATCAAGGCCCAACTTTCGGCGTAGAACATGCTTTCGGTTTCATCCTGGTCGGATGCCATCACGGGCCGTTCCGCAGTCAGTTGTTTGGCGGTGAGCCACGGCCGGGCGAGAAGAAGATTCATGTGCGCTTCCAGTTCCTTGCCGATACGCACGCGCTTACTGTTGATCTGGGCGTTGGAGTACAACTCGGCAGTACCCTCTTCGAACCAGCGCGGCAGCGGCGCCGGCGACTGGTGTAGCAGGGAGTGCACGAATTCATGAGTCACCACGCGGGGCAGCTCGCCGCCGGCGTAGGTCACGATGTAGTCATATTCCAGTCCGCTCTGGTACAGACCGGAAGTCGTCTGTCCCGGAGCGTACTCACGGAACTCCTTCTCTGAGTCGAACAGCACCACGCGAAGCTCGCGGCCGCTGTCCTCGCCCGAGCTGGGCATGATGGCGCGGATCTGTTCCAGGCGGTTGAGAGCGCGGCGACCTTCTTTCTCTCCGGCATCCGTGAGGAGCTCGGTGTGTGTGCCGCGCAGGCGCAGCCAATCCGCGCGTGCGGGGAGCGCGCCACATAAAGTCACGACTAGAGTGATGAATACAGCCAGGAACCGCATGTAGTTAGTGAGTGATCGAGTACATGATGTAGTTCAGCCCGATGCGAATTCCCAGTGCGGAAAACTTCTCGTCGTAGCTGGGATCGTCGGCGAATTCCCACGAGTCGCCGAGGTCGGAGTCAAACGTTAAAGCGACCATGACCCTGCCCTTGTCGTCGTAGATGCCGCGCCATTTCGCAGGGCAGCCGTCGCACTTGTAGGAAACGCCCGTGTAGCGATAGCGCGCGCCGGGCACCTGGTAGCGGTCGCTGAGGTCGTAGACCGAATGGAAGATGTGGTCGCTATCGGGCAGGTCGACGATTTCACGGTCCGGGAAAACCTTCTTCATGCTGGTCGCGAAAACTTCCCACTGGTCTTGGCCCCAGAAATCGTCGCCCATGAAGAATCCGCCGCGCAGCAGAAAATCGCGCATGCGGGCAGCCTGCGCATCTGTCAGTTCCCAGTGACCGGGCTGGACCGCATATAGCCAGGGCCAATTGTAGACGTCGTCTTCGTCATCCAGATTCACGGGTTGTTCGACCGAGCGCGCATGGATCCGCGATAACCTTCGAAGCGCCGTCAGAAAATGCCGGTCGGCGCGAGGGTAGTCTTGCGTCCAGTATGTGTAGCCTTCGCGCCAGTCTCCGTTGGTGCGGCGGCCGAATCCAACACTGAACCGGACCTCGGGATACATCAGGCGGGCGAAAACGAACTCCGTCTGTTCACGATAGTCGGGCGGCACTGGAAAATCGTTGTACTCCATGCCGGGGAATTCGCGGAAGGGGCGCTGGAACGCGTGGAGACTCCCAAAGAGGGCGATTACGCCCGCGGCCGGCCACAAGAGTTTCGGGATTCGCATGAGAACATCCCTGAGGAGAAGCGTAGCAGACGCGCGACTACAGCACCGCCACCCGTCGATTCACCAGCAGGAAATACGCTGCCAGCACGATCTGCAGCAATCCCGCGCAGGCGATGGTGATTGGCGCCGTGAAGTGCGGGATCAGTGATCCGACAATCAACCCCCCGACGGGACCGCCGCCGCGTAGTGCCAGATTGTACACGCTCATCACACGGCCGCGCATATCGTCGGGAGTGATCATCTGAACCAGCGTGGTGACCATCGAGAACACCGCCATCAGGGACCCGCCCGCCAGGAACAGCATCAGGCAGGAGACCGCGACGGACGGAGACAGCGCGAATCCCGTGGTCATCACGCCGAGAACCGAAAGCATGATGAGGGCGGCACGGCCCTGGTGGTTCAAGCGCCCAATGGCGGCGACAACCAATGCCCCGGTCACCGCGCCCGCTCCGGAACAACTCAGGAACAGAGTGAAGGTCTGCGGACCTTTGTGGAATACTTCACGGGCGAAAACCGGCAGGAACCCGATGACTGGAAAGCCCAGAGTCGTCATGCAGAAGGCCAGGATGATTACCGCTTCCATGCCGGTCTGCTGCCGTATGAACCGGATGCCCTGTTTCATGCTGGTCATGATCGGCTCCCTAGACTTGGGCGGCACGAAGAAGGAGTGAATCATGTACAGCGTAACGATCACCGCGACGAAGGAGATTCCGTTGAACACGAAGCACCACGCCGCGCCTAGCGTAACGAGCGCGATTCCACCTATGGTCGGGCCGATCACGCGCGCCAGGTTAAATTGGATGGAGTTCAGGGAGATGGCGTTCTGAAGGTGCTCTCTGGGCACCAGTGAGGGAACCAGCGCGGAATACGATGGTCCGCCGAAGGATTGCCCAATACCCACGACCACCGAAAGGCACAGAATATGCCAGACATGTATCACTCCGGTGAATACTAGTAGCGCGAGCACGAACGCACTGCTCATCTGGATGTACTGCGACATCAACAGCACTTTTCGGCGATCGTTACGGTCGGCGACCACGCCTCCCAAAAGCGCCAAGAATACGATTGGGATCTGCCCTAGGAACTGATCTAGACCGAGGAAAAACGACGAATTCTTCGATAGGTCGTAGACCAGCCAGGCTTGAGCGGCGGTCTGCATCTGGGTCCCGATCTGCGAGGTGCAGGCCCCCGTCCACATTAGACGGAAATCGCGGAATTGGAAGGCTTTAAAGACGCGCCCAAAAAACGCGGATGATTCCTTCTCAGACAACGACTTTTCTTGGTCTATGGGGTGGGCCAGGCGACGGTACTCCGGCAACAGATGTAAACGTGATTTTAGCAGGTCCGGATGTAGGAGGCGACCTCAGTAGATCTCGAAGCAGAACGCCGCATTCGAGCTGCCGCTGGGGGACAGCCCGTACTCTCCGTTTTCGAGCGCTTCATCCGCCTCGACGCGATACAGGTCCTTATCCAGCTTAGTGATAGAGAGATGAAACGGGCCCGATTTCTCGGAGCGTTTGCGGGATAGCGTGAGCTGCCGGCGGCCGCCCTTAACTTCGAACCGATACAATTCGAGCGTATCCGCTTTGATCTTTTCGCTGCGCAGCAGGAAGATCGGCTCGGCCAAGGGCGTGCGGACGGGTGACGCCGCGCCCGCGACTGTATACGTTGTATCGTCCTTCTTGCCTTCCTGCGAAGCCTCCGTGGCCTCGGTGGGGATCAGGTTAGAGGCGTGGACGAGATACAGCATGTCCGGCTTGGGCGGACGCGGACCCGTGTAATCGTCCGCAATGATAGCCAGCGTCGTTAGGAACAAGATAGGGAACAGGTACCGCATACTCAATATTTTAGACCGTTCCCTGCACGGCAAGTTTCGCTTGAATTTAGGGTTCCACGTCGAAGGCATCCAGATCCACAAATAGTCCGCCCGATGCGGGATCTTTTTCGCCCGATACCCGAACTTCCAGCGTGTGGTTACCGGAACTCAGCCCCCCAAAGCGTTGCTTCGCCTGCCATTGGGTAGCGCGCGAATACTGGTTTATCCGGACCGCTGGGCCGCCATCGATCCTCAGTTCGGCGATTCCCCGATTCAAGGCTTTCGTAAATACGTAAGTAACGGCGCTTCCATTGAAGGCGAAACGGAAGGTGTCTCCCTGCTTATCGGAATAGGTGATGGACTGGTCGGACGACTGGGGAAACTGATGATCGGGCCACCATTTGCCCTTGTATTCCACTCGCTCGTCCCGATCTTCGTAGTGGCCTGGAGGCACTGTGGCGAGAGTTCCCTGCGACCAGCCCTCCGGCGATGCGGCCCTTTCACCTCCGCAGCCGGCGACGGCCACGCACAGGACTAACACGATTGAGCCGAGTATCTTCAAGAGCATCTTAATAGAGTACCTGGACAAACTCGGCAACGATACGGAAACGATTTTCTTCAGGGTCCAGCTCCCATGCCTCAAACTCCGCATTCAGGGGTTCCAGGCGGATGGTTTTGTGTACCCAGGTTTCGTTCGGATTCTCGCGCTTCTGGCTGCGGTAAACCTTGAGGGTGTGCCGGTCGTTGGCGCCCCCGCCGTCATACTCCACCAGCACCAGGCGACCTTCGCGCGACCCGGTCACTCCCGCCCGGAAGACGCACAGGCTGCCGTCGGGGATGCGAGGCTCCATGGACCGCCCTGCGATGCGCGCCACGAACATGGCCGGTGTGGGAGTGAGCCCGGAAGGCGCTTCCTCCCATCCTTCCTCGTCAATCTCGTGGTTTTCGAGGAATTTGCCCGCTGCTACAGCCAGCGAATATCGCGGAAGGTGTGTAACAAATGGACGCACGGTAGTGTGCACGTACTCGCGATACAAACGCAGCACGGCGCGCTCGAAATCCTCGACCATAACTTCCCGAGGCGAGGAAATAGTCAACGTGTTCGAGAGCGTGTAGTGAAGGCGGTCGAGTAGCTGAGCTGCGCCCAGATCGCGTGCCTTCGTCCATAAGTCGTGTTCCAGCTCGGAAAGGACAGCGGCTTCCGATGGGGCGACCGCATCCCAGTCGCGACGCAATCGCAGATAAAGACGATCGTTTGCGGGATCTTCCAGTAACACTCCCGCGCACACAGGGCTGTCGCCAGGCATCCCGAGTTGCAGGATGGAAAGCCGCGCGAACTGCGTGGTGAGGGTCGCCATGCTCCCCAAGGAATCATGGCATAATCAACAGGCCTAAGGGTAAGGCCGAACGCTACGGACTAAATGGGTAGTAGTATGTTCGCGCCCGGACGGTCACGTTGGGGATATCGACCTTTACTTCGAGGGTGCGCTTCACTCGCGACTCATCGACCTCGTTGGGCACGTACCGAAGCACGTACTGCACGGTGATTTCGCCCGCGATATTTTGGATGGATTTGTAAATCGAGCCCAGGATCGCCGCAGTATAACCGCCTGTCCCCACCTTGAGTTGATAGTTTCCCTCATCGGAAGGTTGCGACAGGAATCCTGAAACGTCCTTATAGACGTTCATGAGTGGGTATTCCACGCGGCCGCCGGTTTCCTCAGCCATGCGCACCAGGTTCTTGCCGGAATCGCTGGTAAAGCCGTACGCGTCGGTGCTCATCGCGTTGATGGTTACCTGGTAGCGCTGCGCCAGTTCGATGACCTGATCGAGCGTGTGGGTACTGGCGTTGTCGTGGCCGTCGCCGATAACCACGATTACGCGGCGGGGATCCACCGGCTCGCCGTCCACTAATTTGCGGCTGGTGCACGCCATATATACCGCGTCGTAAAAAGCCGCCCCGCCGGCCGGCGAGATTTTCCGCAGCTTCTCTACGATCGGATCGGCATCGGAGGTGGTATTCACCATCAGTTCGGCCTCGTTTCCGAAACCGATGAGGTAACCGGCATATTTCTTATCGCCTGGAAGCAAGTTCAGAACCAGCTCGATAGCTGCGTCTTGAAGACTCTTCCACTGGCCGCGGCTTTGATTGCTTAGGTCGATCAGGAAACCGACCACCATTCGCTGATTGCGCTCGCGATTGAAATAGCGAATGGTCTGCTCTTTGCCTTGGTCGAAGATTTTGAAGTCGCTTTGTTCCAGATCGGATACAAACCGGCCCTTCTCGTCGGTAACCGTTACAGGGACCACCACTTCGTTCACTTGAACGCTAATAGGCAGCTGCGGCTGCTGAGCAAGCGCAAGTGTTAGCGCTGTGGAAAACACCACTACGCCTCGCCACCAGCTGCTGAATCGCATAAGACTACTCGATTATACCCGAGACCGCCGAAAAGAAAGCCTGTTCGTCCAGGCTTTAGGAACCACGGCTATGAGGGGTTTCTGGGGGTTAAGGGAAGGGTTCGGAGGGTCACTTTGAGGTACTGCATTGGGAGGACAGCCGGGTTCCTGGAGCCTGCGACATCTGCATACGCTGGTTACGAAGCAATCCGGTTGCCGATCGAGACAGGGGGTTTATGTTGTTGATGGAAAGAGAGAAAGAATCCGCCCCACCGCTGGCCTCCCGGTTCCAAGCCATGAAAGAGTTACCGGGAGGTCTGCAAGTGGCGCAGAGGAAAAGGAGGACCTAACGATTGGCCGCCGGCGTAAGAGCGCCAGGGGCCGTGATAGCGGCGCGGCCAGGGGCTGGAGTAGCGGGCGCCACGTCCGGAATTGGACTGGGAGCCTTCGAAACGCGGCCGTTCTTGACCTCGTCGATAATCACGTTATTGTTCTCCAGAATCGTGCCTGTAGCCTGGTCGAGCTGCAGCTTGGCTTGCGCATAGGCCGATACTGCCGAGACTTCGGCCGACCGCGCGTTCGCCAAATCGACTTGGTGCTGAACGACCGCGTAGGAGGTGGACGCGCCCAGTTCGTACTTCTTCTGTTCGGCGTCCAAGACTTGCTGCGCAACGGCGCTGGCTGTCGCTGCCGACTGGTAGCGCGCGCGGGCGTTCTTCACGGCGATCAGTGCGTTCTGGACGTCCATGCGGATCTGATTAACTTCCTTCTGTACGCCGAGTTCAGATTGCCGGAGCTGCAGGTCTTGCTGGATATAGGCCGCCTGCGCGGAGCGGTTGCGCAAGGGAATGTTTAGCTGGAAGCCAATTTGGTAGTTAATTGTCGGAATACCGAACACTTGACGCAGGATGTTGCCATAGCCGCCAATCAAATCGGGATTGGGCAGGGTGCGGGGTATAACCTGTCCAGTGAGGGGGTTGATCTGCGGCGTAGTGTTGAAAATTCCGCCCGCGCCAGGATTCGAGACGTTTCCGACCACGTTTAACTGCGGAAGCAGCGCATTATGCGCACCGCTCAGGTTGATCTTCGAGTTCTCAACCTGCAGGCGCTGCTGCGCCAGTTCCGGACGGTGGTCGAGCGCCCTCGCCACTACGTCTTGCACCGGTTGGATCGGCTCAACCGCCGGAACGGTTATCCGGTCCGTGGGAATAATGTGTACAGCCGAGAGAGAAGCATTGGCAAGTCCGTTACGGCTGATCAGGTTCTTTAAGCTCACCTCCAGCTGCTCGACGGCCGTTTGAGCAGTGATGAGATTGGTTTCGCTGGTGGAGACCTGTTGCTGGGCCTGGAGCACGTCCAGAGGCGCCATGGTCCCGATATCCAGCTGCTTCTTATTGTCGCTCAACAGTCTGTTGGCTTCGTCCAGCGTCTGTTGTGCGACGTCTACCGCCAGAGCGGAACTGACCAGGTTCCAATATGTCGAGATCACGGTATTCAAGGTCGTATTGAGTTGCTGTTCGAACTGATAGTCCGTCACCCGGATATTGTTTTTAGCAACCCGGATGTTGCGCGTGTTGTATGCCCAACCGAAACCCTGCAGCAATGGCTGGGTGGCCTGAAGGCTTAAACCGGAGTTATAGGACGGAAGGAAGATGGCGTTGGTATTGTTCGTTGTCGTAGAGTTATTGTTGAAACCGAGCGTTGCGGTTCCGCCCGTAGGGAACCCTTGCACCACGCCGAAATTTCTAGTCTGTATGTCCCCGACATTGACCGACTGTCCGCCAGCCGTTACGGAATTGGTCTGGATTTGGGCACTGCGGGCCCAATTTATGTTGCTGGTGATGGCCGGATCGTAGCTCACGCCTGCGCCGTTGCTGGCCTGGGCACCTAGCAATGAGGCATCCGCCAGCGGATAAGCATAGCGCGATACTTCGACGTCGATGTTATTTTCAAGCGCCATCGCGATGGCGTCGGAAAGCGACAGGTACAGGTTCCCGGCCCGGATCAGCGAGTCGGCGCGTCCGCTGTTCGAAACACTGATGGGTGGAATATATCGGGTGCGGTAGTTATTAGTGAACCCGGAGTACCAATGCTCTCGCTCGTTGCTCAAGCTGGGCCCGCGGTCGTTAAGCTGCTGGGAATACACGCCGGGCGCCGCCATCAGCAGCACGCACAGCAACGCGATGAAGGGTTTCGATTGTTTCATGGCTTAGATTGACCTCGAATTTAGTAATAACGTATCTGACGGGCCGGCTTGTTCCATCCGGGCAATCCGTCTAGCGCTGCATCTGAAACACCAGCGCTATTGTGTTGAAAAGAAATCTTATGACTATGTCCGCACTGTCCGGTTTTGGAATACCGGCGTGCGAAACTGGGGCACTGGGCGTTGCGGGCACAGGTCCGGAGAAGCCCCACGCGAATTACTCATACCTCAAAAATTTATTCATAGCGCAAAGCCTCGATCGGGTCGAGCAAGGCAGCCTTGCGCGCGGGGTAGAATCCGAAGAATACCCCTACCAGTGCCGAGAAGAAGAATGCCGCAAGGATCGAAGGCAGGCTCACCAACGTGTTCCATCCGGCAAAATACGAGATGCCGAAGCTGGCTAAAACTCCCATCGCAATCCCCAGGCAGCCCCCCAGTAGCGAAAGCGAAACCGCTTCCACCAGGAACTGCGACAAAATATCGTTGGTTTTCGCTCCCACCGCCTGGCGCAGGCCGATCTCCTTGGTGCGCTCGGTCACCGATACCAGCATGATGTTCATAATACCGATGCCGCCGACAATCAGCGACACCGACGCGATCGAAGCCAGCAGGAGTCCCATGATCTGAGTGGCTTGTTCTTGAGCGGCGGCCATTTCTTCCAGACTGCGGACTTGGAAATCGTTATCCTCGGTTGCCTGCAAGCGGTGACGCTGGCGCAGAAGCCCCTCGATCTCGTCCATGGCGTTGTTGTTGCGTCCATCGCGCGCCTGCACCATGATCTGTCCGATTTGCTGCCAGTTGTTCGATCGCCCCCCACCCATAACTTTCTTCTTGGCGGTGGTGATCGGCATGATGATCATGTCATCCTGATCCTGCCCGCTGGAGTTCTGACCTTTCGGCACCAGCGTTCCGATCACAGTGAAAGGCACTTTGCGGACGCGAATGGTTTTGCCAATCGGATCCTCTCCGGCGAAGAGGTTGTCGACCACGGTCTTGCCCAGCAAAGCGACCTTGTTGGTGGATTTGACATCGTCGGTGGTAAAGGGCTCGCCTTCTTCGATGCGGATGTCGCGAATGGTCATATAGTCGGGCGACACGCCGTAAATCCGGGTTCCCCAGTTATTGCTTCCGTAGACCACCTGTTGCTGGTTCTGTTGGATCGGGGTGGAATACATGACGTCGGGGCACTCCTCTGCGATGGCCCTCGCGTCGTCTTCGGTCAGCGTCTGCGAGTTGCCGTTGCCGCTCTTGACTCCGCCAGTGTTCTGGCTGCCCGGCTGGATGATAATGACATTGCTTCCGATAGACGCGATCTGCTGATGGATGCGGTCGGTGGCTCCGCTGCCTACCGACACCATGGCGATCACGGCGCCGACGCCGATGATAATGCCAAGCATGGTTAGTGCGGAACGCAGCTTGTTCACGCGCAGCGCGCGAAACGCAATTCTCATGCTTTGGAAAACTTTGTTCATGCGACGGGTTCCTTTTCTTCTTCTAGGTCTTGCCACTCCGTCAATTCCCGCTCGGCGTTCCGCGGGTTGGGCACCGCCTCATCGAGCATGATGTGGCCGTCCTTGAACTGGATGAGGCGATCCGAATAATGCGCGATGTCGGGCTCATGCGTGACCACCACGATGCTGATCCCTTTTTCCCGATTCAACTTCTGAAAGATGCCCATGATCTCGACGCTCGTTTTGGAATCGAGCGCACCCGTCGGTTCGTCCGCCAGAATCAGTTGGGGATCATTGATCAGGCTGCGCGCGATGGCGACGCGCTGCTGTTGGCCTCCGGAAAGCTGGCTGGGATGGTGATCGTAGCGTTCCGCCAGACCCACCGCAGTCAGCGCCTGCATGGCGCGTTCCTTGAACTTGCTCTTGTCGTTGTCGCTGTACAGCAGAGGGAGTTCGACGTTTTCAAGCGCCGAGGTCCTGGCCAACAAATTGAACTGCTGGAACACAAAGCCGACCTTGCGGTTGCGAATGTCGGCCAACTGGTCCCGGTCCAGACTGCCTATATCCACGCCGTCCAGATAATATTTGCCGCTGCTAGGCTTATCCAGGCAACCGATGATGTTCATCAGGGTCGACTTGCCGGAACCGGACGCGCCCATGATCGACACGAACGCCCCACGGGCGATTTGGAGCGAGATCCCGCGGAGCGCGTGCACATGGTTGTCGCCCATGTGATACGTCTTATGAAGATTCTCGATGCGAATGAGAGCAGAATCCACGAATCGTCCTCGCTGGCGCTTTAGAACGGCAGGCCCCGGCCGCCCTTGAACTGGTTGTTTTGTTGACCCGGGAATCCCGGCGCATTTTTGTTCTGGTTGCCGCCGGAACGGACGCCTTCGATACCGGTAACAAGCACATCGCCTTCTTTGAGATTACCGTTGAGCATCGCCACGAAGTTTCCGTCACTGATGCCCGTGCGAATGCGTTCCGCTTTGAGCTGGCCTTTATCATCCAGTGTATAAACGGTTTGGAATTGAGGACGGGCACCGCCAGCCTGGCCGCCGCGGCCTCCGGCGAATGCACCTCCGCCTCCGCCATCGCCGCCGCGCCTGCCGAAGCCGCCTCCCCCACCGCCGCCGTTACGGCCCTTGAACTGGCTGGGATCGAACTTACCATCGCCGCCTTTGGCCGGGCCGGAATCGGACTTGCCATCCACCTTGGCGACCTTTTTGTCGGTGTTCTTCGCATCCGCCGGCAGGAGATCGTCTGGTGGACGGAACCGCAGCGCTGCGGAAGGAATCTTCACCACCGCCGACAGATGGTCGGTAACCAGCCGGACGTTCGCCGTCATGCCGGGGAACAGCTTCATATCGGGGTTATCCACGTCGATCACCACCGTGTACGTAATCACGTTTTGCACGTTCGTGGGGGAGTGGCGAATTTGCATGACTGTCCCATGGAACGTCTGCCCGGGATATGCATCCACAGTGAACGAAGCGTCCTGATCCACCTGGACCCGGCTAATGTCCGACTCATCAATGTTGGTTTCCACGTGCATCTTCGAAAGATCCTGCGCGATGCTGAACAACTGGGGTGCCGAATACGACGCCTGCACGGTCTGACCTACGTCCATGTTGCGCGCGATCACGACTCCGTTGACCGGCGAGGTAATGCGGGTGTGATCCAGATCCAGCTGGGCGTTCTGCAGGTTGGCATCGGCCGTGGCCACCTGGGCCGCAGCTGTGACTTTCTGAGTCTCCGCCACTTGCTTCTGGGCCTTGGTCGATTCGAGACTGGCCTGCGCGGAATTCAACTGCGCCTTGGCCGAATCGTAGCTTGCAATGGCTTGGTCATAGACCGCCTGGGCGCTGTCGCGCGCGTCCTGGGTGGCCACACCATCTTTGAACATCCTGGCCTGCAGATCCAGCTTGCGCTTGGCATCCTTAACCTGGGAATCGGCGCGAACCAGAGCCGCCTGCTGATTGGTGATGTTGAGCTGTGAGTTGGCGATATCCAGGTCCGCTTTCTTCACCCCGACTTCGGCGCTAGTGACCTGCGCCTTGGCGCTATCCAGATTGGCTTTGGCTTGGTCCACCTTAGTTTGGAAGGGCGCCGGGTCGATCTGCGCGACCAGCTGGCCTTTTTTGACCTGCGAATTGTAATCGGCGTAGAGGGCCGCGATATTGCCGGACACCTGGCTGCCCACAGCCACGGAAACCACGGCTGCCAGCGACCCGGTCGCGGAAATAGCCGATTCGAGATCGCCGCGCTGCACTTTGGCGGTCAAATAATCAGCTTTCTTCGAACGCGTGTAATAGGTGAAGCCGCCCAAGGCCAACGCTGCAATTACTAAGGTCAGGCCCAGGAGCCACTTAAGCTTCTTCATCGTAGTAGACTACTCCCCAAGGTTTTCTTGTCTTCGCTAGAAATGACGACGGGAGACGGTGCTGTTGTTACAGGGGGTGTCCCGTCAAGAATGTTAAGTCTTACCCGGACTATTATATATGAAGAAACCGTGACTGACTCAACCTTGCAAATATTTCGTGAAACCGGGGCCTACCTGAAGGGCCATTTTCGCCTCACCAGCGGGCTCCATTCCGGAGAATACCTGCAGAGCGCTCTAGTTCTGCAGCATCCCGAACTCGCCGAACGGCTGGGGCGGGCTTTGGCGGAAAGCATGGCCCAAAGTATGCCAAAAGCACAAGTTGTCGTTTCGCCCGCCCTCGGTGGCCTGATTATCGGCCACGAGGTCGCCCGGGCTCTGGGCGCCCGTTTTCAGTTCACCGAACGGGACCCTGCGGGCCCCGAAGGGAAAGGCTCAGCAAAGATGACCCTCCGCCGGGGGTTCTTCCTGACCCCTGGAGAGACCGCAGTGGTGGTCGAGGACGTGGTTACCACCGGGGGCAGCACCAGGGAGGTCATGGAGCTCCTGCGAGCGTCCGGTGTCCAGGTTTTAGGAGTGGGTTCGGTCATCGACCGCAGCGGGGGACGCGTCGACCTGGGGGTTCCCCGGGTAGCCCTGGCGACCCTGGACGCCGTCTCCTGGACGCCCGAGGAGTGCCCGCTGTGCAAGCAGGATCTCCCGATCGCAAAGCCCGGCTCCCGCGCGACGGCCTAAGCCTGTTTCAGGAAAAGCATGCGCCGGATACGGATAACGGTCAGCTACGACGGCACGGACTATCACGGCTGGCAGGTGCAACCGGGCGTCGCCACAATCCAGCGTGCCCTGGAAGAAGTGCTGTCTGAAATCGAAGGTGATGTAGTGCATGTGGATGGTTCCGGCCGCACCGACGCTGGAGTTCATGCGTTGGCGCAAGTGGCGGCCTTCCGGCTGACCAATCCGATTCCTTTGCCGAATCTCCAGAAGGCCATGAATCGTCTGCTGCCGCGCGACATCCGCGTGCTGGACACGGCCGAGGCACAGGAAAGTTTTCACCCCCGCTACGATGCCGTCGCGAAAACGTATGAATATCGCCTGCTGCGCGCCGATATCTGTTCGCCCTTCGAGCGCCGCTACGTCTATCACTACCCGTATCCTCTGGATGAGGCGCGGATGATCCAGGCCGCGCGCGTGCTCGAAGGCGAGCATGATTTTACGGCGTTCGCTGCGGCGGACCCGATCGACGGGCTCGGCCGCTCGAAGGTCCGGCGTATTTTTTCGTCATGCCTGACGCGCGACGGAGACCGGTTGATCTACCGCGTACGCGGCAGCGGATTCCTGAAGCACATGGTTCGCAACATCGTGGGTGTGCTGCTGGAAGTGGGGAAGGGAAATCTTGTGGCCGACAGCATCGCGGCTCGGCTGAAACCCGGTTGCAAGATTCCCGCCGGACCGTCGGCTCCGGCGCGAGGGTTGTTCCTGGTGAGTGTGGAATATGCCGATCAGTCGTGACGCAAGGTAGTCATTGGGTCGACGCGGACAGCGCGGCGCGCGGGGATGTAACACGCGGCGGCTGCCACAACGGCGAACAGCGTCGCCGAGGCCATGAGCGTCGACGGATCGCCGGGACTGATTTCGAAAAGCAGGGTGCGCATGGCGCGGGTCGCGGCGAGCGCGCCGCCGAGCCCGATCGCGATTCCAATTAGCGCCAGGATCATGCCGTGTCCTAAGACCATTTTCAATACGTCGCTGCGCTGGGCGCCCAGCGCCATGCGGATTCCGATTTCAAGCGATCGCCGGTTCACCATATACGCGATGACGCCGAAGATCCCGATCGCGGCCAGCAGCAGAGCCAGCGCGGCGAACATGCCCATGAGCGCCATATTGGCGCGTTGTGTGGAGCGAGCCTCGGCGAGCCGGTCTAGCATGGTGGCGACGTCGTATACGGGCACGTCAGGGTCTATGGCGCGAATCGCGCTGGCGGCGGCGGTAGAAAGCGCAGCTGGCGGCAAGCTGGAGCGAAGGACCAGAAGAATCTCCGATTCGGGAAACTGACGGTACGGGGCATATATCGTGGGCGCAGCGGCGGTGCGCAGGCCCTCCTGGCGAACATTACCTACGATGCCGACGATCTCTTTCAGCTCATTCTGGCCAATCCGGCCTTGTGTGATGTTCTTGCCCAAAGCCTGCTGGCCAGGAAAGAACTGGTCGGCGAACGCCTGGTTGACGATCACGACACTAGGAGAACCCTCACGATCCGCGGCCGTGAAGGTGCGGCCGCGAAGCAGCGGAATCCTCAAGGTCTCGAAATAATCTGAACTAACGCCGGCCATGGGGATGGTCGGCCTGCCTCCGGGTGGGGGCGCTGGACGTCCTTCGAACCAAGTGCCGACGCCGCTGCGTGTGCCGATCAGTGGCAATCCGCCTGCGACCGCCGCGTTTTGCACGCCAGGAAGCGCCGCCGCCCGTTCGAGAAGTTGCGAGCTGAAAGCGGACCAGCTCTGGTTGGTCGCATACTTGCGCGCGGGAAGCCCTACGCGCTGGGTCAGGACGCCCTCTGCATCGAAACCCGGATCGAGCGAGGCCATGCGCCCAAAACTCCGTACCAGCAGTCCAGAGCCCGCGAGCAGCACCATGGCGATGGCGACTTCGGCGATCACCAGAGCGCGATGAAGGCGGTGATGGCTGCCCGGCTCGGTGGTTCGGCTGCTACCTTCCTTCAGGGTTTCATCCAGCCGCATACGCGCCGCGGCCAGCACCGGCGCCAAACCGGTCACGACACCCGAAGCGATCGCGAGGGCTAGTGTAAACGCAAGGACACGTGGGTCTATGCGGATCGAGTCGGCAAGGTGCAGGCTGGCCGGCAGGAAGGAGCGCAGCAGATTCAGCGCCCAATATCCCAGCGCGAGGCCTGCCGCGCCGCCGACGGAGCTCAGCAGTAGACCTTCGGTGAGCAATTGCCGGGTGATGCGCGCCCGTCCGGCGCCGAGGGCGGTCCGGAGTGCGATTTCCTTACGCCGGGCGATGCCGCGGGCGATCTGCAAATTGGCGACGTTCAGGCATCCGATCAGTAGCACCATAGCGACGGCTGCCTGCAGAACCAGAACAGCCCTGCTGACGCCGCCGGTAAGCCACTGGCGCAATGGGATCAAGCGGATTTCCATATCTTTGCGCATGGTCACGAATTGCGGAGGTTCTTCCGACGCCGTGCGGCGAACCAGTTCGACGAACTCGGCGTGCAAAGCTTCGGGCGCGACGCCAGGCTTCCGTCGCGCTAGAACGTGCAGGATTCGAAAGTCACTCTCACGCATTCCCGGTTCGAGCGAAAGACCCATGGGGAACAGGAACTCCTGACGGATGTTGTTGTCGGGGAACGCGAACGATGCGGGAAGAACTCCAACCACTGTACGGCCGACGCCATCCATCTCGATCTGTTTGCCGATCACATCGGCCGAAGCCCCGAGCCGCCGCTGCCACAGACGGTAGCCGAGCATGACAGCCGGAGGCGCACCCGGGCGATCATCTTCCGAAATAAAATTGCGGCCCAAGGCAGGCTGGATGCCGATCATGTCCAAAAGTCCAGCGGTAACCGCGGTTCCGGCGACGCGTTCCGCTTCGCCGGCGGAGGTAAGCGTAACGTTTCGATCGCCTCCATAAGCCTCGATCTGTTGCGAGAGGTGCGAGTGGGCACGCCAGTTGGTGAAATCGGGACTAGCCGAGCCGGATACTTCAGGTTCATGCGGCCAGAACTCGGTAATGTACATGAGGCGATCCGCGTCCATGTACGGCAGAGGGCGCAGAAGCAGTGCGTTCACCACGCTGAACAAAGCCGTGTTTGCGCCGATGCCCAAGGCCAGCGTGACAATCGTAACCGCGGCGAAACCGGGATTCCGCCGCAGGGTGCGGAGACCATAGCGAAGATCGGCCGCAAGCTGGTCCAGCCAGGCTCCCGCGCGGCTCGCGCGGACCTGCTCTTTCACCTGCTCTATACCGCCCAGTTCGATACGCGCTGCGCGCTCGGCCTCCGGACGTGCCATGCCGCCTTGCGCTTTCTCGTCGGCGAGCATGTCGGCGTAGGTGCGGATCTCCTGGTCGAGATCGCGCTCCACGCGGGAGCGCCGGAAAAGATTGCGTATCAGGCTGCGAAGGCGGTGCACGCTAACGGGCCTCCAATGCGCTTCGGATCGCCAGCGCGACTTTGTCCCAACGGTCTTTCTCTTTTCCCAGCCTGCGTTGGCCGGGCTTGGTCAATCGGTAATACTTGGCCTTGCGATTGGTCTCGGACTCGCCCCACTCCGCGGCGAGCCAGCCCTGCTCCTCCATCCGATGCAGCACCGGGAAGAGCGATCCAGGCATTACGCGGAACGTCCCCGCCGTGATCTGCCCGATGCGCCGGGAGATTCCCAGCCCATGCTGCGGGCCCAACGAAAGGGTCTGGAGGATCGGAAGGTCGAGCGTTCCGGGCAGTAGATCTTCAGCAGCCATTTCCTATCGATAGCCTATACGAAGACGTATAGACAGTCAATAGGGCGGCTCAGTTCCGTAGTATTTTCACCGGATCCATGTGCGCTGCGCGCATGCCCGGTATAGCCGACGCGACGGCCGCCACGGCGATCAGCACCAGTGCGGCCAGCAGGAACGTCACCGGATCGCCGGGCGGCACGCCGTAGAGCATGGTCCGCAAAAGGCGGGTTACTCCCAATGATGCGACCAGCCCGATCGCGGCTCCCATGGCCGCCAGATACACGCCTTCGCGCGTGACCTCTCCGAAAAGCGTCTTCGGCGTCGCACCCAATGCCGCGCGAATCCCGATCTCCGTGCGTCGCAGCGCCACGCTGTAGGCCATCACGCCGTAGAGTCCCACCGCAGCCAACAGCAGCGTCGTGGCCGCGAAGCCCGCTAGCACGAAACCCCACGACCGCTGCTGCCACAGCGTCTCATTCATCAGCGCGTCCACGGTCTTCATCTCATCGATTCCAGTCTCGACATCCACAGAGGAAACCGCCTGACGAATAGCGTTCTCGAAGCCCGCCGGTGAACCCTGAACGCGTATCGCCACATAGGCGCTCTCGAATTCCCACTGCGAGGATGGATAGTACATCTCGATGCCTTCGGATGTTTCATTCGCCTTGTATCGGACGTTTCCAACGACGCCCACTACCCGCGACCAGGGATCGGCCATTCCATTGGTGTTGTGGCGGACCTGGCCGCCGATGGGGCTGCGGCCGGGGAACAGGAATCGCGCGGCGCGCTCGCTGAGGATGATCACTCGTTCCGACGTGCTCCGGTCCTGTTCGTTAAATGCGCGGCCCTCCCGCAGAGGAATCCCCATGGCTTCGAAGTACTGCGGCGTAATGTCGATCACCGAACCGGGTCCGCGATAAGCCCGTTCGACCGACCCTGCACCTTGCACCTCCATGTTGTAACTGGGACGGTCGGCGCTATCGGGCGTGTACGGAAGCCCGTCGGTCGCACCTACGGCAACCACTCCCGGAACCTGGTCAATGGTGGCGATTACGTTACGGAAATAGGTCGTCGCGGCCTCGATCCGCTGCTGCGCCGAACCGGGTTTAAATGGCGACAGCTGAATGGCGAGGACGTTGTGGGGCTGAAATCCGGGATCGACATTTTCCAGACGATTCAGGCTCTTGAGCAGCAGGCCGGCGCATACCAGCAGGATCGCCGAAAGTGCGACTTCGCCAACAATTAGTCCGCGGCGGAGACGCGAGGTTGCATGTGACCCACGCGAGCCATCACGCAGGAGGCCCTCCAGATCGGTGCGGGCCGACTTCAGCAAAGGAACCAGCCCGAAGGCCGCAATGGTGCCAATGGTCACCGCGCAGGTGAAGGCAAGCACGTTCCGATCGAGGTCGAAGTGCATCCAGAACGGAAGCTCGGCCGGTCCGGGAATGATTCGCGGGAGCGCGCCGAGCAGCGAGCTGGCTAGAGCTACACCCAGAAGCGCGCCCGCGATTGCCAGCAGGGAATGCTCGGTTAGAAGCTGGATCAGAAGCCGTTTTCTACCTGCGCCCATAGCCGCGCGAACCGCGAATTCGCGCTCGCGGGCGGACGACCGTGCCAGCAGCAGATTCGCCAGGTTGGTGCAGCAAACCAGCAGTACCAATCCCGCTCCGGCCATTAGCAGCAGCACGTAGGGCCGCATTTCGGAGGTTTCGACAGTACGTAAGGGCTCGACCACCGGAAGGATATCGCGATTCGTCACGGCTTGCTCGCGCTGGAGGCGCGTTCCGATCTGACGAAGATCGTCTTGAGCGGCTGACAGGGATGCGCCTTCCCGAAGTCGAGCCACCACGCGATATCTTCGATAAAAACGCATTTGTCGCGATCCGTTGCGAGCGCGCAGTTCGCTTTCGATGGGAATCCAGAGCGCCGAATCACGAGGAAACAGGAAGCCCGGAGATGCCACGCCTACCACGGAGAACGATCCGAGAGAAGTACGAATCACGCGGCCCAGAATCCCCGTGTCGCCATTGAAGCGTTTTTCCCAGAGAGCGTGGCTCAGGATGACTTTGTTGGTATCGCCGCCCGGGATGTCTTCCTGCGGCAGAAACTCGCGGCCGATCAAGAGCTTCACGCCCAGCGTCGCGAACAGGCCCGGCGAAATCACGCCCGCATCCACTGGAACAGCAACTCCGTCGTCGATTAGATTAATCCGCTCGGTGCTCCAGGCGCTCAAATCCTGCACGGTGCGCGCGTCGTGGCGGAAATCCTCGAAATCGGGCAGGGAGACGCCCACGCGGTTGCCCGGATCTTTAATAGGAGCCGAGGCGATCCGCACAATCCGTTCGGGCGAGGCGTAAGGATACGGCCGCAACAGGATTCCGTAGAGGACGCTGTAGACCGCGGTGTTTAGGCCAATGCCTGCGGCGAGGATCGCGATCATCACCGCCGTGGCCAACGGCGCGCGAAGCAGCGACCGCATCGCGAATCGCAGCTCGCGCCAAACGGCTTCGAGGAAAGTAATCACAACAGCTTTTTCAACGCGCGCTCCAGGCGCATCAGGTCCTCATCATCATTGTAGAAGTGTGGCGAGATGCGCAATCGGCCGTGGCGTGCCGCGACGACAACTTTCTGTTCCCGCAACGCGCGCGCGGTGACGGACGCATCCACTCCCTCGAATCCCGCGATGACAATTTGGGATCCCGTATCTTCAACGTGTCCCCCTAAGCTGCGGAGCATTGACCGGGCAGACTTCGCCAGGTCCAGAACACGCCGCTCGATCGCTTCCGGGCCGATTTCAAGCATCCACGTTACTGAGGAGTCCATAGCGTACAGGAGGTGAAAGGGCAAACCGCCGCCCTCGTACTTTTCGGCCGCGTCCTTAAACTCAGGCGAGCCGCTGTGAAGACGATCGACGTTGCGCCAGTCGTGATGACTGCGCCAGCCGATAACATTCGGCGGCAGTCTCTTGCGGAAGGCGGGCGCGACGTACATGAATCCGGCGCCGGTGGGAGACATCAGCCATTTGTAACCGTGCACCGCGAGCACGTCCACGGGCGTCTTGCGCACGTCGAACGTCAGCGCTCCGACGCTCTGCGATCCATCCAGGAACAGAGGCACGTTGCGCGTCCCGAGAAATTTCACGATATCCGCGAGGGGCGGCCGAAAGCCGGTCGCGTAGTTGACTTCGCTGAACGCAATCAAACGAGTCTTGTCGGTGACGGATTCCTGGATCTGTTCCCAACGGACTTTACGCGCTGCGCCCTGATACAGGTAGTTAGGAAATTCGTCGTCCAGGGTAACGATATTCTCGTCCGGCTTCGGCGCGATTCCCGCGAGGACAATCGACAGCGCGGCGGCCGCGTTGGGCACAAATGCGATGTCCTCGGGGTCGGCGTGAATCAATCGGGCGATGCTGGCGCGCATGCGATCCGCGTCGGCATACCAGTCGAGAAAGTCAGTAGTCGCAAACTCGTCGCGGCGCTTCGAATGTCCCGTCATGGCTTCGACGGCGCGAACCGGCGTTTGCCCGTAGGTTGCTGTGTTGAGATACGTCCAGCTTTCCAACGCTGGAAATTCTGCGCGCATACTTCTCCAGTCCATGTGATCGATGATAATGGCTCGCATGAGCAAACTGTTCGAAGGCAAGGTCGCCGTCATCACCGGCGGCAATTCGGGTATCGGCCGGACCACGGCCATCGCATTCGCGGCGGAAGGCGCTCGCGTGGCGATCGGAGCGCGGCGGGCGGCCGAAAGCGAGGAGACCATCCGCAAGATCCAGGCTCAGGGGGGCGAAGCGATTTTCGTGTCGATCGATGTGACGCGAGCCGATCAGGTCCAGAAATTGATGGACACGGTCATGAACCGCTGGCAGCGTTTAGACTTCGCATTCAATAACGCGGGTATCGGAGGCACGCCGTTTGTTCCGATCCCCGATTACGCGGAACAGGTGTGGGACGATGTCATCAACGTCAACCTGAAAGGCGTGTTCCTGGCGATGAAATACGAAATCCCGCACATGCTGAAGTCCGGCGGTGGCGCGATCGTGAACATGTCTTCGGTGGCGGGGCTCATTGGAGGGCCCATTGGCATCGCTTACTACG
Organism: Bryobacteraceae bacterium; assembly: GCA_025980665.1. Taxonomy (GTDB): domain Bacteria; phylum Acidobacteriota; class Terriglobia; order Bryobacterales; family Bryobacteraceae; genus Palsa-187. The sequence goes on from JAICXC010000023.1 coordinate 48,354, forward strand.
CGAGTAAACATGGAGTCATCGGCGCGACTAAAGCGGCTGCGATGGAATACGCCCAGAAAGGAATCCGCGTCAACGCAGTATGTCCGGCGGTGATTCCTACCGCTCTGTCCGCGGGGGTTTTCGATGGCGAAAACGAAGCGCGTGCACTGGCGCTTCATCCCATGGGACGTTTCGGAACTACCAAAGAAGTTGCCGATGCGGTGTTGTTCCTGTGCTCGAACAAGTCGTCGTATATTACGGGGCATGCGCTTCCGGTGGATGCGGGTTTACTGGCTCGTTAGCGCGTCCGGACTAACGTTTCCGCCCGACAGCAACAGCACCACGTGCTTGCCGGCGGTAAACTGCCCTTGCAGCCGTCCAGCCGCCGCGTAGGTACACGAAGCAGCGGGTTCAGCCAGTACCTTCAAGCGGTCCAGTAAAAAGCGCGTGGCCTCGATAGCGTCCTTGTCGGAAACCACCGTCACACTTTCCAGGAACTGCTGGGCCATCGTGAAGGTGCGTTCCGATGGCGCGGGAGCTCCCAGGCTCCGGGCGATCGAGGTCATGGCTTCGAGCGTGACGATCTTGCCCGCCGCGAGCGATCGGGCCATCGAATCCGCGCCCTGCGTCTCCACTCCCCAGATTCGCACGGAGGGCTTCAGCGCCTTTATCACGGTCCCCACGCCCGCCATCATTCCGCCGCCGCCAATGCTGAGCACGATGTCCGTCATTTGCGGGACGTCATCCAGGATCTCGAGAGCGATGGTTCCCTGGCCAGCCATCAGCGCGGGATCGTCGAAGGGATGAATATAGATCCAGCCGTCGCGTTCGAGCTCGGCTGTCTGCGCGAACGCCTCGGCCGCCGTGGAGGCGAATTTCACTTGCGCTCCGTAAGCACGGGTCGCCTCTTGAACTGCTGCCGGCGAGGTCTCGGGCATCAGGACCGTCGCAGGCAGATCGAGCGCCCGGCAGGTATACGCCACCGCTAGGGCATTGTTCCCTCCGCTGACCGTGACCAAACCTTTCGCATTTATTTCAGGAGCTAAGCTCAGCGCCTTGTTGAAGGTCCCGCGCACTTTAAAGGAGCCGGTCTTTTGAAACAGTTCCAGCTTGACGTAGACGTTGGTCTTGAGCCGTTCGCTGAGGGTGACGCTGGGGACCAAGGGAGTCCGGCGCACGCAGGAAGCGATCCGTTGGCGGGCGCGCTGTACATCGCCAAGCGAGAAGGACTGAGTCAAGACTTCCGACATGAACTCTCAGTGTACTGATCGACAAGGAACCCGTGTAAGACTATATGTTGTGAAAAACAACTTCGCCACGGTGGAATACGCCGGCGACGATTTCTTTGTCGCGGTTACACCCAGTGGCCACGCGCAGGTGCTGGATATCAAGGGTGAGCGCTCAGCTGCCTCGGGACCGCTGGAGTTGCTGATGATCGCCTTAGGCGGATGCACGGGCGCCGACGTGATCTCGGTGTTGCACAAGAAACGCGAACAGGTGACCGGTTATAAGGTCGAAGTGCGGGGGGAGCGGCGCGAGGAGCATCCCCGCAGCTTCAGGCGCTTCGAAGTGCGCCATATAATCCGGGGTAAGGGAATTTCGGAAAAAGCGGTGGCGCAGGCGATCCAGCTATCTACGGATAAATACTGCGGTGTGGCCGCAACCGTGCGGCCCACCGCGGAGATCGTTACCAGCTACGAGATCCAGCAAGAACCGGAAGACACAGCGCAGTAGTTACTTCTTCTGTAGCTCCGCCAGCGCTTCGAGCACTTCCTTGCTGTG